>NZ_QUDJ01000012.1:0-107402 GCF_003477565.1 Alistipes sp. AF48-12
GAATCATTGGCAAAATTAGTGCACTTACCATTCTGCAATACGTAAACTTCATTAACGACAAGCCCATTGGCAGAATTAAGTATGCACTAAATTAATTCCGCCAACAGGTTTAGTAACTTCTTACAGGTGAATACTTGAATTCAAATCGTGGAGAAGTGAATAGACAGTATTACCCGACAGAGCAACTATGACAACGTAACGCCTTTACAAAAAAGTCGGTACACGAAACCCATAGACTAATTGTCTTGACCTAAAAGAGATTGGAATTTTCAGGACTGCCTATCACTTAGATAGAAGTCCAAGGTCTGCTGAAATACATAATTCAAAAATTGAAATTGCTTGACTGCAAATTTAGTAACTTTGCTTGACAAATTAACGAGAAAGAAGAGAAAATGAAAACCGACCGCATAACATCACCTATACGCAAGCAGGGCTTTCGTGCTTCGTAGGACAGTTAAGTGGTAAATTTAAAGTTCAGTTCTTCGTAGGAAGTTCAGTGGTTAAAATCCCTGCCTGCGTATAGCTGAGAACCGTTATTTGATGATGAGGGCTATTCATATAAATGTAGGTTAAATTTTTCTGACCATTTCAAACTGTTGTCCTTTTGGGGTAAGTCCTAATGATGACAAGAAACCAGTGACTGATTCACAATCGCAATCAACATTAGTAAATTTGAGTACATCGCTTTGAAAATGACTGACAGCACTTTTAAGCAAGGACTTACCTATTCCTTTACGCCGGTAATCTTTTGCAACTGCGAGGGATGAAATATCGCCTGATGCCGGTTCAAAGATAACAAATCCGACAAGTTCTTCTCTTTCATAAGCTCCCAATATGTCCAAATTGTCGATTCCGCGTTCCAGTGAAGCCCTGTCATTTTGCCATGAAGGATGAAAATCGAACCAGGCCGTTTGGTTAAGGCAGTTTTTTAAATCCGATGGGAGTATGCGACATGCGGTATGGTTTACTTGCAATACAGGAACAATATCGCTCAGTTTGGCAGAGTAGTAGTTGAAATTTCTCTGTGTTTCAAAGCCTAATTTGCGATATATTTTTATTGCTTTGTGATTGTGTTGCAAAACTTCCAGTACATATTGCCGAACTCCTTGTTGATATATCAATTCGAGGCTGAAAGTGAATATTTTTTGGGTTAGGTGTAATCCCCGGAATGAAGGTACGGTTCCCGTCCCTGTGTCATAGGCCGTCAAGATGTTGTTGTACATGCCTGTTCCGTTAAACACAAAAGAAATCAGCCGTCCTTCGAAAAATGCTCCGAAAGATAGTTGTGGATTGTATCCTCGTCGGTCGAGCATGCGTCGCAATTCATCCGCATTCAAAGAGAAATCATAATCTTTGAATGCGGATGAGAATGCCGCATACAAATCTTTGAAAGAAACGGACTCTAAAGAATGAATGATGATTCCCATATCGGACGGTGTTATGTGTTTGGATTTTTATCACTATTCTCTACGGTTAAACCGTGCTGTTTGAGAAAGCTGAGCTTATCCCAATAACCTCTTTGGAAAACGATTTTATCGTTTTGCACATGGAAGAATCCGCATCCTCGCAACCCGAGCGGATCTTTCCATTCCATGATAGCCCATTCTCCATCCTCGAATATATGCTCAACAATACAAACCATTTTTGAGGTTGCAAATTCATTTACAAACATTTTATGGATAGCTGTTTTTCCTATAACCGGGGTGTTTGCGACTTGATGGTTTATGGCATCCTGAGCGTATAAGTTTGCCAAAGCGACTGCATCGGCGGCGTTGAAGCAGTCAATCCATTCTTGTAGTATCTCTTTTGGCGTCATATTTTTCGTATCTTTTATTCTTTAATATTTAATTGTTGCTTTTTCCTCTATAAGTTAGAATTAGACATTTTTTCTAATTCCTTTTGAAATGATCATCAAAAACAAAATTAGTATTTTTTTCTGTTTTACTGATGATTCTGTAGAAATATTCTCGTTCATATTATTGTGTCATAAGGAACGTGTCAAAAAAGCGGTTTCCACATTACAGCTTTATGGTAAAATGAGTTTAACCAACTACATAACGCAATCTGTTGTCGGTACTGTTATCTATTTCCCATTCGTATTCTATTTAGCCCCTTATTGTGGGTATGCAGCAAGTTATCTTATCGAATTCACTCTCTTTGGGAGTCAAATATGGTTGTGCAAATGGTGGCTGACAAAACATAAACAAGGTTAGTTGGAATGTTTTTGGTATAATGTTTATAAACATAAATCAAGAAAGAATAAATAAATTTAATAGAGGCTGCCCAAAAAGAAAGAAATTCTTGCAATCACTCTTCTACAGATACTTGCAGAGGGGATAAGATTTACTTTTAGACCTTTTGGATAGCCCCTATTAATATTTTATATAAAATTCATAATTTTAAATTTTTATCCCTTTCGATCGGTTTTCATCCTTAAACTGAAAACCCGGACGCCCGATAATGATATGATTGGCAATGAAATTGCCAGACGGACTTCGTTTATCCATCGGGCTGCGAATCTGCGGGACATCATCGGTTTGTTGTGGCGATATGCTCCGTACACCTTCCGCATCTGGCTTGATCTCCTGCCCGTTCTTTTCTTTTTCGGTGACTTCCTGCGCGGGCGGCGCAAGCTCCAACTGTATCTTGCGGTCAAGCGCGGCAAGTTCGGACTTCAACTGTTTCAGTTCGTCCTCTTTCTTCCACACCTTGCCCGCTATCTCCTGCAACTGCGGAACCTCCTTTTCCAGCACCTCGTTCTTCGCCTTATACTGGTCGATGATGGACGGAATCCTCTCCAATGCATTCAGGAAATTACGTGCGGCGGCTACCGGGTCAGCCATCGCCAGATGCCCGTTGTTATAGGTGTATTTGTAATTCCCTTCCACCACGAAGCGATTGTCGGTAAATTCCAGCCCCTCTTTGAGTATCCTCTCGCTGACCACCATTATCGGGAAACCGTAAATCTCCCCGACAGGCTTGTACAAACCGCCCGTCGTGGCGTTCTTGGCTATCTCCTGCAAACGCTTTCCAATAACTTTTTCGTCGGTTGAATCCACGCCGTCCACCTTGACAATATTAAGGCGACTACCTTCCTTATCAGTCTGCACAACGGAAAGAAAACGGTTCCAGTCCTCCGTCATGGCTTCGATGACAGCCGTGTTGTTGCGCAGTTCCCCCGTCTTGGCTTCCAGCTTGAACTCCGAATCGCGCTTGCCCTTGTTGAACGACTTGCGTTCCCCTTCAAGCGATGCGATACGCTTCTCCAGTTTCGCCTTGTCCAAAAGGTCGGTATTGCCGGAGAGCAACGCCATGTACTCCGAGAAGTTCATGCCCGATTTCTCGTCCATAGCCCCCTCATCGATGGTACGTGCGCCCATCGCCCCGCTTTTGAGCTGCGAGATGAACGTCTGCTTGCAGTGCAGCAGGTTGAACTTGTAGCTGTCCAACGACTTTTCCACCGCGTAGATGATGACATCCACATTGTTCCCGGCAAAACGCTTGGCAATCTCGTTGCCCGCCCTAACTCCGCGTCCGTCACGCTGTTGCAGGTCGGATGGACGCCACGGCGTATCCAAATGATGGATTGCGACACACCGTTTCTGCGCGTTCACACCCGTTCCGAGCATGGAAGTGGAACCGAACAGCACGCGCACCGTTCCGGCGTTCATGGCGTCTATCACCCCCTTGCGTGCCTTGTCGGTCTTGCACTCCTGAATGAAGCGCACCTCGCTTGCCGGGATGCCGTAGTCCTCCGTCAGCTTCCGCTTTATCTCGCTGTACACGTTCCATCCGTCGCCCGGCTGGTATGTTCCCAGATCCGAGAACACGAACTGCGTGCCTTTCTGCGCGTCGTATTTGTGGTAATACTCCGCAATCGTCTTGGCGCAGTGGGAAGCCTTGTTGTCGGGGTGGTCCTCATAATGCGGGTCTATCATGCGCATGTCGAGAGCCATCTTCCGCGCGTAATCGGTGGCGATAAGCATCTTCGCCTTCTCCTCCGTTTCCGACAGGGGCGGTCTGCCCAGCAGCGTGGCGTCACCCGTCTTGGCGAACTGCATCAGCTGTTTGATGAAATACTCTTGGTCGGGCGTGGGAGGTATGTGATGCAGTATCTCGTTCTTACGCGGACGATCCACACCCACGTCCTCCGCCGTGCGGTAATCGGTAATCTCGTTGTAGAAGGCGGCAAGCTCCGGCACTTTGATGAAATATCGGAAACGCTCCTTCTGAACCACATTGTTCGTCACGTTGAACTCGAAGTCGGTTGTCTTTTTGGCGAAAATTGCCGCCCATGCGTCGAAGCATCGGATATCCTGCCTTTCCAATTCCTTCGGACGCAGATACTTGAAGAGCAGGTACAATTCCGTCAGACTGTTGGAAATGGTTGTGCCGGACAGGAACGTAGCCCCCAAGTCCTTGTCCGTGCGCTCCTGTATAGTTCGTATGGCAAAAAGCATATTCAGGGCTTTCTGGCTTCCTTCCGAGTTTCCCAACCCCGCCACACGGTCATGCCGGGTGTTGAAAGTCAAGTTCTTGAATTGGTGGCTCTCGTCAATGAAGATGTGGTCGATGCCCATCTGCTTGAAGTCCACTACGTCATCCGTGCGGGATTTGATGGCGTGTTCCACTTTCTCCAACTTCGCCACAAGGTTGTGCTTGCGTTTCTCCAATCCTTTCAGCATCGCCCGCGACACGTTCTTGCCCTGCTGCCGCAGCACTTCAAGGTTTTCCTCCACCGTGTCAAGCTCCGCTTGCAGGATGCGCTGTTGCAACTCCGGCGACTGTGGTATCTTGCCGAACTGGTCGTGCGACATGATGACGCAATCGTAGTCGTTGTTCTTGATGTTGTTGAAAAAACGCACGCGGTTGGCAGTCGAGAAATCCTTTTCCGAAGCGTAGAGAATCCTCGCATTAGGATATGCCGCCTGATAAGTGGCTACTATCTCCGCCACGTTCGCCTTCAAGCCGATAATCATCGGCTTGTGCGCCAAGTTCAGACGCTTCATTTCATGCGCTGCAATACACATTATCAGTGTTTTACCTGTTCCAACTTCGTGGTCACAGATCCCGCCTCCGTTCTGTTTTATCATCCAGACGCAATCCTTCTGCGACGGATAAACGCTTTGAATACCCCGGCTTGCCAATCCTTTCAGATTGAGGTCGGGAAACGTCTGGTGCGAACCGTCATACTTCGGTCGCACGAAACAGTTGAACTTGCGGTTGTACATTGTCGTCAGCCGTTCCTTGAACTGCGGCGACTGCTCTTCCAGCCATTCCGAGAACCCGTTACGGATTTCGTCAATCTTGGCGTTGGCGAGCTGTATGCCCTCGCTGTCGCGCACCTTGATGTCATTGCCATGCTCATCCTTGCCGATGGACTTCATCATGTCGGGGCAGGTGTTGTGCAGGGCGTGTTTCAACAGGTGCATACCGTCATAGTTCCGGTAATAGCCCTTCACTAAAAACTCGTCCGTGATTTTCATGGTGCGGTAGCCGCACGCCACCGAATACTCGTCCATGCTTGCGGAGTAGGCGATTTTCACGTCCGTGTCGAAAAGATGGCTCATGTAGGCGGCGTACACGCCCGTCGGAATCCAGCGTTCCCCGAAATTGAAGTCGAGGTCCTCGAAGGCGATGCGCGGCGGCTCGGCTTCTTTCAGAGCCAACAACGCCTGCTTCACTTCCGGCATACGCCCGTTTTCTGGGTTGTCACCCATCCATGCCTTGATGCGCTCCGCCTTCTCTATCACGTTCCCGGCGATGAACCTGTCCTTTATCTCGTAACCGGTTACGAGCGGGTTGTAGAAGATGCGTCCTTTGAGGGCGTCAAGCAATCCCTCTTCCGTGCTGTCGGTTATCTCCCGCATATAGTCGAGATTGACCGTGCCGAACTTGTTGAGCGATGCGGAGAGTGCCTCTTCGGGAGAGCTTACGTTGGCATGGCTCTCCACCGAGAAGGAAACGGGACGCTCGAAGATGTCCGCCTTGACGAACCTGCCGTCTTCCGCACGTTCCAACGAAAGGATGTCGCGCCCGGCGGCATCCATCATCAACAGTTTCACGTTCTGCTTGGCATTGAGGTTGCCGTAGCGCATGACAAACTCATCGTAGCAGGTGTTCAACGCTATGCGTTGTGCAGACCCTTCATCGTGATACTCCGCCTCGTAGCGGTAAAGCCGCTCGTATGAATCACGGAGTGACACATACAACATCGCTTTCTCCTTCTGGTAGCCAGTCAGGTCAAGCGGTTGGAATGTCGCGCCGTAAGGCGTGAGGTCTTTCAAATAACCGAGATTGCGTGAAGCATCCAGTACCATAGAGCCGTCACGATAGTGCGGCTCCAGCATGCCGTTGAACGGACGGGGAGAAAGGTCGAGAGGTTCCTCCTCCGGTTTTTCCGCTTCCATTTCGGGGAAAAGGGAGGTTGCAGCCGTTTCCGTTGCGTGAGCGGCAGGAGTGGCGGCAACTTCCGGCTGCGTTTCGGGTTGCCGTGTTTCCTGCTCCGGTGCGGCTTTCACGTCCGGGACATGCTGCCGTTTCTCCTGATGCTGTGCCGCCAGCCTGCGAAGCTCCTTGCGTCGCTCCGGCGTGAGGTCCATCATCATTTCATAGAAGCCGTTGATGGGCGGGTTGGTATCCCAATCCAAAGTGGCGTAAATATCATCCGGATCGGCTTTGGCTGCGACACTCACCGGCTTTGTTTCTTGGCTGTCCCTGTTCTCCGTCGGTGGTGCGGCAGACGGCTGTGGCGGTGCGGTCGTAACCTTCGGCGTAACCTGCGCCTGCGGTTTGGGAGGCATACGTCTTGCCGGGCTTTCCTTTTTCGCCGTCTTTTTCTTCTTGGAGGGTGCTTCCTGCTTGCGTACCTCCTCGGTCATGCCCCAGAGGTCGAGCAGGGAGAGCTGCACGCCCTCCGAATAATCGGGACGGTGCGGCTCTATCTCCGGCTTTTCTTCCTCCGGCTGCGGTGTTACCGCTTCGGGCTTGGCTGCCATTTCATTACGTGGCTGTATCTCAGGAGTGACAACTGGTATGGAAATGGTTTCCGTAACCGTGCTTTTCCCCTGTGCCGGATGCAGGCTGTACATTTCATACAGTTCTTTGTCAAACTGATGCAACTCGATTTTCAGATGTTCCCGCAAGTCCTCCGCCATTTGCCCGATGCCGCCCCGGTGCAGGAGTTGATAGGCAGGTTTCCCGTAAGGGTCTGTGCCTCTGATTAAATCCGTATTGGAAAGAGAGCTGATGCTCCATACATACCCGTTCACCGAAGTGCCGATGGGCGTCTGTTCGGTCTGCATGAAAAGTTTCTCGTTGTAGTACAGTTCCCCGTTCTTTCCGCTGTTCTTTTGCAGGATAATCAGGTCGCTGCCCACCTCCGTACCCGCGTTGTCCGTGAAGAGATTGTTCGGCAGGCGTGCGACACCCACCAGATTGGCATTACGCATCATATACTCGCGTATGGGTGCGTTGGACGGTGCGTCCAGCACCCCCTGCGAGGTGATGAACGCCACGATGCCGCCCTCACGCACAGCGTCAAGGCTTTTCAGGAAGAAGTAGTTGTGTATTGCCTTCGGTGCGGAACGCCTTGCCGGGTCTTGGCTTCCTGTAAACTCCGGGTCGAACACAGCCACGTCGCCGAACGGGATGTTCGAGATGGCAAGGTCGAAATAATCCGTGAAGGGCTTCTCTATCTTCTCGAATCCCTGCACCCTTACCTTTTGGTCGGGATGCAGGTGTCCCAATATCTTGCCCGTCATCAGGTCTTTCTCGAAAGCCATGATGTCCGCGTCCGGCTTGTTTTCCAGCACGGCATCCACGAATGCGCCCACGCCCGCCGACGGCTCCAACACACGGTCGGGACGTATGCCGTGTTCATGCAGAGCCTCCGCAATCGTGCCGGTTATCTCCGGCGGTGTGTAGAATGCGGTCAGCACGGACTGCTTCATGGCATCCGCGTACCGCTTGTACTCCGTATCGTCCTTGCTGTTTTCACGCACCAGCCTGTGCAGTTCCACCGTAGGGGCAAACAGTTCGAGGTCCGATTTCGCCCAATGCACGGCATCCGTCAGTTCCTTTGCCGGGTTCAGTATGCACTTCAACCCGCCGAAACCGCAATACTTCCGAAGTATGGCTTGTTCCTCGGCGGTTGCCGTCCTCCGTTCCCTGTCAAGGATGAATGCCGTCCGTATCGCCTCGATGTTGTCCCGCAGCCGTTGTTTGCGGTTAAACGCCATATTCCCCGATATAAAGGACGACGGCTCCCGTCAGCTCCGTGTAGAGCAGGTCGTATTCGGGCGACAGGGCGAAGTTGTCGTCCGAAAGATCATAGGCGGAGAATACGTTGCCGACAGGCGGCAGCAGCTTTCGGATGAAGGCTTCGCGTTTCTTTTCCGGCACTTCGTCGGCAAACTCGTTTTCCACGACTTCGCGGAGGATGGCGTACTTGGAATAGCGAAGACCACGCAGGAGCGTGTCCATCGCCAACTCCTGCGCCCCCTCGGACGGATAGCCTTCGAGCCGCGCACGCTCATACGTTTCGGCGGCACGGTCGGCACGTTCCCGGATGAAGGCATCGTCGGAAGCCTGTTCAAACCTGTTCGTGCGGAGATAGTCCAGCAGGTACAGACCGTAATAGGAAAAGTCGGTCTGACCTTCGTTTTTCTTCTTGTTGTTCATTACTTTGGAATTTAGTGGGTTGATAATGATGGGGATAATCGTCTGAAAAGGAGAATGAAAAGGCACTCGGTATCCCTCCGAGTGCCACCACTAAATCCAAAGTATGAGTGTAATCCGGTATCGAAGAACAATTCATTACTCTGAACAAGTGGCAAAGTTAATACTATTTCTTCCGTCCTGAAAATTTCCTGCTCGTTTTCCTTTCGGGGAACACGAAAGTCGTGTTATAGTCCCCGTCAAAGGCGACTATGGCGTCGAAGCTCTTGCCCTGCTTGCTCTTGAAGCCTTTGAGCGGCTTCGTATGCCCATCGGTGAGCAGCTCTTTGATCTCGTCATCGGAAAGGGTGCGGTTCGCCTTCAGGCGGAACACGGGTAGCCCGCAGTCCGCGTTGTCGCAGCGGACGACCTTGCCGTAGAACTGCATACTGCCCGTTCCGCACTTGGGACACTTGCAGCCGGAATCCCTGCGGGCGAACAGCTTGTCGCACGAGAGCAGTTCGGAGGTAATCTCCTTTGTGTACGCCTCTATCTCCTTGCAGAAGGTGTCGGCGGGCAGCTCCCCGCGCTCGATGCGTGCCAGATTCTTCTCCCATTCGCCCGTCATGGCGACGTCGGCGATGCGCATCGTCTTCACGACAGAGTAAAGGGCAAGCCCTTTTTCTGTCGGCACAAGCGATTTCTTGCAGCGTTCCATGTAGCCGCGCTTGAAGAGCGTTTCGATGATGGCGGCACGGGTGGCGGGCGTGCCGATGCCGCAGTCCTTCAAAGCCTGACGGAGTGCGTCGTCCTCTATGTCCTTGCCCGCCGTTTCCATAGCCGAGAGCAAGGTTGCTTCGGTATGCAACGGCTTGGGTTTGGTCTTTCCCTCCGTGATGGAACAGCCTTTCAACGTCAGCGTGTCGCCTTCCCGCCAGCCGGGGATGGCGGTTTCTTCCTTGTCCTCCTCACCATATACGGCACGCCATCCGGCTTGCCTGATGACGCTGCCTTTCACCGTGAACTCCACTCCGGCACACTCCGCCGTGACGGTAGCGGTGTCCTTGACGCATTTCTCGGAGAACGCCTCGATCATGCGCCCGGCAACCATCTGATAGACGGTGTTGTCTTCTTTGGAGAGGAACAGCGGTTTCTCTCCCGTGACGAGCAGGGCGTGGTGGTCCGTCACCTTGCTACCGTCCACGCTTCTGCGTGTCGGGACGGCTTTCGGCTGCACCTTGCCTTTCCATTCGGGCAAAGCCCCGATGAAGGCGAGCAGCTTGGGGATTTCGGCGAACACGTCTCGGGGATGTAGCGGCTTCCGGTTCTCGGATAGGTGATGAGCTTCTTCTCGTAGAGCTTCTGCGCGATTTCAAGCGTCTGTTCCGCCGTGAAGCCGTGCTTGGTGTTGGCTTCCTTCTGGAGCGTGGTCAGGTCGTACAGGAGCGGTGTTTCCTCCGTCTTCTCCTTGCGTTCGGCTTTCGTGACGGTGGCTGTGCCTGCCGACTTCACCTTATTATACAGTTCCGTCGCGGGCTCTTTCTCTTTCCATTTTTCGGAAGAGGAAAACTTCACAGTTCCTTCGTCGCAGCCGTCCGTTGCGATATGGAGCTGCCAGAAGGCTTCGGGCGTGAAGCGGCGGTTCTCCCAGTAGCGTGCGCACACCATCGCCAATGTAGGTGTCTGCACCCGCCCGACGGAGTAAGTGCCGTGTCCGGCGGCGATGGAGAGTGCCTGCGTGCCGTTGATGCCCACGAGCCAGTCCGATTCGCTCCGCGCTTTGGCGGCAAGATAGAGGTCGTCGTATTTGCCGCCCGCTTCAAGGTTGCGCAGTCCCTCGCGGATAGCCTTGTCGGTAAGCGAGCTTATCCAGAGGCGGACGAACGGGGTGGCGCATCCGGTGTAATGGTAGAGGTAGCGGAAAATAAGCTCACCCTCGCGTCCGGCATCGGTCGCCACGATGATCTGTTCACTTTCCTTGAATAGCCGGGTGACGGTCTTGATCTGCGTCACCACGCCGCTGTCGGGCTTGTAGCCCTTCTCCGTCTTTACCTGACGGGGGACGAGCGTGAAGGTGTCGGGGATGACGGGCAGGTTGTCACGGACGAAGCCGCGTATGCCGTAGCCGTCGGGCATGGCAAGCTGTACGAGATGTCCGAACGCCCAAGTCACGGCGTAGCCGCCTCCCTCGAAATATCCTTCCTCTCTCTTTGTCGCGCCCACGATACGGGCGATCTCACGTGCCACAGACGGCTTTTCTGCAATGATTGTCTTCATATTCTTCTGTCGTTTTGAATTTTACAAATGTTACTTCGGATTTAGTGGCGGACACCGGATTACATCTTCATGCCCTTATTGTTTCTTTTTTGCGGCTTCTCCTGCTGCTGTTGCTGCGCGGTGTCCTTCGGGGCGGTCTGTCCCTTCCGCAACGGCTCCTTCAGGTTCTTGGTAGCCTCGTTGGTCTTGCCCTCGCTGTTCACCGCCACCTGCGTGCGGCTCTCGTTGGAAGGCGCGACCTTCTGCGCGTTGTCGGGGTTGGTGTCGTAGCGGTACGGGCGTCCCTTCTCCGGGTTGAACTTGATGTACATCGTGGCGTGGAAGCCCTGCTTGTCGGTCACGTTCTCCAGTTTCACGGCTTTGCCCGCCACGTAGTCGGCTTTCTGCTGCTCGGTGAAGTCCACGCCGCTCCATTTGCTGATGGGGCGGATGCTGCCGTCGGCGTTCGTCCACGTGTTGCGGCGTTGCTCCTTGTTCGTGTTGGCTGTGTTTTCCGTACCTTGCGCCTGTTTCTCCTTATTTTCCTGTGTCTGGACGGCACGGGGCGACCTGCCGGTTCCCGGCACGAACTCCACGCCGCGCTGCTCCACGTTCACTTGCAGGGTGGTGACGAACTTCCTGCCGTCCTTGCGTTCGATGAGTTTGTCACGCACGGGCAGACCGGCACGCAGCATGTCCTGCTCCTGCTTGGTGATTTCCGTCTTGCCGATGCGTTCCGGTATGCGCACCTTGCTGGCCGAGACATCCGTGATTTCGTTCGTCTTGCGGTCGATGCTGACGAACGAGGGGATGATCTCGCCCGTTTCCCTGTCCACGAGGTCCACGACCCTGCCGAGGTTGCCCGTTTCGCGCAGGTTCTTCCGGTCATCGTCGGAGAACTTGTGTTCCTTGTAGTCGTCGAGCTTCTGCTCCTTGCGGATGAAGTGCGGCACAAGGCTGACGTTGCCCTCGCCGTCCTTCTTGAAGGAGAGGCGGGCGTCCAGTTCGAAAGCCTCTCCGCCGAAATTGGGCGACACCCTCACCAAGTCGGACTTGCCGTAGTTGAGCATCCTGTTAAGGTCGCCCGACTTTTCAAGGTCGTCGCGCTTCACGCCCCATTTCTCCTCCAACTTCTGCCAGTTGATCTTGCTCTCGTCGATGGGCTGGTAGCCCCGGTTGCCCTGCGTCTGCTGAGGACTTTCCTGATTCTGTTCGTTTTTCTGTTCCATTTCTTCCTGTTTTTTAGGTTCGTCATCTTGTTTCTGTTCCGGTTGTTCCTGTTTTTCGGCGGACTGCTCCTCCTGTACTTTCTTTTCGTAGCCGGAGGTGTCCACCTTGTGGGGCGCAAGCATCTCCTTGTTGCCGTCGGGATCTTTCAGCAAGTCCTTGATAACCTCCAGCAGTTTGTCGGCTTGGTCCGCCGCGACACGGTAGAAACCGAAGCGGCTGGGTTCCCTGCACTGCCGGAAGAAGTTCCTGAAGAAGTTGTCCAGCACGTCGCCGTGCCGGTCGAATTGCAGGAAACTCTGCGCGTTCTCCGCTTTCGCGGGGATACGCTTGGGGGAGCCGTCGGCGTTCAGCCCGGCTACCACGCTGATTTCGCCCGTCTTCTCGTCACGGACAACCAGCACGTCCTTTTCGTCTTTTTTCTTTGCCATCTGAAAAATGTTTTAATGGTTATTTTTGAAAGAAATTATGGATACGAGCCTTGTAGAAGGCTATGTCTTCCTTGCGGAAATCCTTTACATGTTCGGAGAGGAACGTCAGCACGTCCGCCTCGCTGTAATAGGTCTTTTTGCCGAGCGTCTTGTAGGGCAGCGCGCCGATGCTGCGGTAGCGTTGCAGGGTGCGCTTGCTGATCTGGAGCAGTATGCACAGGTCTTGGTTGTCGAAAAGCCTGATCCCGTCCATCGGGTTCGGGGCTTTGCCGGACGGCTGCATGGAGAGCAGC
This sequence comes from Alistipes sp. AF48-12, assembly GCF_003477565.1. Taxonomy (NCBI): domain Bacteria; kingdom Pseudomonadati; phylum Bacteroidota; class Bacteroidia; order Bacteroidales; family Rikenellaceae; genus Alistipes; species Alistipes sp. AF48-12. The sequence goes on from NZ_QUDJ01000012.1 coordinate 12,866, forward strand.
ATCTCGTCCTGACGGTCGAGCCGTTCCATCACCTTCTGCATCCAGTTCTCGAAATTGTTGCGGGTAAGCAGTTCCATGTCTTACGTCCTCCTTCCTTTGGGTCTGCCGCCCGTGCGCAGCGTGTGGTTGCGTTTCAACTGTTCCGGTGTCGCGGCTTCGCCCGTAACGGTGCTGTCTTCGAGCAGGCGGTCGATTTCCGACTGCCGGTAGCGGCACTTGCCGCGCAGCACGACATAGGCGATGCGCTGTTCGCTGCGCATGCGCTGGAGGGTGCGGCAACTCACGTTCAGCAGGTGCGCCGCCTCGCGGGTGGTGAGCAACCTGTCGGGAGCTTCTTCCTTCCTACCGCCGGAAACGGCACGCACGTGTGCCGCTATCTCGGCTATCTGTTCCGTCAATGCGGTGAAGGCGGAACTTTCCATCGTTATCACTTTCATATTCAGTTCTTTCTTTTGGTTTATTTGCATGAACATAGGCTGCGCCTCGGCATACCGTTCAAGCGGGCTTGACGTTCTGCGCTCGGCTTGCGCTATGTTTCTGCGACAAAATTCGGCAATAAACCAAATGGGCTTTAACAGCTCACTACGTGGCTCACGTAAGATTTTTACGGATAATGGCTCCGTAACCCGGACAGACGGCGCAACAAGCTGCCTTTTAGCGGGAAACGGTACGTGTTCAAGGCGGCTTCGTTACCTTTGCGGCAAACTCTGAAATGTTTTGCTTATGGAAATAGTATCTATCGAGAAAAAGACCTTCGAGATGATGGTGGCGTCCTTCAACGCCCTCGCGGAGAAGGTAGCCGCCCTGAGGCGCAGGAGCGACGGCGGGCGGATGGAAAGGTGGCTCACGGGCGAGGAGGTCTGCGGGCAGTTGAGGATCAGCCCGCGCACGTTGCAGACTTTGCGTGACAGGCGGCTTATCGGCTACTCGCAGATAAACCGCAGGTTCTATTACAAGCCGGAGGAGGTCAAAAGGCTCATTCCGCTTGTCGGCACGCTCTATCCCGGCGGAAAATGATTTGATTTTTATTATTCACAACCCACTGAATCCGAAGTTATGATGAACGAGAACAATGAAGTGTTTACGATGGAGGACGAGCCGCTTGCCACCGTCGTGCAGAACATGCGCAAAGGCTCGAAATGGCTCTCCGCCTTTCTGGAAAGTTACCGCCCGCCGTTGGACGGGGAGCGTTACCTGACGGACAGGGAGGTGGCGGAACTGCTCCGTGTCAGCCGCCGCACCTTGCAGGAGTACCGCAACAACAGGGTGCTGCCCTTTATACTTTTGGGAGGGAAGGTGCTTTACCCCGAATCGGGGTTGCGTGAACTATTGGAGGCGAACTACCGCAAGCCGATGGAATAAGGCGGCTGCATGAAAAAAGGAAACGGGCAACTCCATACGGGCTGTCCGTTTCCTTTTTCTTTTTTCTTTTTATGCGTGTTTAGCAATACCCGGCTTTTCCGTTCTGTATGAACATCACGTATGCCTGCCGCTTTTCCTTCGAGAGTGCCTTGCCCACCAGCCACGTGCGGAACACGTGTGCATGGTAGGTGTTCAGCCGGAAGGCGATGGGGATGATGATTTCCAGCGAATACACGTCGGCTGAAAGCCCGTTTTCAAGCCGCATGTAGCGACACACCTCGTAGTCGTTCAGCACGTCCGGCTTGCGGACGGCTCTGATGGCGGCGTTCACTGCCGGGACGCCCGTGTGGAACAGTCCGGCGATTTCTGTGGAGGTCATCCATATCTCGTTACCGGTTACGCTGACCGCCTTGTCCTCTATGATGATTATGTCACGTTTCATGGCTTTTCTTTTTAGATGGTGCAACCTGCAAATTCCTCGATGCCGTTCAACCTTGCGGCAAGGTTCTCCATGTCTTGGTTGAGCTTTTCTTTGGTGATTTTCGCGTATATCTGCGTCGTTTTTATGCTCTTGTGTCCCAGCATGGAACTGACCGTTTCGATGGGTACGCCGTTGGAGAGGAACACCGTCGTGGCTGCCGTGTGTCGGCTCTGATGCCACGTGATGTGCTTGGTGATGCCGCAACGCTTGGCGACGGAACGGATTCCGGCAAGGCACGTGTTGTAGTGGGGAACGGGGAAAATCCTGCCGTTCCCGCACAGACCCCGGTATTTGTCGATGATGCGCTTTGCGATGTCGAGCAGGCGGATATTGGACACCACGCCCGTCTTCTGGCGGTTGATGTTTATCCACTCGTGTTCGTCGAAGTAGGTATGGATGTTCTCTTCCGTCAGGTTGCGCATGTCGGCGAACGACAGGCCCGTGAAGGCGCAGAACAGGTAGAGGTCGCGGTAAAGCTCCTGCTTGGCGTTTTTCAGCCTGCCCTCCATCAGCAGCCGGATTTCCTCTTTCGTCAGGAAACTGCGTGTCGTTTCCTCCTTCTTGATTTCATACTCCCGGAATGGGTCGCGTGTGAGCCACTCGTTGTTGATGGCGATGAACACCATCGTCCGCAAGGGGCAGACATACAGCCACACGGTGTTGGTGCAGCAGTGCTTGTCCGTGCGCAGGAACATCTCGAAGTCGGAGATGAAGGCGGGCGTAAGCTCTTTCAGCGCGATGTCCTTCACGCGGTAGCGGATGGTGAGGAACTCTTGCAGGTGCTTGTAAACGGTCCTGTACTTCAGGAGCGTGCCTTTGGCTTTCATGCCAGCATCCACCTGTTTCTCGTAGTCTTCGTTGTGCTGCCGGAACACCTGCATCAGCGTGTGATAGCGATGTTCCAGTCCGAGAAAGGCGTTCTTGACCTTCTCCGCCGTGACGAAGTTGTCACGCTCCATGATTTCCTGATAGTGTTTGTTGATGCGCACACGCATCTTGTCGAGCATGCGGTTCGTTTCGAGTGCCGCCGAGCTTCTGCCCGTGACACGTCCCCCTTTGGTGTCCCACAGCTTGGGATCGACGGTCAGTTTGCAGCTGAACTGCGTTTGGCTGCCGTCCACCGTAATGCGTCCCATGACGGGTACTGTCCCGTCCTTTTTCACTACCTGACGTTTGAGGTAGTAGATTACTGAAAATGTACTCTTCATCGTCCTTATTTTTTTAGGTTCAAAATTAGTTGGTGAAGAGTCCGTCGCCGGTACGCAAAACGGGGAGGAACGGCGCAATCTTTTTCCGTAACCGGATTTGTTGCGTGAGTTGTCAGTAACTCACTAATCCTTAACGCCTTGTTTCGTTATCCGTGTCCGTTTGTCGCCATTCCGTGCATGGTTACGGACAAGTAACGTAGCGGCGTCCTGATTTGGCTTCAGCGGTGATTGCGATGGCTTCACGAATAATCGGAAGCACGACTGAAACCCTTGTAACTCAATTCTATCACTATATCTTTCCGCATTTCTCTTTTTTGTAGTAATTCTGGAAGATTTTTATAACCACTTTATTAGCAAGCAGTTCTGAGGATAAGGTAAAAATGAGGTAATGATTTGGCAACCCTGTCTATTTCTACGTTCTGCTGTGAGTTGCTGTCAATGTCTCTCGTCTTGGTACAAAAGTAGCAATAAAAATCGGATACACATCAAAATGTCCCATGATTTTTATCACAGGACGTTTTTTATCTTCGCTGAATAATCCGGTTTAACCGTTACTTCTATTTTCGGCAAGTTGCGGGCTATGATTGCTGAAATTTATACTTTAATCCATACTCTTCCAACTTGCTATACAGCGTTGTACGTCCGATTCCGAGCAATTCGGCGGCAACCTTGCGGTTTCCGTTTGCCTGCTTCAACGCGCGTAAGATGCGTTCCTTGTCCTCCGCATCGTTTCGCAAGGCGAAGCTGACAGGTGAGGTCGGTTTCGTTACGGCAAGTTCCAGATGCTCTTTCATGACAACTCCCGTCTGTGCCTGCAACACCGCGCCCATTATCTTCTGCCGAAGCTCACGGACATTACCCGGCCACGGATGGGTCAGCAATGTCTTACGGGCTTCCGCATCGAACCCAGTCACGCTACATTCCAATTCATTGTTGGCAATCTCACGGAAGAACTCCGCCAACGGCATGATGTCCTCCTGACAGTCACGCAAGGGCGGAACAGTTATCTCGAAGTCGTGCAAACGGTACAGCAAATCCTGTCGGAAACGTTTTTCAATGACCGCTTTCTCCAGATCCTCGTTGGTGGCGGTGATGATGCGGACATTGAAGCTCTTGTCCGTCTTGTCACCTATAGGGCGGTATCTCCGTTCCTGTATGGCACGGAGTAACATCTGCTGGGTTTCCAATGCGAGATTGCCTACCTCATCCAAGAACAATGTGCCACCCTCTGCCTCATTGAAGTATCCTTTCTTTGTGCTGTCCGCACCCGTAAACGCGCCTTTGACATGTCCGAAGAATGCCGAGGGCGCAAGGTCTTTGGAGAGTGAACCGCAGTCCACAGGCACAAACGGTTTCCCTGCCCTTTTGCTCTTATCATGCAGATGGTGGGCGATATGCTCCTTGCCCGTGCCGTTCTCTCCGAATATCAGCACGCTCATATCAGTAGGGGCAACTAATCTTATCTGTTGCATGATTTTCTGAAAGGCGGAACTGTCACGGGCAAAAACGGGCATACGATTTCGTCCGATACTCCGTTCTTTCAGGATGGTATGAAGCAGAGGCATAAGTTTATCCTCACAAGCTGCTTGGGGATATAGTCCAGCGAGCCGAGTTTCATACTTTCGACTGCCGTATGCACTTCGGCATAGTTGGTCATGATGATTAACGGTTGTGTCATGCCTTCCTTGCGCATCCATCGTAATAGGTCGATGCCGTCACCGTCGGGTAGTCGTAGGTCAGAAACCACGATGTCCCCGTCTGAGGCTTGTTGCAGAAGTTTCTTCGCGGTCGAGAGGTGGTAAGCCTGCACGGTACGGAATCCTTCCCGTGCCAGCAGGTTGCAGACAAACTCGCAATACACGATATTGTCCTCCACCACGATGATTCTTGTTTTATCCATTTTCGTATTTTTCCTTTCTTCTTTTGCCTGCCGGATAATTTCAGCACCTTTATCCAGCACAGCCGGTCACCGCTTTGCATATCGCTTCGTCATCTGGAGTGGCACTTCCATGAAGTTGGGCGTAAAGTTCCCTCAATGGCTGGTCGGCACGGAGAATCTGCCATGAACTTCGCAGATGGTGTGTAAGTGTGTCCAGTTCTTGGAGGTCTTTACGCTGTTCTGCATCCTTGACCGCCTGCATTTCCTTTTCGGTTTCCGCTATCAGTTTGTCCAGCATGACGGATTCATTGCCATAAGATAGCAGAGTGGAAAAATCCGGCTTTTCATCCAATATGCTGCTTAATGCGCATTTATCCGTAATCTCCATCAGTTCGGATATGGAGAACGGCTTGAACAGGCATCCGGCAAATCCACGCCCTATAAGTTCCTCCTTGCTGCAACTGCCCGAAGCGGTTGTCACGACTATGGGAATACTCTTCGAGTTGCCTACATTGGATGAGCGCAACAGTTCCAGCAGTTCAAAACCGCTTATCTCAGGCATATTCAGATCCGTCAGAAGCAGGCTGTATTCCTTTTTTCGTATCAGCTCCATCAGTACCGAAACATTGGTACAGGTATCGCAGTGCATCCCTTCATGGGCATACATTTCTTTCAACATAAGGAGAAGTACCTCGTCATTGTCGATGGCAATCACATCATGGCAGATATGATTATGGCGCATTTGCGCTTGAATTGTCTGTTCCGGCAGTTCCTCGGCTGTCTGCATGGGAATTTCCACCGTGAAGCGGCTCCCTTTGCCTTTCTCGCTTTCCAAGCGTATAGTTCCACCGAGCATCGCCACAATACGCTGCACGATGGACAATCCTAATCCGAAGCCGTCTTTTGCGGCGGCATTTGAAAGACGTTCAAATGCACCGAATACTCGTTGTTGCTCATCTTCGGTCATGCCCGTACCGGTATCTTCAACGATAAGTTTCAGCAAACCGTTATCATAATCCGCTGCCAATGATACACTACCGTTATCCGTGAACTTGATGGCGTTTGACAACAAGTTGTTGCCGATTTGCAGGATACGTTCCTTGTCGGTCAAAACCACCGCATCGGTGTGGCTCTCCACTATCAAAGTCAGCCCCTTGTTCATGGCAATGGGCATGAACTCCGTTTCAAGAATATGCGTGATTGCGGAAATCCTGCAAGGGGAAAGGTTGGGTTGCTCCTTGCCGTTGTCCAGACGGAAGAAATCCAGCAGCGTGTTGAGCATCTCCCGCATACGCTCGGAAGATTGCCGGATATTATCCACATACATGGTGCTTTTATCCGCGCTACAACTTTTCTGCATCAGTCCGGCATAGCCTCATTTTGTCAATCGTATTTTTTCGTGGTAGAAGTAGTTTACGATGACAGGTTTGCCTTTTTCCGAGCGTCCGTATGGCAGATCGTTTATACGATACGGGAAGCCCTGCTCCTTGGCGTAATTTGAAATGTCCTGCTCCAATGCCTGCCAGTATTCAAGCCTTTTTTTATTGTAAATTTCCTCGTAAAGCGGTATGAGGTCAGGATACTTCTCACGGATATACGTCATTATCCCGCCTTTGAACTGCCCGCGTAAATTCAGGTTTTCAAGCCAGATTAAATCAGCATAATCTTTTACCTCCTCTATTATTGCCTTTACGTCTGTTATTCTGGGGAATATGGGCGAGACGAAGCATACGGTGCGGATACCTGCCTCGTATGTCTGACGCATCGCTTTCAGACGGCGTTCAATGCTTACGGCGTTGTCCATATCTGCGCAGAACTGCTCGTCGAGCGTATTGACAGACCATGACACAGTCACTTTGGGAAAACTCTTCAACAGGTCGAGATCGCGAAGGACAAGATCGGACTTTGTGCATATCATAATCTCGGCATCGCTTCCTCGCAGCTCTTCGAGCAGCCTTCGGGTACGGTGGAATTCTTCTTCATACGGATTGTAACCGTCCGTCACAGACCCTATTACAACACGTTCACCGTCGTATTTATGAGGATTCGTTATCGGCTTCCAGTTTTTTACATCTAAAAACGTACCCCACGGCTCGGTGTGCCCGGTGAACCGTTTCATGAACGATGCGTAGCAATACCTGCAGGCGTGGGGACACCCTACATAAGGGTTGACCGAATATCCTCCCACCGGCAGAGAGGATTTGGTCATTACACTCTTTACATCTATTTCCTTTATTGTATCCATATTCATTGTATTCGTCTGGTAAATTGTTCCGGCAATTCCTGAATCATTCTTTCGTCGCCCATAATCGGCAGCAAATCCTCTTTCATGAACACCGGTATGCCATGAGCCTTTGCCTGTTCTGCAATGCTAAGCACCCATTCGGGGCGCGAATATGACTTTCCTTTTCGGTTTCCGGTCTCTGTGCCTATGACAATCCAGTCAATTCCCTCGAAATCAATCTCGCCGATATCATCGAAGAGAGGTTCAAACGTGACATGGTAGTGTCGTGCTTTGATATTCTTTTTCAAATCATCAATCCTCCTTTTCTCGGAACTGCGCGTAACGGTCACGCCCATCCATACGTTCTCGTCGTCAGAGGAGAAACTGATTTTGTCAGGGCGCTTCGTCAGAAAGATATAGGCGTGCTGGGGATTGCTGCTGATCCGCTCGAAAATTTCTGCGTTCCATTCAGGCTTCCAATCGGAGAAATCGCTCATTCCTGTCATGAGCCACACATGAGGACGGGACGTATCGATGATGCGCAGTTTTCGTTCCATGTATTCAGGCACGGAAAAGTCGTCGGTAATGTGGAAACGGCGGCAGTTGTTACGGGCATAGCAGTAAGGGCATCCTATAGTGCACCCTACCACTATGTTCATGTTTTTTATCAGGGATTTAATGCAGACACTCATAACACAACTGTTTCTCCGTCCTCCGGGATAATCAGCCGGCTCATGTCGGCTTCGTGATGCGTTGCCTCATTGCGCAGAATTGCACGGGTGGTCTGGCAATGGTCGATGGCATCCATGTGTACGGCTATCAGCTTGATATGCGAAGGCAATTCGTCAAGTATCTGCATCACTTCGTTCTCGTCGGGGATGATAGGACCGTCCGTTTTGGAAAATTCGGGAAAGATTGCACCTCCGGAGTTTACCACGATATAGTCAGGATTGAACCGTTCCACGGTGTCTCGGATACATGCTTCCCATCGGCAGTCACCCATTATATAAACGGTCGGGAAGCCCTCGGCTTTTAGCACATAACCTGATACAGGTCCCATCATCTGCCCGATCTGCCCGAAACCATGATGTCCGGTCGTGCGGTAAATGGATATGCCGTCTATTGTTTTTATTTCTTCGATGGGTATCACATTTGTAAATCCGTCGTTTCTGATGGCGTCCGCGTCCTGGGGCTGAACGTAGAAAGGAATTTCTTTGGGCAAATGTGTGGGGACACTCGGCTCGTAATGGTCGATGTGATTGTGGGTCAGGAGCACCATGTCCACGCCTCCGATAATATCCTGAATAGGATGGTGAGGTGTACCCTCGGTGTTTTATTCACACCGAGGGCCGATATCAAAGTGCCTTTGTCGGCTAAAACGGGGTCAATTAGCATGGTGTGTCCCGCATACCTGATTTTCAAGGTGGCATTGCGCACCAATTGTACTGTAGATGTCTTTTTCATGACTATATGTCTTGTTATTGATTACGGGTGCAAAGTTCGGAAGAATCCGGCGAAACATCTATGCCTGAAAAAACGGTAATTATGCCATTTTGATAAATGAAATTATTATCTTTGCAAAAACGACAAGGATATGGACGAGATAATCAACCCTGATCGACTGGTCAGCGTACCGTTCAACAAGACACGCTGCGGCGTGGATTTTTACATCAATACTGCCATAAACAAGGACATCGGACTTGTGCTGACAGAAAACAAGCGGTTTAAGACAGACTTCTTCAGCTTCTACTTTTTCCGTAAGGCAAACGGATATTTGCTACTGAACTTCCGCAAGATTGAACTGCGCGACGGCATGGTTCTCCTGCTTTCACCCCATCAGCAACAAGAGTGGCATGTAGATGAGACGGCGTTGGATTACACGTTCCTTATATTCCGCGAAGATTTCATGCGTACTTTTATCGCCGACAAGTTCTTCGTTTTTCGCCTTTTGTATTGTTACCAGACAGATACGCCGCCTTACATCAATGCCACACATGACGAAATGAAGGAATATATGCGGCTGCTCGGAAAGATTAAGTATGAGCTGATGAATCCAGTGTCCGATACGTACAATATCATTGTTTCCTTACTATATTATCTTTTGCTGATTATCAATCGTACATACGCTGCCGCCTATTGCTTGCCCGCTGAAATTGCTAAAAACAATTTCGCTTTTCGGTTCAAGGACTTGTTGGAACAGAATATCCGCACCCACCAGCGGGTGCAGGAATATGCAGACATGCTTCATGTCAGTCGCATCACACTCAATAACTCAGTAAAAGCCCAATTCGGAGTATCAGCTACCCATTTGATAAAACAACGTCTGCTTGAGGAACTGAAGAACGAATTGCTATTCTCCAACCGCACTGTCAGTGAAATGGCGGATGATTTCAATTTCTCTGATCCGAGCCATCTCATGCGCTTCTTCAAACAGCAAACAGGCAAAACATTTACTCAGTACATGACGGATTACAATAAAGGCATATACGAATAACTTCTTAATATAGTCGATAGCGGCTATCGAAATATGGTTGTTGATGTTCAGGCGTTTTTGTACTGCATGAACCATTTTACGATTTCTGGATCTTCGTGCGAGCCGAGTAAGAAAGGCTTGTCGGTATCCAGCGTCTTTATCCGTGCCATGTCGTCGGCCGACAGGGTGAAGTCTAATATGTCGAGATTCTGCTTCATGCGTTCCGGTTTCACAGACTTAGGAATAATTATGCACACTGATATTTATCGCGCCCGGACAGGTGTTCGGTGCGGAAGATGACGGCATGCAGTTCCAACCAGATGGCTACCTGCTTATGTTCCATCCCGACCTGCTGCGGAATACACCTCTCGGGCGGATAATGCGTGAATATTCGTTCTTTTCCTACGAGACAAACGAGGCATTGCACCTTAGTGTGGAAGAACGGCAAATCATCATGGATTGCTTCCACAAGATTCAATATGAATTGAACCATCCGATACACCGTCACAGCAAGAACCTCATCACAGACAGCATCAAGACGTTCCTTGATTACTGCACACGTTTCTATGACCGTCAGTTCATCACACGCGACAACCAAAACCGAGACATCCTCGCAAGATTTGAGCGGTTGCTTGACGAATACTTCCATGATGGGGCTGCTAAACGGATAGGCTTGCCCACTGTACAGTATTGTGCAGACAAGCTCTGCCTCTCGCCCAACTATTTCAGTGATTTATTGAAAAAAGAAACAGGTTCAACCGCCCTGCATTTCATTCATGACAAGTCTATTGAAATAGCCAAGACGGAACTTGCATCTACAGACGACACCGTTAATGAAATCGCCTATAATCTCGGTTTTCAGTACCCGCAACATTTTACCCGACTGTTCAAGAAAGAGGTAGGTTACACTCCGAATGAATATAGAGCGCAAGTGTCGTGAGAATTGGATTAGTACAGAATATTAGAACCCAACACCTCTCTTGCGCTTAACTTTCTTCCTTCTGCGAAGTATATCCACCATTTCCTGATTGGCTTCCGCATCAGCAGCGTTATAAGATGAGCCACTGCTTTTTAGCAATCCCCAAGAGCCGTTGAACAACTCGCTTTGTGCCGTGCCGGACGGTGCGCTTGGTGTAGCCGTTTCATATATTCCGGCTGTTATTCCCATACGTTCCCTGCATCTGTTGTGCTGCAAAGCCGCGTCAATCTTGGAATAACTGAAACGCCTGTCCACTTTGGAGCCGTTGAAATGGTAGCCATTCATGGAGAATACAACACCCTGCACCTCGCTGGTCTGCCCCTTATGCTTGAAATGTACTTCCACTCCCTGCCGTTTCAGGTTGGCGATAAGCACGTTCCAGTTGCCGCATCTGCCGACTTCCATTTTGATGATGTCGTAAAGCGCATATTTCGTCCTGTCTGGCTCTTTCAGGCGGTTGCGTTTGACATTGTCCTTTCCGCCAGCCATATGCAAGCCGTATTTCAAGGTCAATTCCTTGCAGATGCGGGTACTGCGCAGACGCTCGTGCCTGTCCGATATGGTATTGCCGTTGTTGTCTATGCGGTTGAAAGCAATATGCACGTGCGGATGCTCCTTGTCGAAATGCTGGGCGATGAAGAACTGCGTATTCTTGATTCCCATCCGTTCCATATATTCAAGCGCGATGCCTGCCATGATACGGTTCGTCAGCCGTAACTCATCCTCTTTGGAAAAACTCAACGCGATATGTCCGACAGGTTTTGTCACCTTATCGTTCATCCGTGACTGGGCATTGAAACTCATGGCGATAGTTTCCAGATTTTCCATAAACAAGCCTTCGCTTGCTACTATCTGCGTATCCTTCTTCTTGTCGATGATGTAATCCACCGCACCCTTGAAGTCGCTTCCTTTTACGATTTTCGCCATCATATCCCTATCTTGGTTATAAGTTCATGAATCCTTGCCACTGCCACCTTGCAGTCCCACCGTTCATCGTGGAAGCCTCCGGCGTTTGCCTTACGCGCAAGCTGGTTGAGATTGTTAGCCATGCCGCAGAGTTGGCGGATGTATCCGGCATGTTCCTCCGACAGCCGTTCTTTCACATGACCGTTACGGAAACATTCCCTCATGTACTCGCTTGGTGATACGCCCGCCTCATGCGATCGTGTCAGCAGGCGGAAGTAGTCGGCTGCCGTCATTTTCACTGCGATACGGTATTTCAGTTTCTCGGTTGCTTCCTTCTTGGGGCGACCTCCCTTGTTGCGTTCCTTGTGTTCCTTTGTCTGTTCCATATTTTATTCCTTTTAATTCGGTTACTGATTCAACTGTATAGACCGACGGGATGCCACCTCCTGCAATTTGGATGGTGGGTGGCAAGCGGTTTCGGTACACCCGAAACACAAACTTGCTACCTCCCAATCCTTAAGGAATGAGTTTCGGGCATCTCCCGTTTTTCTCATTCGGGATGTCATAATCCCAACCCTTTCTTCTTGGGTTTTACGATAGTTCTTGGCGGTGGACTAACGGCTAATTTCTGCCGGATTCCACGCAGGTAATCGTTCAGGTCTTTATGCCCTTTGTAGTTGTCGGAGAAGTCGCGGATGCGTCCGGCGAACTTCCTTTCCAATTCCCGATACGCCTTTCTTCCCGCCTCGTCATTGTCGAGCATGCAGTGGATACGTCCATACCCGTGCAGCACATCTATAGCTTTGGAAACATTGGCGGTCGAATTGAGGATGACGTAATCCTGCCTGTCAAGGTCGGGCAAGTTCGAGCAGTTCCTCTTCCGCAACGTGAGGAATGAAAGATAGTCCATCATGCCCTCGAATACAAGGCATTTCTCTCTCGCTTCTCCCTGTTGCCGAATATGGCTGATGTCTTTGGGTGCGACACAGCCTTTGAAAAAACGGTTACGCACTTCAAATCCTCCCGCCACATTCGGAAAACCGATGGCGAAATAGGGCTTGCCGTTATGGGTGAAGTGGAGCTCTTTACATTGCGCCTTTGCCAAAGCGATGTTTATGCCCCGTTCCTGCAAGTATCGGAGCAATGCCGGATGGGTGAGTTCGCCCACCTCCAAATGTTGGAAACTCGGTTCGGATGCCTGCTGGCGAAAAGAGAAAGATATGGGACGGATGTGTGGTGCCTGTTCCGCTATCTTGCCAAGCAGATAAGGCACATGGTCGGATGCGTACAGTACCCCTGCAAGTGCGATGATGTTACCACCTCTTCCCAGTCCATAATCGAACCACAGGTTGCGGTCGGTGTTCACCTTGAACGAGGCTTCCGTTTCCTGACGGAACGGGGATTTATACCACAGGCAGTTTCCCTGTTGCTTTACGGGCGAATAACCCAAACTTTGCAGATAGTCCGCAATTTTGATTTGTTTTGCTTCTTGGATGTTCATGATATAATTTCTATGGATTTGATGATGACTGTAAAAACGTTGATTTGATGAATGAGATATGTATTGTCCTATACGTTAATGCTTTATATTCTCAACATCTTCTCAACAAACCACTCACAAATAGAGAATCCAACAAACTGATGCTGTTTCCCTCTCAACTTTTCTTTTCGATTGTTGAGAATTTGTTGAGAGTGTATGCTGTTTATTATCAGTATGGTTATATCATTATTCATCAATTCAACAAAAAAAGAATAGTATTACAGGGATTCAAGTTGTTCCCTTGTGACGGTGTAGAAACGACCGACTCTTTTTATCGGCTCATATCGGCACTCCCGATTGTAATTGAATTGGTAAGTGGTATATGTAAGCCCGTTAGAGGCAGGAGTAAGTTTCCAACATTCCTGCAATACCTTTCTGACTTGGTGCTTCTCCACCTTTACCTGCGAATGTACCAGCAAAAGAAGAATGTCGTTGTGGCAGAACGAGAATGTGTCCGTGCCGACACTTTCCATAATGTCAAGGATAAGTTCGCACATCTCTATCTCCAATCGGTTGCGGTTGCTGCGGATAATCTTCTGCAAGGCTTCGGTATGCAGCAAAGAGGGCGCAAACCACATACGGCTTTCCTTTTCGGTGGAAAGTTGTCTGTATTGCAGGTAATACAGAAAGGCAGGTATCTCAGCTTTCAGCTTTTGCAGGAAGTCTGTGTCATCGGATTGCAGACGGTCTATCTTGCGCACCCAATAGCGTGTTTCACCTGCATCAATGATAACAGGCAGATACTCGTTGTTGGAGCATAGCACGAACTTGGCAAAGAACGCTATCTCGTCACGGTCTTTGCCTTTGGCTTCCACCTTGTAGGAAAGTGTGGTGCTGAGGTTCTTCAACCGCTCGCTGTCCTCCCTGCGGTTGAGCAATACCTCGTCCACCACGATGAGCAGTTTTCCTGCCCAGTCGGAATTGAACTGGCTGCGGAAGTCCTCGTTGGTATTGAAAGTGACATTGTTTTGAAACACAGCTTTCAGGAAGTTCAGGAATGTACTCTTGCCCGTGTTGCGTTCTTCTGATACCAACAGCAGGATAGGCAGTTTCTGCACGGGTTGCAGGTAGAGCAATTGAAGATAGTCCATGCCCAATTCATACTGTTCACCGAAGATATGGCGCACCAATGACCGGATACAGGGAAACTCGCCTTGTTGCGGACGGTGTCCTATCGGCTCGTAGAGGTTCAGGAACTTGTCCACCACGGGACGGTAGTCCACATGGTCGGGGACGGTGCAGAAGCCGTCGTACTTCGGCACGGTGGCGAGATAGTCCTTGCCGTAGTCCTGCCGCAGTGTTTCGTTGTTCCACACGATGCGCTTCTTCACATAGCCTCCGTTCAGACGGGGCTGGTTCACTAACTTGTAGAGGGTAGTACCCACACGGATAAACTCCTCATTTTCAAAGTTGCCTTGTTTCATTAGCACTTCATTTTTTTGTTTAATCAGTGCAAAACTCGGCAATTAGCGCAGAACGGATTAACAACTCACGCATACCTCACGTAAGATTTTCTTGGATTTGGCTTTATGACATACAACAAAAGCCCGAAGAAATGCCATTCTAATGGATTTTTCTTCGGGTTTGTCGTAATCGTACGTATGAATGGCAATACACCTATTCACATACTCGTATAAATACATTGTTGGCAATGGGAATACGCATAGGTCTCACTACTTCATGTCGTCATATCATTAGAACTTATGCCTGATAATTAGACATATCCCAACCATTTATACCCAGCGAAAAGAAGATATTTGTTTTCTCTTTTCGCAAGTACAGCCTTTTAAATATGGCATTGCGCACCTGTTCCGCACCGAAGCTGTCAATGCGGAAAGCAAGTGCGACTATCATCGGAAAGCTGAACACATCGGCATGATACCCGTTCTCCTGCCGAACATACTTCTGTACCTCGTATTCTTTTAATGCTCCACTGTTATAGATGTTTCTGATGGCAGAACGAAGTGTCGGAGCAATTACTCCGAACAGTTCCACCAATTCCGGCTCGCTCATCCAAATGTTTGAGACATTCTCCGGCATGATGATATTGCCGGATTCATTCACTGTTATGCTGTTTCTTCTCATACTCATGACATCGTTATTCCGTTAAACGTCTTACTCAGTTTGTCGCCGAACATGGTCAGGTCGTTGTCGAGCTTCTGCGTGGTTATCTTTGCGTAGAGTTGGGTCGTGACTATATTCGTATGTCCCAACACACGGCTTACGCTTTCAATGGGCATCCCCTTGCTCAAAGCTAATGTTGCGAAGCCATGACGACTGCAATGAAATGATATTGACTTGGTTATGCCACATTCCCTTATCATCCGTTTCAACGGTTTGCAGATAGACCAATAGTTCAAGCCGGGGAATATACGATTGTCTTTCTGCATCGGTCGGTAGCGTTCGACTATCTGCAAGGGTATATCCAGCAGCTTCACTTGGAAGGCGACTTTTGTCTTGTGGCGTTTGGACAATATCCACTTCTCGCCGTTCACCTCCACGATGTTGTCATTCGTCAGTTCCTGAATGTCCACGAATGACAAGGCGGTGAAACTGGCAAAGATGAAAATGTCACGGATGTATGCGAGCTTGCTGTCTGCAAACTCATGTGTCATGACCGCTTTCAGTTCATCCTCCGTCAGATATTCCCGTTCTTTCACATTGGGGCTGATATGAAACTGGATGAAAGGATTGCGCGGTATCAACCCGTTATAATGCGCTTTCATGACCACGCCTTTCAGCCACATACAGTTTGCCCATATCGAACCGTTCCGCAATCCGGCTTCAGTCGAGAGGTATGCGGCGAACTCCTTGATGAAATCGGGAGTAAGTTCCAACATGGACATATCGCTGCGTCTGTAAAACGACTTGATAAAGGCGGCTACATGGTTTCTTGCCCGTACACGTGCCCGATAGGTAGCCATTACCCTGTCTTTGCCTACCCGTTTCTTGAACACTTCGTTCTCACGGTCGAATGCTTTTAGCAGCGTCTCATACTCGCTGCCGATTCCCTGATAGGCGTTGCGCACCATCTCAGCCGTAACAAATGCCTCGCGGTCTGAAATGCGCTGGTAATGTTTGATGATTTGCGCCTTGATGTTGTCAAGGGCAAGGTTGATGTCTCGTGCCTCGCGGCTCTTGCCTTTCGCCTTGTTTCCTTTCACGTCCCAAAGCGTTTTCGGGATGTTCTGCTTACAACTGAACTGCGCCACAGTCCCGTTGATTGTCACTCGTCCCATGATGGGGACAATACCGTTTTTCTCCTTGCTGCCGTTCACGTAGAACAGAACCTTGAATGTGCTTCTTGCCATACTCGTTTTTTGTTTGCAAAGTTATTACTCAACGAGTTAGACCTTGATATGCCAACCTGTGCCACAAGCTGCCAAATACAACACGGTGTGTTAAAAATCACCATTCGGCGGGTAATGATTTGGAGACCGTTCTTCTTCATAAATCCGCTTTCCTTTACGTTACCTCGATTTTTCGCCTGTCCTCATTTGTCTTCGCAAACGCCTTATTGACAGGCATTACGAAGACATTTGTCCCTTTTTATTCGTCTTTTCCAGAGATTTATTGTAACTTTGTAGCGGTGAACAACGACAATCGGGCATGGGTTTGAAAAACAAAATACGGTTGGGCTTCCTTTCGTTGGCCCTGCTGCTTTTCTTTTCGGGAATCATTTCCTACTTCGAGCTCAGCAGGCTGAGCCATTCGACGCACAGCATGCTGGGAGCCAGCTTCCGCAACATGGAACTGTCGAAAACGATGCTGGACGCCGTGCAGGATCAGAACACCGCACTGCTGCAGATGATCGTCTCGGGCAGCCGCAACAGCGACTCGATGCTGATCGTCGGCCGGCAAAAATTCGACTCGTCGATGCGCGAAGCCAACGTGCTGATCCGCGACCTACAGGGGTTCGACTCGATCTACGCCGCCAACGTCGCCTACAACCGGATCGTCGACGCCTACCTCAGCGACAGTCTGCACAAAAACAGCGTCGGCTGGTACGTCAACATCTACGAAACGTCGTATGCCGACCTGACCACGTCGATCAAAAATTTCATGGTCTCCTCGCAGCGCATCATGGACGTCAAAGCCCAGCGGCTCGAAGACAACGCCTACCGCGCTACGATGCCGGGCTTCATCGCGCTGCTGATCGGCATTCTGATCGTCGTGGTATTTTTCTATTTCATCAACCTGTACTACATCTCCCCGGTGCTGAAAATCACCGACGCGCTGAAAAATTACCTGAATTCGAAAATCCCGTTCAAGGTGAACGTCGAGGGCCGGGATGAAATGTTCCGGCTGAAGGAATCCATCGAAAAACTGATCGATCAGCAAAAAAGCAAACGAAACGAATAGTCGGACATGCGGTTGAACATCGTACTCAGATACATCGGTCTCATCTTGCTGCTGAACGCGGCGTTCCTGCTGCTGTCGGCTTGCGTTTCGCTGCTGAACGGCATGGATACCGCTTTCTACCCGCTGTTGCAGAGTTTCCTGCTGACGGCGATCCTCGGAGCCTTTCCGCTGATCTTCGTGCAAGGCGGCGAACAGATATCGAGCTCCGAAGGCTATGGCGTGGTGGTCGGGGCGTGGCTGATGTCGTGCCTGATGTGTATGCTGCCCTACATGCTCTGGGGCGGCGAATTCACGCTGGCCGACGCATGGTTCGAAAGCGTTTCGGGCTTCACGACGACCGGGTCTACGTCGCTGAGCAACGTCGAAGCGCTACCCAAAGGACTGCTGTTCTGGAGGGCGTCGACACACTGGTTGGGAGGCGTCGGGGTCGTGATGTTCGTTCTGGTCGTGCTGCCGTCGATGGGCTCGACCAAGATGCGACTTTCGAGCGTCGAACTGTCGTCGATGGCCAAGGACAATTTCCGGTACCGCACCCAGAAAACGCTGCAAATCCTGATCGTCGTTTACGTCGGATTGACGCTGATCCAGACCGTGCTGCTGAAGATCGTCGGGATGGGCTGGTTCGACGCGGTCTGCAACTCGTTCTCGACCATCGCTACCGGCGGGTTCTGCACCCGCAATTCGAGCATCGCGTCGTTCAACAACGCCGGGGTCGAATTCATCGTGATGTTCTTCATGCTGGTCTCCGGACTGCATTTCGGCCTGATATACGGCACGCTGACCGGCAAGAACAACAACATCTTCAAATCGGAAATCAGCAAATACTACATTTTTTCGACACTCGCGGGAGGCGTCGTCATTGCGATCAGCCTGTGGCTGACGGACATCTATCCGAATATATGGATTTCACTAAGATACAGCCTATTCCAGATTATATCGGTCGCCTCGACCACCGGTTTCGCCACGGCCGACTCGTCGGTATGGACGCCGCTTGCCATCGTCGTGCTGATGCTGTTCACGATCCAGTGCGCCTGCGCCGGGTCGACCGCAGGCGGCATCAAATGCGACCGTATTCTACTGTCGTTCAAAGCGATGAAAGCCGCCATCATTCAGCGGCAACATCCGAACGCCATCATCCGGGTGAAACTCAATGGAGTGATCCAGGAGAACAATACGGTCAACATGGCGATGCTTTTTATCGTGCTGTACCTGATGCTGCTGGGGATCGGAACGGTCGTGGTAGCCGCTTTCGGCATCGATCTTGAAACCAGCTTCAGCATGACGGTAGCCAGCATGGCGAATGCAGGAGCCGGGTTCGGGCAGGTCGGTTCGATGGGCAACTACCACGAGATGCCGGGGATGGTGAAATTCATCGCTACGATCATGATGCTGCTGGGACGGTTCGAAATTTTCGGATTCATCCAGCTTTTCTTTTTGAACAAGTGGAAATGACGCCGGGCCGTATGTCCGTGTCGTTAAAAAATATATTTTTGCAGTTAGATTGATATTGCCATGTACAGACTGAGTCAGCTATTTGTTACGTTGTTTGCGGTTGCCCTCTCGACCGGACTGCAAGGACAGCAGGTCACGGCGCGCGTAGCGGGACTGGAAAGCAATGCGAAATACATGTCCCTGCTCGAACAGGAACAGCGTCTGCACCGAACCGAAGATTCGGTCGTGCAGGTCATCAACGACACGCGCAAACTTTTTACCGCCGAAACCACCGATTCGGAAAAAGAACAGCTCGGAACCAAAATCCTGCAACTCGAAAAAGAACTCTTCGAAATCCGGAACCAGCAGGGGGTCACGGCCAATGAAATCGGAGCGATCGAGCAGGACTTCATCCTAAAGAATCTGAACGGTACGGCCGAAAATCCGGCGGCAGCCGGCACTCCGGCTCCGGCGGGCGGAAAACAAACTCCGAATCTGGTCTACAACGTCTACTTCAAAGAAAACCTGTCGGAGCAGGATTACAAAGCGCTGCGGCACGCGCAGGAACTCGAACCGCTGCCGCTGAAACTGCTGGGAACCTATCTGGAAAACTATCGGAAAGCAGACTCGCTGGCAACCCTGTACGACACGACCGCCAACAAAACGCTGGCCGAAGAGACCTATGCGCAACTGGAATCGATCGGATCGCTGAACCGGGCGCTCAGCGACTCGCTGTCGCATGTCTGGAATTACATTTACGACAACAAGACCTACGCTTACAACTACCTGCTCGACAAGATGGGCAAGAACGAGATGCTGGACAAATTCGGCACGCAATTCCGCAACAACCGCCAGCAAATCGCCGCGATGCAGGACAGCGTAGCCTCGGAAACCGTTTACGGCTACCCGCTGAACAAACGGCTGCTGCTCGGCTACGAGGAGGCCCTGGCCGGAATCCTCGGATACACGGCGGCCCGGGACTCGGTGAACAAACAGGCCGAAATTTTCGGCAAACTGCACTACGACCTGCCGAAAATAGCTCCTAAAGAGCGTATTTTCATCGAATACGCCGATATCGAACGGGCCAGCCCGTCGAAATACAACGCCTCGAACCCGATCCCGGAAATGGAAGTATACCGACAGGGAACCGTATACCGCATCCAACTGGGCGCTTTCACCCAGAAGCAAGCGGTTTCGCTCTTCAAGGGAGTCTATCCGCTGTGTTACGAGAAGAGCGAAGACGGGAAATTCCGCTACTTCGCCGGGGCGTTCCGCGATGCGGCCGCCGCCGACGCCGGACTGGCCAAGCTGAAAAGCATGGGATTCCGCAAACCGGAAATCGTCGTATGGCGTGACGGCCGCTTCGAAATTCCCGGTGAAACGGGCGGCGAAGGAACGGCCGGCGAGCTTTCCACCCTGTACCGCGTAGAGATCGCCGGGCAGGGCGAAACCATTAGCGAGGCGATCAAAGAAGTGACCGACAGCCAGGCGGCCGGCAAGGAACTCTCGCGCGCCACGAACGACGACGGATCTTACCTCTATTCGATCGGGAATTTCGACAGCAAGGAAGCCGCCGATTCGCTGTGCCGGGCTATCAATGCAGTCTCGCAGGGTAGCGCGACCGTATTGACCCTCGACTATTAGCGACCGGTTCCGCGCCCCCTAAAAACGATGCCTTCCCCGGTAAAAAACGGAAGGCATTTGTTTTTCACCTTATTTTCGACCGGTTCTTTTGCAGGTTTCCAAAAAATCCGTACCTTGGAAAAGAATTTCCCGCCCGGGATAAAATCTGATAAAAACAGGCTTATGTGGTTAATCGTCGCGCTGATCGTCGTGGGCGTACTGTTGCTGGTAGCGGAACTGGTACTGCTGCCGGGAATCAGTGTCGCCGGGATCGGAGCATTCGTCGCATTTCTGGCGGCCGCATTTTACGGTTTCATGCAATACGGCGTAATGGGCGGCGCACTGATCCTCGCAACGATCGTGATCCTCTGCGTCATCGCGGTAGTCGTTTCGCTCAGAGCCAATACATGGCGCCGTTTCTCGCTGAAAGCGACCGTGGACAGCACGTCTACCCCTACCCCCGAACAGCAGGACATCCATGTCGGACAACGGGGCGAAACGCTGACCCGACTCGCTCCGATGGGTAAAGTGCAGCTCGGCGAAGTGACCATCGAAGCAAAATCCGTGGACGCCTACATCGACCCGCACCAGGCGATCGAAGTGATCGGCTACGACAATACCGCCGTCATCGTAAGGCGGGTCGATTCCGCGGCCGGATACCGGGGAACATTTTCCGAACCGCTCGATTAAAAACACAAAAACACTAAAAATATGACTATGGAAGGATTTGGTATTTGGGTGATTGCGTTCGTCGCGCTCGTTCTGTTATGGTTCATTTTATACTTTATTCCGATCGGGCTATGGTTTTCGGCCCTCGTATCGGGAGTACGCATCAGTCTGCTGCAACTGGTGCTGATGCGGTTCCGCAAGGTGCCGCCCTCGGTCATCGTCAACCAGATGATCGCCGGAACCAAAGCGGGTCTGCATCTGACCTCCAACGACCTGGAAGCGCACTTCCTGGCGGGCGGCAACGTGCCCAACGTCGTGACGGCTCTGATCTCGGCGCAAAAAGCCAACATTACGCTCGACTTCCGGATGGCGGCGGCCATCGACCTGGCCGGCCGTAACGTGGCGGAAGCCGTACAGATGTCGGTCAACCCGAAAGTGATCAACACCCCTCCGGTAGCGGCCGTAGCCAAAGACGGCATCCAACTGATCGCCAAAGCCCGCGTAACGGTACGGGCGAATATCAAACAACTGGTCGGAGGCGCCGGCGAGGACACCGTGCTGGCCCGCGTGGGCGAAGGGATCGTATCGTCGATCGGTTCGTCGACGTCGCACAAGACCGTGCTTGAGAATCCGGATTTCATCTCGCGGGTAGTACTCGAAAAGGGACTGGATGCGGGAACCGCCTTCGAAATCCTGTCGATCGACATCGCCGATATCGACGTGGGCAAGAACATCGGCGCTTTCTTGCAGATGGACCAGGCCAATGCCGACAAGAACATCGCGCAGGCCAAAGCCGAAGAGAAACGGGCGATGGCCGTAGCGCTGGAACAAGAGATGAAAGCCAAAGCGCAGGAAGCGCGGGCCAAAGTCATCCTGGCCGAGGCTGAAATCCCGATGGCGATCGCGGAAGCCTTCCGCAACGGCAATCTCGGCGTGATGGATTACTACAAAATCCAGAACATCCAGGCCGACACCCACATGCGCGAAGGGATCGTGAAGCCGGATAAAAAATAACATCCGGCCGTACACCGGTATGAAAACTCCGCGAAGAGGATCTCTTCGCGGAGTTTTTCGTTATCCCCGCCTCTATTTGTTTTTTCAGGCGGAAATCCCTAACATTGCAACGTCCGAATCGTTTCCGGATCTGAAACCAGAATACGAAAAACATGAATCCATCCGAAAAATACTGGCTGACACGCCTGGAAAGTTGTGCGAAAGCGCTGACTAAAAACGGATTCTCGGCAATCGTCGTAGACCGGATCGAAGATGCGGCAAACGCGGCGGCGGAGATCATCGAAAAGCTGGCTCCCCGCACGATAGGTTATGCCGATTCGCGGACCATGCACCGCAGCGGAATCCTGAACGTCATCCGGCAGGACGACCGGCGCACGCTGATCGACGGATTCGACCCGTCGAAAGAACGCGCCGAAAATCTCCTGACCAGACGGCAGGCCCTGCTGTCCGATCTGTTTTTGACCGGAGCGAATGCCGTGACAGAAAAGGGGGAATTGGTATGGCTGGATATGATCGGCAACCGCATCGCGGCGGTCGCATTCGGGCCGGAACACGTCCTGTTGTTCATCGGGCGGAACAAGTTGACTCCCGACCTCGAATCGGCCCGCCAGCGGATCAAGACCCTCGCCGCCCCGATGAACGCCCTCGCTCATGCGACATTCAAAACGCCCTGCCGGACGACCGCCCGGTGTCACGACTGCAACAGTCCCGACCGGATTTGCAACGGCTGGTTGATCCTCGAAAAGTGTTTTCCGAAAGAGCGGATCGCCGTCATCCTGATCAACGAGGATCTGGGTTATTAGACTACATCTCCTCACGGGCATAATCCACGGCCCTGTTCAACAGAGCGATGAAAGGCATCGTCGCGCGGAGCTCGCGGGCAACGCTTTCGACCAGATCCGCCTGCAACATAAAACGGTCGTCGACGAACTTTTCCAAATAGACGTCCTCAGTTTCAGGTATTCGACATACGGACTGTCGGACGGAAAACCAGCCGGCGCCCGTTTCAGCCGGTTCTCCGCGTTCAACGAAAAACCGGACGCTCCCCGGACAGCGGCGGCGAAACGTTCCCCGTTATCGAGGATCTCGTCCCGGACGCTTTTCAACACGTTCGGTTCCGGCATATACAATCCGGCCGAAAGCAGGTGACCGCCGATCAGTCCGTCCCCCTGCGGCTCCACATGGAAATAATAACCGGCATACCCCGACTTTTTCCCGCGAGGACAAAAATAAGCCCCGAAATGGGTTTTGTAGGGTTCTTTGTTCGGACTGAACCGCGTATCCCGGTAAATCCGATAAGTGCAGTCCTTCACCGCAAGCCCAGCGACCGAAGGATCGAAAGCGGCGATCGCGTCGATCAGCCGGGCGACCAAACCGTCGAACCGGGCCTTTACGTCGCGGTACCAAAGCTTGTTCGCTTCGAACCATTCCCGGTTGTTATGGCGCCTCAACTGTTCCAGAAACCGTATGATATCTTCCATGCCTATCCGAATTGAGTAAGGATACAAAGATAACGAAATATCCGGACGGTCGCGGAACTACACATAAATATCCGGCTCCTTCCGCACGGAATAAGCTTTCACGAATTTCCGGCGGACGATTTTATACAGCAATCCCCCGAAACGACGGGCGCGGGCCGGACATACGACGATGCAGCGGCCGCAGGCGATACACTTCTGCGGATCCGTTTGCCGGGGACGGCCGGCAGGAATGGCCTGTACGGGGCATCGTTCGACGCATACGCCGCACCCCGTGCACTTGCGGCCGCCCGTCGGTCGCAACGGCACTTTCCCCGGCGTTTTATAAGGACGGCCGCCCGGAGGCACGACTTCCTGCAAAGAGGCGGAATCGGCCGCAGAATCGATTTTCCGACGGAACTGCCGAACGAATGCGGCAATTCGCCGTATGTCTTCCTCATCCGGACGATTCGTTCCGACCTGCGGAAATATGGAGTGTTGCGCGACGAACGCGGCGGCGGCGGCGACCCTGAATCCGTTTTCTCCGACAACATCGGTCAGTTCGAGCAACGCATCGTCGTAATCCCGGTTGCCGTAAACGCATACGACGACGGCAGGCGTCCCGTTTCCCCGGAACTTGCGGAGCGCCGGCAGCGCGGATGCGGGAATGCGTCCGGAATAGACGGGCATACCCACTACCAGCAGGTCGCCGTCGCCCATCGTTACTTCCGCCCCGGACGCGCTCCGGGTAATGTCGTACTCCGTCTTCCGTCCTTCGATTTGCGCGGCGATCTGTCTCATGACCTTCCGGGTCGTATAAGTCGCGCTGAAATATACCAGGTGAATATTTTCCGTCCTCACATTCTTACGATTTATTGATAACAAACGCTTTCTATACGTACGGGGCCCAGCAGCCCGGATGTCTGCAACGGCGACGACGGGGTCCACGGATTGTGCGGAGACCACGTCGGACGTTCGCCGGCGGGCAACGCGCTGTCGCCGATCAGACGGTTGACCCAGGTATTGACGACCTCGATTTCCAGATCGTTCCCGCCCTCTTTTACGAAGTCGGTTACGTCCAGCCGGTACGGATAAGTCCACACCCCTCCGACGTCGCGTCCGTTCAGCCTGACCCGGGCCATCGCGGCGACGCACCCCAGGTCGAGCAACAACCGCCGGGAAGGATCGGCCGCCTGCCAGGTAAACCGGTTCTTATACGAAGCCGTTCCCGAATAGAACCGGATCCGGTCGTCGTCGCTGAGCGCCCAGTCGGTCAGGGAATCCATCGTTACGGACTCTCCGGGTCCGCGCCGGGCGGCGTCGAAAGCCACCGTCCAGGGAGCGGTTATCTCGACGACCGGAACCGGCTCCGGATAGTTGACTCCCCCGCGGGAAGCGTCCGACGCCTGCGCAGGCTCACGGAAAACGACGAACGCGCTTTCGTAAGGCTCCAGCTTCAACGGAACCGAAACGCTCCTGTCCGAAACCGTAAACTCGGGAAGCGGGCGCATCGCACCCGAAACGGGAAGCCACAGCTCCGGTCGAAGCCCCCTAACGCGAAAACCGGCCTCGAACGCAACCGGACGGGCGGATTGGTTCGCCACGAAATAGATATCCGTCTCCCCCACCCTGCGATGCCCGTATACGATATCGCGGCAATCGGTTTTCAGATCCGGCGGGCAGTCGACATAGGCCAGGGCCTCCTCCATGCTCATGCCGGACAACACCGCTCCTTTGCCGTACCGCCGGGACTTCCGGGTCACTCCGTCCACCTCCGCCCACATTTCGGAAGCGAGCGCACGCACCAGCAGGTCGGCGCCGGGCTGTCCCTGCAAGCTGGGCGAACGGTCGGGACACGGGCCGAGCACGACGGCCCCGTCCCTTACCAACCGGGCGATCTTCGTCAGCAGTTCCGGCCGCATGGTTTCGAGTTCGGGAAGCACCAGCAATCTGTACTGCGTTCCGTGCGGCAGAGTCAGCAACCCGTCGCGCACAGACGCCCGGTCGCGCAGCACCTCCCCGTTGATATAGTCGAACTGATAACCGGCAGGTAACGCGGGATCGGCGACGCCGGTCATCTTCGGAGCGTCCTCGCCGACAAAATAGGCCACGTCGGCTATATTCAGCCCCTGTTGCAACATGAAATTGCAGCGACGCAGGTACTCGATAAAAGTATTCAACTGGGGATACCACGTGTTGTTGCGGTTGAATTCGTTTCCGTAAGCGGCATTCACGCCCGGAAGCCGGCCGTCGTCGAGCTGCGAGATGAACAGCGTCAGCAGGGTGCTGTTGATCCCTTCGGCGAAAAAACGGTCGCAACGCTGTTTCATATTGGCCGGATAACGGCTGAAAGCCGCCCCCGCACATGTAAACGACTCGGCATACACCCTGGACTTGCCGTAAATATGCGCGCAGGACGAAGCCGCCCGGTTCTCGATATCGCCCAGTTCGCCCTCGCTCCAAAACTCGCCGGCCACGTCGTCCGACTGTCCGCCGTACTGCAGGAACTCGCCCGGAAATCCCCAGTGCCCGTAATTTTCGAGCCATGTGGTAAGCCCGTGTTCGTGACAGACTTCGCGCATGCCGCCTACATATTCGTACGACACGGCGTCGGCCACCATCCTGCGCACATCCCACAGAAAACGATCCGAAGTTTCGGCGCTTCCGACCACGACGCCTTCGAACACCGGCAAAAACGGCACCGGATCGTATCCGTAACATTTTTCGAACCGGGCGATGAAATCGTCCGTAAAATTCTGCCCGCCGGTTTCGTAACTATCCTGCACCACCACTTTGAACGACCGGCGGTCGGCCTCCGGAATCCGCTCGAGAATCTTACCGATAAAAGCGTCGAAATGGGTACGGACATGCTCCCTGTTCATTTTGTCGATCTCCAGCCCCGTAGCCTCCGGGGCGGCGGGACTGTTCGTAACGCCCGTGGAAGCCATTCCGGTGCGCAGGATCGCCCACTCCCCGGCCGGGACGTCCCATGTCAACATTCCGTCCCCGGATACGAACTCCGTGATATCCCGCACGGCGGCAGGATCGACCGCCAGCGAAGGATCGTCCGTTTCGGCCGGAGCGGGCCAAAGGTAGTCCTCCCAGTACGGCAGAGGAGTCTGGTGCATTTTAGCCAGACTTTTTTCGCTGTAACGTTCGACCCGCGCCGCTGCCGAAAGTTCCACCTCGCGCAGGGCGGCGGGTCCGCCGGCATTATCGACCGAAAGGCGGAACGCCCGGGAAGACGTGGCCGGGAAAGAGATCGTAACGGGAGCATAAACATCGAACCCGACATTGGGCATTTCGTTGAACCGACTGATATCGAACTCCGCCACCGGCCGGTAGTCGCTCCCGTCCAAAGCCTCGAGGACGGCATTCGCTACGATCGGGCGGTGTTCCGGACGTACGGTGATGCTGCGGGCGGTAAAAAGCTCCGGCGACTCGAAAACGATCGCGGTTTTCCCGACGGGGAGCCGGACGGACGTAAGCGTATCCCCGTCGGCCAACCGTCCGATACCGGGCAAAGCCGGTACGGAACGCACCGTTCCGGACGCGCCGTTCAGCAGCACTCCGTCGTTTTTCGGCACCGGATAGGCGATCACGCGCACGTCCTGAATCATCCCTTCGGGCTTCGGCAACCTGCCCGAAAACTTCGAAGGGCCCTCGACCCGCACCTGCGAACTGCACAGATAACGCATCGACTCTTCCGGCTTCACCCAGGGACCGCCGGACTGACTCCACCCCGGAGAGTTGAAAATGCCGATCTCCATATCCAGTTCCGTTGCGGTCTTGAGGGCCGTATGCAATATCTCCCACCACGGCTCGCTCATCAGCTCGACCGGCCCGTAAGGAACGTCGTCGTGACCGATGTTGCCGATATAGGCGCGGTCGATTCCGGCTGCTTTCATCGATCGCAGGTCTTCGGCTACACCTTCTTTCGATACGTTCCCGGAAATCCAATACCAATACGTACTGATTTTTACCGAATCGGGCGGGGCGACGAATCCCCGTTCGAGCATGGACGAAGCAACGGTTCCCGCATCGCTGCGGCAACCCGTTAAAAACACGGCGGCGATCAACATCAGCCGCGCTCCGAATAGAGTGTGGGACATAGTTTAGTAGTTTTTTCTGTTTACCGGAATTCATCCGTATTCCGAACCGGCACAAGCCGCTCGGGCGCATAATCGACGATCGGGCAACGGGTCATCTTTTCATGATTCGGGATCGACGGACAAAACATGCGTCCCCGTTCGACAAAGCACATTCAAATATAGTGTAAATATCGGTACGAAAATCATTTGCCCGTACCGACAACGAAGCTTTTATCGGTAATCCGTCCGAATTTCGCCGTTTCCGCCGCCGGAAAGGACGCGAGCGGAATGCAGGACGCACATAATTCCGCCGATTCGACAATATTCGGTTCCGCATTCGCGACGAACCGAAAATAATATTATTTTTGTAGAATACTTAATCTAAACAAAATGAAGGAAAAAGTACTCGTTGCGCTCTGTTTTTTTTGATTGTCGGAGGAAAACTGTCTTCACAAACCGAAAATAAAACGACCGGCTCCTTTACCATCGAATGGGAAGGGGGAACCGGAACGGGAAGCATTTCGGCTACGAACGGGAAAATCGCCCGGATCGAAGCCGTAAAAGGGAATGTCCGGATCGACGGGAACGCCTACCGCATCCGGAACGCTTCCGGAGCTCGGCTGGAATGCTTCGTCGACAGCGCCGATACGAAAATCGGACCGGAGGCGACTCTGATCCACGTCGAAGCTCCGCAGGGTTCCTTCTCCTTTTTCCTGAGGGACGTAAACCGGAATACGCCGATCTACATTCCGAATTACAAAGTAACGGTACTCCCGGCCGGAGACGGCCGTTGTTATGCGGAGGTCGAGCGAGAGATCCTTTCCCGAAAAAGCCGTACCAAGATCGAACGGATCGAAACCGAGCCGGAAGTCTCTTTCGAAACCGCGGCGGCACGCGCCCGCCGGTCGAACGTTCCGATCTGGCTCGGCATGGGAAGAGACATCCGCATGTTCGAAATATCGGAAGAGCTGCCGGACGGCACATTAGAGGACAAACTGATCCGTCCGATTTTCTCTTCTTCCCCCGTCGTACTGCCGGAAACGGCCCCTTCGGCGCTCTACTACCGGTACGCGCTGGGACGCGGCGTGGGAGTCATGGATAACATCGCCCGGCATCTGGATGAGGGCGTACTTCCCATTTACCACTCCGAACTCACGGACGACGATGTCCGTTACCACAGCGTATCGTTCGTGTCGCTCGAAAAGTCGGAGTTGAACGCCGGCAACGTGCAGGGAACCCACTTCCTGATCTCGGACAGCCGTTCCGGAGGGAGGGTATTTACCGAAACGCAGCAGAAACAGTTGGCCGACATACAGGCCGCGATCCCGCCCGCCGACGAGGAAGCCGTCCTCTACATCCGGACGGAAATCGAAAACGAAGGAGCCGTTCCCCGCTACGCCTGGATCAAGGCCCCCCGCCCGGCAATGCCCACCAACAATCTGTATATCGGAGCGGCTTATCAATTCGACCGGGAAAAAGGATTTTCATTTTTCTCGGAGGACCGGGTATTCTGTATTTCCACAATCAAAGGGAAACCGCTGTGTAACGAGGAACTCGCCGTACTGCTCCAACCCGGGGAACGGATCGAAGTGAACTTTTACATTCCGCACGAACCCGTCTCCCGACAGCGGGCCGAAGAACTGGCCGCACAGTCGTTCGAAAAACGCTACGAAGCGTGCAAGGCCTATTGGAACGGGAAACTGGAGCGCGCCGCCCGTATCCATGTCCCGGAAAAAAGGATCGACGAGATGGTCCGCGCGGGCCTGCTGCATTTGGACCTGGTGACTTTCGGGCAGGAGCCGGACGGGACGCTGGCCGCTAACGTGGGCGTTTACTCTCCGATCGGAACGGAAAGCGCCCCGATCATTCAATTTTACGCCTCGATGGGGTTGAACGACCTGGCCCGGCGGGCATTGAACTACTTTATCGAAACCCAGCAGGAGAATGGAAAAATCGAGAATTACAACGGCTATATGGTCGAAACGGGGGCCGTTTTGTGGTCGGTGGGCGAATACTTCCGCTACACCCGGGACAAGGAATGGATCGGGGAAATCAAACCGGCCTTGCTGAAAGCCTGCCGCTACCTGACCGAATGGAGAAACCGCAGTAAAAAGGACAGCCTCAGAGGACGCGGATACGGCATGATCGACGGAAAGGTCGCCGATCCGGAAGACTATTTCCACCAATTCATGCTGAACGGCTACGGTTACCTCGGCATGAAACGCATGGGAGAAGTATTCGAAGCCATCGGAGCGGAAGAAGCCGAAAGCCTGCAGAAGGAAGCGGCCGACTGGAGAAACGACATCCGCGAATCGCTCGAACGGACGATGGCTCTTTCGCCGGTCGTTCCGCTGGGAGACGGAACGTGGAGCCCGACCGCGCCTCCCTGGACGGAAGCTCCGGGACCGCGCCTGCTGTACCAACAGGCCGAATGTTTCCGCTCTCACGGCACCTTTACCGTCCCGGATGCCATGCTGGGGCCGATGTACCTGGTTTTTTGCGAGGTAATCGACCCGGCAGAGCCCGTTTCGGATCTGTTGTTGAAATATCACAGCGAACTGATGTTCCAGGAAAATTCGACTTTCAGCCAACCGTATTACAGCCGTCACAACTGGTTGCAAGCGAAAAAAGGAATGGTAAAACCTTTCCTAAGCACCTATTACCACACCATGGCCCCCTACGCCGATCCGGGAACCTATACGTTCTGGGAGCATCTCTACAAACTGAGTCCCCACAAGACCCACGAAGAAGCCAACTTCCTGATGGAAACCCGCTGGATGCTTTATATGGAGGATGCGGATACACTGAATCTCTTCCGGGTAATTCCGCGCCGGTGGATGGCGGACGGCGATCGAATCGAACTGAGCGGCGTGCAAAGCTATTTCGGGCCGCTGAACGTCCGGGCGGTATCGAACGTCCGCAACAACCGGATCGAAGCCAGCGTTCGATGCGACCCGGCCCGGAAACCCGCCTGCGTGAAAATCAGGCTGCCGCATCCCGAAGGGAAAAAACCCGTGCGGGTAACGGGCGGCACATATAACGCGGACGACGAAACGGTCGTCGTCCGCCCTTTCGACGGAGAGACTGAAATACGGCTCGAATTCTAAACATTCGGATTCCCGAGAATCCGAATGCGGACGACACGCCTTACGCTCCCACGAAGATCGCCTGCCGGATCGCCGACGCCGCGTCGGTGCGAAATACGAAAATCTTTCGTAAATTCGCGCCGTTGTTTTTCGTATCGATGAAAAATCTTGTGGGCAGATACCTGTTGTTCGTGATCGGGCTTTATTTCCTGGCCGCCGGAATCGTGTTGATCCTGCGTTCGTCGTTGGGGACAACCCCGATATCGAGCGTGAACTACGTGTTGAGCCTCAACAGCGCGCTGACGTTGGGAACCTGGACATTCGTGATAAACATGCTGCTTATCGCCGGACAGTTCTGGTTTATTCGCGACCGCATGACGCGACGCGACACGGTCGAAATCCTGTTACAGATGCCTTTTTCGTTGCTTTTCGGGCTGTTCATCGATTTCAACATGGCCCTGACGCAACATCTGCTGCCGCCGAACTACGCAGCGGCGATCGTACTGCTGTTGGCCGGCTGTATCGTGCAGTCGATCGGCGTCGTACTGGAGATCAAACCCCGCGTGGTCATGATGAGCGCCGAAGGATTCGTCAACTACGCCTCGCAGCGCTATAATACGGATTTCGGAAAATTCAAAGTCGCTTTCGACATCTCGCTCGTAACGGTTGCCACGCTGCTGTCGCTCCTGCTGGCACGGCGCATCGAAGGCGTGCGCGAAGGAACACTGATCGCTGCTTGCAGCACAGGATACATCGTCAGTTTTCTGAACCGCAGGATACTCACGCGGGCGACGCTCCGCCGCGTACTGCCGATCAAAGGAATATAGCCGTCGCTTCGGAGAACGCCGCCGAAAATTCGACATCTCGAATTTTATTCGTATTTTTATCCGCGATAGGCCGACTGTCGGCAGCCGGACATCCGGAATATCCGACGTACAATAAAACGAAGCCCAGTATGCAAAAACCTTATCGACTGTTTTTACCCGTCCTCCTTTTTTTCTGCATTGCCGGCCCGAAAGCCGTTTATCCGAAAATCCCGGCGGAACCGGCGCTACAAACGGAACCGGAACGCGCCGTGAACGTCGAAGGGAAAGACGCGGCCCTGACGGAACGGGATTTCCTGTTCGGCGACGACCGTCCTTTCAAACAGTGCCATGCATCCACGCTGGTAGGACTCGACGACGGCAATTTCTTGGTAGCATGGTTCGGCGGAGACAAGGAGAGCGCGGACAACGTAGCCATATGGCTGTCCAAAGGCAAGCCGGGCAACTGGTCGGCGCCTCGCCGAGTCGCGAAAATCCGCGACGACGCCCACTGGAACCCGGTGCTGTTCCGCGACGGGAAGGGAAAAGTTTATCTTTTTTTCAAAGTGGGGGAAAAAATAACCGAATGGGAGACCTGGTGGACGGCTTCGTCGGACGACGGAACGACCTGGTCGAAACCCGTCGAACTCGTCAAAGGCGACCGGGGAGGCCGGGGCCCTGTTCGCAATAAGCCCATCGTCCTATCGAACGGCGTATGGCTGGCCGGCGCATCGTTCGAAAGCGAGACGGGCGACAAACACTGGGACGTATTCGTCGACCGCAGCAGCAACAACGGCAGAACATGGAAGGCGACGCCCTTTCTGGAACTGGACCGCAGCAATTTCAGGGGACACGGGGTCATCCAGCCCACGCTCTGGGAATCGGAGCCGGGAATCGTCCACATGCTCGTACGCAGTAGCAACGCCCGCATCTACCGGAGCGACTCGAAAGACTACGGAAAATCCTGGTGTCCGCTCTACCCGACCGACATGCCGAACAACAACAGCGGCATCGACCTGATAAAACTCCCGGACGGCGCGCTGGTTCTGGCATACAATCCGGTCGGCGGCGATGCGGGGTCGAGGTCGCTGCTCAACTTGGCCGTATCGTTCGACAACGGCAAAACGTGGCCGAAGACAATCGCGCTCGAAAACGACAATCCGCCGGCGGAGTATTCCTACCCGGCGATTATCGCCCACGGAGACCGTGTGGCGGTCACTTACACGTGGAACCGGCAGAGCATCGTTTTTTGGGAGTTCGCAAACGATGCTCTGGAGGTCCGATAATCATTTACCCATGAAAAAACTATTGTTATCCGCCCTGCTGCTACTGACCGGCAGCCTATCTGCGAACGAGCGCATAGCCCGCCTCCGCTGCGAAGAGATGACCGACCCGATCGGGATCGACGTATTGCAGCCGCGGCTGAGCTGGGAACTCGAATCCGACCGGCGGGGCGTGCTTCAGACGGCTTACCGGATCCTCGTCGCTACGGACAAGACTCTGCTCGACCGCGACCAGGGCGACATGTGGGATTCGGGAGAGATCGAAAGCGACGCGACGTCGGGGATAAAATATGCGGGAAAGCCGCTGCAGCGCAACAGCTATTACTACTGGAAGGTAAAAGCGAATACCAACAAAGGAGAAACGGCATGGAGCGAACCGGCGCTATGGCAGGTCGGGCTTCTTCAATTCCAAGACTGGGTCGGCCAATGGATCGGTTTCGACCGCCGCTTCCCGTGGGACAGCGATCCGCAAGGTTCGCGACTCTCCGCACGCTACTTCCGCAAAGAGTTCGACTGCGACAAGGAGATCCGTTCGGCGACGGCTTATATCATCGGGCTCGGATTTTACGAACTTCGCATCAACGGCCGGAAAATAGGCGACCGGGTACTGGCTCCCGTACAGACCGAATTTACCAAAAACGTAAAGTACAATGCATTCGACGTAACGGACGCGCTGAAACGCGGCCGCAACGCGATCGGCATAGTCCTCGGGAACGGTATGTATTTCACGATGCAGCAGTTCCAGCAAGCGTTCAAAATAAAAAACTTCGGCTATCCGAAAGTACTGTTCAACCTGGCGATCACCTACGCCGACGGCTCCTCGAGAGTGATCTTCACGAACGACTCGTGGAAGGGAACGGCCGACGGCCCCATCCGGGCCAACAACCTGTACGACGGCGAAGAGTACGACGCGACCCGGGAGTTTCCGGACTGGGACGCGCCGGGATTCGACGACGGCGGATGGCTGCAGGCCGAGTTCGTCCAGGAGCCGGGCGGAACCTACGAGGCGCAAACGACCGACCCGATGAAGGTCGTAAAAGAACTCGCCCCCGTCTCCGTAACGGAGAAAACGGACGGCCGGTTCATCGTCGATTTCGGGCAAAACCTGACGGGATGGATGCGTTTCAGCGTCCGCGGAGAGCGCGGACAGACTGTCCGGCTGAGATACGCCGAATCGCTCGACGAAAACGGAGAGCTATTCACGGCCAACCTCCGGAGCGCCAAAGCCGAAGGGTTGTACACCCTGCGGGGCGGCGAACGAGAAACCTACGAACCGGCTTTTACGTACTACGGTTTCCGATTCGTCGAAGTCTCCGGTTATCCCGGACAATGCGACCCGTCCGATTTCACGGCCTGCATGGTCTCCGACGATATGCGTACGGTAGGCAGTTTCAAAACCTCGGACGAGTTGCTCAACAGGATCTACCGCAATGCCTGGTGGGGCATTGCGGGCAACTACAAGGGAATGCCGGTGGATTGTCCGCAGCGCAACGAAAAACAGCCGTGGCTGGGCGACCGGGGAGTAGCCGCCCTGGGAGAGAATTTCGTGTTCGACAATGCGAAGCTCTACCGCAAGTTGCTCGACGACCTGAAAAGGGCGCAGAAAGCGGACGGTTCGCTGCCGGACCTGGCGCCCGACTTCTGGCGCTATTTCAGCGACAACATGACCTGGCCCGGAGTCATGCTGATCATAGCGGACATGCTTTATACCCAGACGGGAGACCTCTCCGCCGTATCGGATCATTACGATGCCATGAAGAAATGGCTGGCCTACATGAAAGGGCGTTACATGACCGCGGAGTATATCGTCAGCAGGGACGTCTACGGCGACTGGTGCGCGCCTCCCTCTACGGCCGAGGCCGGGAAAGGATTGAGCGGGAACGTGAAAAAACCGAACCCGCTCCTATCCACGGCATACTATTATCATTTCACCGGACTGATGCAAAAATTCGCCGAACTGACCGGCAGGCCGCAGGATAAAGCCTATTACGCCGAGCTGGGCGAAAACATCAAAAACGGATTCAACCGCAGGTTCTACCGTTCCGAGGACGGCTATTACGACAATGGGGAACTCACATCCAACCTGTTGCCGGTAGCGTTCGGAATGGTGCCGGCGGAAGAACTGCCCCGCGTGACCGCTTACGTCGGCAACCTCGTCGAGGTGAAGAATCGGGGCCACCTGAGTACGGGCGTCATCGGCACCCAATGGCTGATGAAAACGCTGTCGGGCATCGGCCGTCCGGATCTCGCGCTCGGCATCGCCTTGAAGAAAACCTACCCGAGTTGGGGTTATATGATAACGCATGGCGCCACGACGATCTGGGAGCTCTGGAATTTCGATACGGCCGCACCCGATATGAATTCGCAAAACCACGTGATGATGCTCGGCGACCTGCTGGTATGGTTTTACGAGAACCTTGCAGGCATCCGAACCGATCCCGCGAAACCGGCCTTCCGGCGGATCGTCATGAATCCCGACTTTCCCGAAGGACTCGACTTCGTCGAAGCGTCCCACCATTCGGTTTCCGGAAAAATAGAGAGCAGGTGGCGGCGGACGAAGCGCAAAAAAACGGAATGGAATATCCGGATACCGGCCAATTGCAGCGCCGAGGTACACTTCCCCGCAGCGGCGAGGGAAAAGATCACCGAATCGGGACATACCGTCGCGGCGAACGACGAAAACATCAGGTATCGGGGCACCGTAAACGGCAAACAGGTGTTCGAAGTGCTGTCCGGCGAATATAGCTTCGTATTTTAACCCGATTTACAAACGACGATCAATCAAAATCGCCTGAGGCCGATGGCCTCAGGCGATTTTGATCCGCATACCGGAAAAAATAAATACGAATATTTTGCCCACTGAGCGGAACCGCCCTCAAGTCGGATATACAAGCCGGCCCGTTCGGGACGCCCTCATGTCACCGGCATTTTACGCTGTTCCCAATAAACTTTTTTGTAACGATCGGTCATAAGTTCGCTCGTAAACAGGGCATATGCCCGTTTGCGGGCCGCTTGTCCGAAAGAATCCCGAAGTTCCGGGTGCCGGATCAGGGTCATCATATTTTTCGCCAAAGCCTGCGGATCACGCGGATTGCATAACAGTCCGGTTTCTCCGTCCGAAACGACCTCGGGAATACCTTCCACGTTGGTCGCAACTACCGGAAGCCCGTAATGGGCGGCTTCGACGAAAATCAATCCGAAAGATTCGTAGATCGAAGACATCGCAAAAATATCGTGCGAAACATAGAACGATGAAACATCTTGCTGCCATCCGGCCAAATCGATACTGGCCGTCAAACCATTGTCTCGGATAAAACGCTTGCACTCCCCGTATTTTTCGCCGTCTCCGACCATAGTAAACTTTGCGTCGGGGTATTCCCCGATAAGGATTTTCGCCGCTTCGAGAAAAGTCAGAGGGTCTTTCTGCGTATCCAGCCTGCCGACAAAAAGAATCCGGGGCGTCGTTCCTTTCTGAGAAACCGGAAGATGTCCCGGATAAGCGGAAAAATCTATCCCGTTATAAACGGTCGAAACTTTACGGGCGCACCATTTGAAATATTTGCTGTAATAACGGTTGACCAGGATGATTCTGTCGCAAAACAACGACGCAAACATCTCGCATCCCCAGTAAAACAGCCACCGGGGAAGCCCGACGAATTTATGAAAGGCCAGTCCGTGCACGGTATGTATTACCCGCGGCGTACGGGCCAACGTCGCCGCTATGCGCCCGACCACACCCGGTTTCGTGGAATGGGTATGTACGATGTCAAATCTTTCCCGCCGGCATAACCGATAAATCTCCCGGACAGCTCCGATATCCGACAATCCGATCGCTCGCTTCATTTTATTCGAGTAGATAACCCGAACGCCGGCTCTCCGGAATTCTCTTTCACACTGCTCCCGATCGCCGACGTCCGTCGAATCGCTGAAAAGTATCCATTTGTCATACTGGCTATCGGGCAGACTCTTCATAATCTCCAGAGATACGCGTTGTACGCCGGATAATTTCGGAAGCACCTGAATGTGCAGAATTTTTGTTTTCATAATTGATATATGCACCGAACAGTCCTATACGGGCAGCAACAACGCGGCGCCGATACAGGACTATCCGGTATTATTTGTTCGATTGAATTTTAAAGCCGAATGTAAACAGGGACAATAACTAGCGAAACAGAATACCGAAAGTCATAACAGAGATTCAATCGGCAACCTGCGCATCCTACAGCGCACTCAGATTTTGATTCACACGCTTTACGATCTCCAGATAACGGTAACCGTTTTTCAAGTCGGGTTCAAGATAAGCGCCTTCCGACCATTCGTTCCATGCATTGAAAAACACATAAGGAGAGTCGTGCTCCCGCGCCTTTTTCATGAGTTCGGTCAGGTTGTTTTCCATGGAGTCGAAAGAGAGCCCCCGGTATATTTTTGCCTTGTTTTTGTAGCGGGCCGTATTATCCCAGTCAAAAAACGCCGTTTCATAAATATCGACAGACTCTTTGAATTCGGGACAATAAGCATTTTTTAAAATCACCTCCCACAATTCATTCGCATCGATGATTTGATAGCTGCGTATACTTTGATTGATTTTACGCAAATAATTTTGAATGCTTTCCGGGAGTTTGCGCAGCCAGTAAAAACGATCCGTTAGATTCTGATGTTTGAAATGTTTCGAACCGAAGGCTTCCCGTGGCTGCGTTTTTAACAAACCATCATACGATTTTAGAAAATCGCAGGAAGGATATTGGTGTCCTTTGACGGCCATCAGGTATAAGCCGGGCAGGCCGCTTTCTTCCGCCCATTTACGCCAGTATCCGAACATTTCCTGCGTATTCGCAATAATAAACGGCTGATAAATCAACAATAAAGGCTTATTGTCGATGCGGATTGCCCGCTCGTCTTTGAAAAACGGCAACAGGTAATCGAAATGCCTGCGCCACAGATCTACATTGTCCGTATGATTCTGTTGTATCAATACCGCTTCGGGATGTCCTATCCATGCCCGTGTCCAGGTCTCGTTGGCCCAGGTCAGACAAAACGGAATATCAATCTGCTTATGTTCCAGAAAAGTCTCCAGCGGCTTCTCCAGCATCAATTTACCGTCGAACCAATAATGATAAAAAGAAAATCCTCCGACACCGTATTCCGAAGCCAGCCGAGCCTGTTTGGCAAGCGTCTCTTTATCACAGGGGTTGTAATAGTTTCCATCTATGGGGATACGGGGTTGATAGTGTCCGTTAAACAGCGGTTTTGCATTTTGCACCAGTTGCCAATCATGAAATCCGGCCCCCCACCACACGTCGTTTTCCGGAATAGCGTGAAACTGAGGGAAATAAAATGCAATAAGTTTCGGAATAGTCATAATATGTCTTTTATCGTTAGTTCAAACTGATGATTGAGATTTAGAAGGCGGACTTTATCATATCCGTTAGAAGACAGCCTGTTGCGAAGCCCTTCCTCCTGTAATGCTTCCAAACACTTATACAATTCGTCTTCGTCGGACGGGTCGAAAAACAGGCACTCTTCTCCGGTCAGTATCTCGTGCAAACCGGTTTCCGTCGTCGTAATGACCGCTTTCCGCTGGCTCATGGCTTCCAAAACAGTCAATCCCCACGATTCGTTCAGCGAAGGCTGGACAAGCATATCGATATCGGCAAAAAAGCCGGACACATCGTTTTGAAAAGCCCGGAACTCGGTAAACGTCTCTACATGAAGCGTACGGGCCAAATCCTGCAATTCATGCAGGCAAGGCCCGCTTCCGCATATCAGCAAATAAGGAGGATCCTGCGGATGAGAAGTATGCAACCGCGCATAAGACCGCACGAGCGCAGCGACGTTCTTCCCCGGAATCAAAGCCCCCAGATAACCGATCGTGAGAGCCGTTCCTGTTTTCTTCGAAACCGTTAAAGGCAGCTCTTTCAACGGAGGATAAGCAATCCTGTAAACGGGGAAATCGCACGCTAATTTTTGACTCCATAACCTACGGCACCGTTCGGTCACGAATACGGGAGTGATATTGGATGCCGTAAACAGTTTTCGATAGGTCGAAATCATCCAGCGGGGGAGGTAATCGGTATGTGCATTGGGCTGCTCATGAATATGCCACAGACAGCGTTTCCCCGTAATGTAAGCGACCCATGCTCCGGGGAAATTAACAGCGCTGTTCACATAAATCCGATCGGTCTTGCGGAACAGGCAGACAGCGATAAGCCACAAAATCGTCGGAAGGCTGTACAGGAGAACAATCAATGTCTTTAATGAGCCCGAAGCTATATTCCGGTAAGGCAATGCGCAACATCGCCTTACGGTTTCCGAACGAAGCGCTGTTCTGAAAAGGGAACCCGTTCCCAGCGGGTAATATACATCCGTTTCATACCGGGAAGAATCCGACAACACGTTGTTGATCGCGTGCGCCAGCACGGTCTCCGCCCCTCCCATATAACCCGAATGCGCGACGATGAGGAGCCGGGTTTTAGTCATTATTTTCACGATTCATCAATTCGTACAAACGCTCCTCGCCGTTACTGGGGAGCTTAAAGATTTTATGCACGATGTAATTCTGGTACGGCGAAAAAGTCGGGATCGAAAAGAAATAATTCTGACATTGATACCAGTTGACAAAAACGAAAACTACAAAGGTCAACTGCCGGATCAATTTCCGGGATACGATCTCGAATAACAGCGGAAATCCCATCGTCATGCCCAACGACATGTAAAAGCCCAATCGCATATCCAGTTCGACGGATTCCCACAATACGTTTCTGAGCAGCACAAAAAGGAAAAGCAGATTCAATATAATATTGAAATAAGGAAAACGTTCCGCCAGTTTATTTCGGTTATATACGATGACAAAGAGTATGGCCAGGTAGAAGAATACTTTAATATTGATCGGCCAGGGTTCTATATCGGAAGTCGTATAATACAATACCTTGTATAGTATATTCGACGAGAAAAGCGGTGAAATCAGATATTCGGTTATCCAACCTATAATCGGCAACTGCAAACCGATTACCAGCAATCCTGCCACGGACGTTCCCACGATCAGCCGGGACGATATTTTTTTATTCAAAAAGAAATATAACGGATAAACGATGATCACCGACACATGAAAAGTCGCAGCTAACAGGATACAAAGCGTATAACGCCAAAACTGGCGCCTGTAAATATATCGAAGCGCCACGAAAAATACATTCAATGCGATGGCCTGTCTCAATCCGCTCATATCCATTTGAAAATAGATGAAAGCGAAGTAAGTCAACAATCCGAGGTATTTATAATCGGGCAGATAATCTTCGAATGAACGGAATAACAGTAAAGTCGTACAGAAAGAGATAAACAGAAACATGTAATTGACATC
Source organism: Alistipes sp. AF48-12 (assembly GCF_003477565.1). Classification (NCBI taxonomy): domain Bacteria; kingdom Pseudomonadati; phylum Bacteroidota; class Bacteroidia; order Bacteroidales; family Rikenellaceae; genus Alistipes; species Alistipes sp. AF48-12. The sequence continues at coordinate 53,091 of NZ_QUDJ01000012.1, forward strand.
CACTCCCAACGAAATGAATATGGAATTAATAAACAGATACCCCGGTTCGATCATCGGCACATCGAACGTACCCGTATGCAATAAATGGCTGAGATCGGAGGAACTGTCGAAAATCCGGACATACGCCAGGTAATCCGTCCCCGTTTCATACCTCCATCCGGCCGTAAACCAGAAAAAGATAAACAACAAAAATTGCAATCCCCGTTTAGTTTCCGGAGACAAACGACCGTGCAGCGAGAGGCTGCAGCATACGACGATAAATAAGAAAAAAATGAGGTAGTACATCCGAATAAATGCCGCTCTATCGATTACGGCAAGCGTTCGCCATGCGGCCGATGCTTTTGATCAATCTTATGGGGAGAACGTACAGCCTGCCCCGAATTCCCCGGAACCGACGTCGACAGACGACTTCGAGGCATATATGCCGGGCACTATTTACGCTCCCAGCCAATAGTCGAATTTTAGGGATATGTCGTTCCCCGTTTGTTTCAAATAATCGTTGATCGCCCGGATGTCCAGCGGGTCGAGTAAAATATCGAGTGAATTTTTATAAATCCTTTCGGTCAGATGCACCGCCGACAGCGTATCGAAGATACGATCGTTCATCCGCGTAAAAGACCCGGCCAACGGAATGACGACGAACGGTTTATTGAAAATAATACTGAACACCATTCCATGGAACGAATTGGTGACGACGTACCGGGCATTCCGGATCAGACTGAGCCACTCGTCCACATTGGGATAGATTTTGTCGTATGCGTCCTGCCGTCCCTGACTTGCGACGTATTTCACCTCGATATGCCGGCTTCGAGCCCAAGCATAAACTTCGGCCACATCGAAATCGATTTCATTGCCGAGCAGGTAAAGCAGCAGGTAATCCTGCGAATATAGGCACGGGGCGGCTATCGACGAATAATCGTGCACGGACAACAGCAAAGTAGGATCGGGTACCAATGAAGCGTCGCTGCGTCCCAACTCCCTGCATATTTCCACGCCCTGTCGCTCCCGCAATGCCAGTACGTCGAACCCGGATATGTACCGTTTAATCTTTTTCCGGAGGCTCCCGGCGAGTTTCATACCGCCGAACGACGGCGCATAAGCAATTTTTTTGCAACCTTCCGGCACGAACATCAGGTAATAGACCGGATCGACCGATCCCCAGACCTGATCGCTTCCGGCGATGTATGCATCCGCCCCGGGCGGATCGGTGAAAATATCATATTGATCATAGACTCTCGAAGTGACCGCAATAAAGCGCTCTTTGAATGTCGAAAAATGACGCGGATGGGCAGCATTCTCCTGCCTCACGATCCGGTTCATTTCTTTAAATCGCTGCGAAAAACGGAATTCCTTCCGACGGAATAACCGTAGCGAGATCTTCCTGACGATTCTACACGGAAGAGACAAAACCCATTTCAGGTTTATTTTCCGTCCGGGCGCATATCTTATCAGAAAAGCATCGTGCCCTTTATCCTGCAGAAAACGCTGAAGAGCATAACACTGAAGTATTTGACCGTAATTATCCTCGCTGTTCCAGAAAGTTACGATTCCAATTTTCATATTCTGCAAATATTCTTATGAGACAAAAAGCCAATAGTTACCGGCCCAGCGTTTTTTTGATGAAACTTTTTTGTTTTTCGCTCATAACCGATCGTGCGAAATCCACCAACTTCCCTGTCGTATTCTGTTCGACGGAGCGAATGGCGCGAAGGGCATCGCTCTCGTCCCCGCTGTCGGTAAACACTTCGAAAAGCATCGGCCGGGCGGCCGGTTCAGGAGAGAGGAACCGCTCGTACAGCGCTTCGAATTCATTTTTGTCCGAAGCGCACATGTATTCGAATCCGAGATCTTCCGCATAGTGCCGGATCAATGCCTGCGATTTGTTGCCAAAATGCCCTGCCGCTGCGATATAAGGATCGGCTTCGTCTCCGAAAAGAGCTCCAGGATGGTCATACTGACGAAATTCGGTTCCCCGGCCGTTATTGATTATCAAAATCCGGACATTGTTGCCGACATGACGATTTCCGACCGCATTCATATCGTAGAAAAACGCAAGATCGCCGAAAATACCGAAACAAAGTCGGGTCGGGTCGGCCAACGAAGCCCCGATCAGCGAAGAGACGCCGCCGTCGATCCCGAACCCGCCGACGTTCGAATCGGAAAACACGGACTTCGGTATTTCGAAGAAATTCCACGATCGCAGCGTATTCAGAATGCCGAAATGCAACACGGAGTTCTCCGGAAGAAGAGGCGCCATTTTATACGCCGTCCAAACATTCGAAAAGGGCAAATTCTGCGGAATAGCGTCGTAAACTTTTTGATAAAGCGCCCGACAGTTTTTCAGATATTCATCGGAATGCCTATCGGATACACCGGCATAATGCCCGAAAAAATTCTGCTCGGACATTTCGAATACATAACGCAGTTTATGAAAGGTATCGCGGATCTCGCCGTCCTCGCTGACGCGCCATACAGTCCGAGCCGAAGGATAGTAAGACGCGGATACCTCTCCGATATGAATCAGCAAATCGACGCTGTTGGTTTCGGTTGTAAGCATCTTTTGATTCTGCACCAACGAATAAAGAACCCTGTATCTCCCTTTGTAATTACTCGTATGATCGCAGAAAACGACGGCATCGTGCGCCTCGCAGAATCGATCGACCGCCTCGGTCTGCTCCGAAGTCCATTTCGGATGGGAACCGACGAAAACGGCAACTTTACCTTCAGGAAATTCCGGAAACCGGTCTCCTGCACAAATCCTGTCGATCACGCGGACGGACGGCAGTTCCTTCACCGAATAATCCCTGCTGTAAGTGGTCGCCAAATTGATATGCGCCGGACCGCCGCCGCGATGCTTGAGGGCCAGGATCGCCTTATTGGCATTTATTTCGCAACTCCACGCTTCTTCCTCGTCCCTTACGGCCGGAAGCGAAACGCTTACATGAACGATATCGTTGAGCGGTCTGCTGCGATCGATTACCTGAGGTATATGATGCCCGACCCTGCCTTCGTACTGCGTCGACGTGATCGCCAGTACGGGCAACTTCCGGTAAAAGGCTTCGGTCAGCCCAGGAAGGTAATTTCTCGAAGCTGTAGCGCCCGTACAGCTCAAGACGACCGGCTCGCCGGACTCTGCCGCCAGACCGCACGCCATATAGGCCGCCGAACGCTCATCGACCGAAGAATAGATCTCGAAATAGGGATCTTGCTGTATCGAAGCGACGAACGTTATGTTCGTAGCGCCCGGAGATGCTATGATTTTACGGATGTTATTAGCTTTCAACAGAGCGATCACGATCTGCGCATTGCGTTCGGATGTGTAATACTTTTCCATGATATTTGTCTGACGATTATCGAAAAAAGGATCAATTACCGTTTGATAAGTTTTCGTATGAGTTCAAATAAATTACGGGGCATATACCTTGCCGCCAGATACGCCAAGCGGAATTTTACGGACGGAATCTCACGAAGCGGAGTCCGTTCGCCCGTGATTCTGTCGCAACGGGCTTCCGCCGTCCAAACGATCTGCGCGAACCGCGGATTCCGAACAAAACGTTCCAGACAGAACCGCAATCCGTCGGCCGGTTTCGTAAAACCGGCCGTGTCGCAGAACCGGTCGATTTGCGTATTGTCGAATTTGCGATCATACCATCTGTCATATCGCACCTGATATTGCGTTTCCGGATTTTTCAGGTTGGGAGCCGCGTCAGGCATCACCACTCCGGGACGTGTCCCCAGATGAGTTTCAAGTACATCGAGGTATATTCCCAGCACATCGCTCCATCTGATCGCCTCCGCAGCAGTAACATGAAACGCACGGCCGTTAGCCGCCGGTTTTCCGGCAACAGCGGCTATACCGCACGCCACATCGTAACCATAGGTCAACGTAGTCATTTTTTCCGCGATATCTTTCGGAAAAACGATTTTTCTACCGTTCATAGCCCGGTATAGCCACTGCTCTTTTTCCAGTACGCCCAGTTGCAACCGTATTTCGCTGTAAGTTATATAAGGGCGGACGATCACCCAGTTCGTTTTTCCGGACTGCGACAGTAAATTTTCTTCGCGGGCCTTTGCAAGGGCGTATTCGTCGGTTCGCAGGTAAACTTCATCGTTTACGGTATCCAACAACCTCGGCGAGGTTTCGACGATCGGCTCGTTCGATCCGGCATAAACCCGGGCCGAACTCAAAAAAACATATTGTTTGCATACCGACAACAAGAAATCCACGCGCTCCCTGAATTCGTCGGGCGTATAAACCATAAAATCCACGATGCAGTCCCACTTCGCCCCCACAGGGACAAGCGATCGGACAAAGCCGATATCATGGGCATTTCCCCGTACGTACCGTATACAACCGTTTTCGACGGAGGGAAATTCTTTGCGGGTGGTAACCGTCAGTTCATTCGCAGGATCGGCCGCAAGGATCCCGACCAGGTGCGATCCCATGGCGCCGGTACCTCCCATAATTAAAATCCGCATACTTTTTCAGACATTTTACCGGCCTGTCAATTCGGAATGAAATAATCCGGACATGTATTCTACAAGGAGTCTCCGCCGAGAATTTCTTCTTAAAAAATACCGAAATGAAGAACCATTCAGCAGACGCCTGTCTACGAGGCATCAACCGGACTACTCAGAGCCGTACTATTTTGCGAATAGGCTTTATGAACAGGTCGCGTTCATACTGATTCATTGAGAACCGATAGATACAGGGAAAATATATCAACGAAAAAACAACCGCAACACACAGGAAAGAGAGTACGCTGTCTACCGATACGTATTTCAACAAGATGAACGCGCCGACAGTAATGATCAACGGAGCGACACTCATCCGCGCGATCTCCGTCCAGAAAAGCGGTATATCCAAATGAATTTTGCGCTTATAATAGATATTCAACAGGATGCCATGTCCCAGCACGACCGCTACGGAAGTTACCGCCGCCACACCGAAAGCTCCGAACTGTCTGGCTGCCGGGATGGCCGCAGCCAGACTCGCCGCGGAAACCGCCAGAATAAGGATCGACCTGTATTTCATTTCATTCCTCGCCTGAAGAATCGTAATTCCCAGATTCTGAATCATCGGAATCAGGGTCGAAGCAAAAAACATCAACGCGATAACATAAGTTTCGTCATACCCTTCGCCGGCCCACAACGCGATAAACGGCCGCCCCAACAGAATAAAAGCAGACAGGACATATGCCAGTACGATGTACTGGATACGTCCGATACGAATAAACAGATCGGATACGGTCTGCTCCGACGCGCCGGTAGTGATCATTGCCGTAACTTTGGGTAGGAAAACGCCGGATATCGAGGTCGAAAACGAATAGTACATATCTTTCAGGTAAATCGCTACGGCAAAAACGGCCACGGCTGCGGTGCCGACGGTGGCTCCCAACACAAACTGCCCCGTACCCCAGTAAATGCGGTCCATAATCGCATTCAGAAATATCCAAAACGAATAAACGGTCACTTCCCGGAGAAACCCCCAGCGAAAACGTCCGAAAACGATCCGTATCCCGATTTTGCGACGACAGTAATAATAATTCAACAACAGTGTAACGAGATTGAACAGCGTTTGCACGACTACCATCGCTACGGCCCGATACCCCATTTTCAACAAACAGATCATCACGACGGTGTTAAGCAAGATGCGGACGATCTGAACGACTTTCTGAAAAATAAAATCTTCGTAAGCCGTAACAACGGCTCCGAAAATACTCAGAGGAAAAGTGACGGCCAAATTAAAAATCAAAATGATCATCAACACCTTAGCCCGTTCGACCTCAACGACGGTCATCGTATCTCCGAACAATGCTTCGACATTGAAATACAGTCCCAAGCCGGCTCCGAATGCAAGTATACCGATCACCGAATAGAGGATCAGAAACATTCCGAACATGGCGTATTGCTCCTGCTGTCTGCCTTCCGCGCGAAATTTAGCCGTATAACGGATAATAGCATTTCCAAAGCCGAAATCCATGATCGTCAGATAGGCGATCACAGACGCCACGAGCGAATAAAGACCGTATTCGCTCTGCCCCATCATCCGCAGCATATAGGGCGTATAAAGCAGCCCGACCAGCGAGTTCAGCCCGATCACTACGTAATTTAGAACGGCTCCGGCTTTCAGTTGATTTACGACCATCGGATTTTACCCATTACTATGTCCGAAAAATAAATCTTTTGTAACAGATATTGCATCCAGCACCGACGCATAAAGCGAGGAGACATTCTCGAAACACACCCAATATCATATCCCTATAAGGCCGGTACGAATGTCTCGTACCGCCCGAAAGACACGGGATTACCCCAATACGTACAGGCAAATTCATTCGGCCTCCTGCATTATTTCATGCTGCACCCTGTCCATAATATCGGAGCAACATTGCTCGACGGCGTAACTGGTAGCAAGATACCATGTATCGGTACGAGTCTCGACAGTATTCGCCACCCCTTCGATCAATCCGGCAATCCGCTTCGGCAGATCGTGCTCACAAGGGAACGCACCGGAAATCCGCAACAGATCATACCATGCCGTCAACAACGGAAGTTGTTCGGCGACAGCGTTCTCAGGAAGAACCAAACGTTTCTTATAATAGTTATACGCACGCAACACCGCATCGTGAAAACGATCGTCCCGGAAAGCATCGCTATAATTTTGCAGCAACTCGATCCTACGTACGGCTATTTCCTGAGGAAGTCTTCTCCAGCAACCCTTCGTATCCAGTTCGCCGACCCATTGCCCGCACTTTGCTCGGTAAAACGGGTAATAATCCAATTCCGTATTATCACCCATAACATTTCCCAACTCATAAGCTATACAGCGCAGTACCTCCAACTCCTGTCCTGGATCGGGATCTTTCAAATAACTGTCTAAAAGTCGGTAATATAATCCGCTACATTCTTCGTCTTTTTTTCCGTAAACGCCCCATGCGGATTCTTTAACCAGGCGATACATCCGGCACAAACCATTAACCGAGGTACGATCCATGATCTGATAAAGAATGTCCATCTTGCGGATAATTTTATTGCAATTCAAATAATCACAAGACGACGCAACACAACACAACATACTAATCGACAAATACATACGAAGAAGAGCATCGATACGTACTTCGCTTTGTCCTTTTATGCGGTGATTACACAAAAACGGAAGCAATACCTGTAAATCTGTTTCGGTCATGGAAATTCCGGTTATGGCTGTTAAAATAAGAGATGAACGGGATGAAACGACCGCTGTCTATTCGGATAAAATTTCGATCAGATCGGGATTGACTTCAACCGCGACAGCCAAAGTATTGGGCAACTCTATCACCAGCCGTTTGGCCTTTGCGCCTTTTACCTTCATAAATATGCCTTCAATTCCATCAAACGGCCCTCCGTGAATTCGGATTCGGGTTCCTTTATCGATATTCAACTCCTGAGGCGTAAAATAAATGGGACGTTCCGATCCTTTCACCGCATTGATAAACTGTTCCATCTGGCTGTCGGGAATAATAAGAGGTTCTGCCTGTCTGCCGCCCCGGCGGTACCTATATTGGAAATAATTATCGGCTTCCAAAAAAGGAGCTAAAACTTTTTCGGTAGAATGAACGAACAGCAAATCCCATATTACAGGAACGTAAGCGCGTATTTTCTTACCATTTCGATTTTTAATCTCGCAACGCATAGGAACGAATGTTTCGACAGAAGCTTTATCGAGACGGTCCCGCGTATCCGATTTGCGATTATACAGAAAACGCATTACATACCAAACGAGTCGTTCTTCCTCCATGCATTGTGACATTCGAATTCTCTCTGCTTTCAGGCTTAATCATCGCTAAATTTGAGCTATGGACATAACTCTGAATCCCCTAATATCACCTATATCACTAATACTAAGGTCATTGAAAACTAAAATTCTAAATACGCACTTTCGTATCAGTATCGTTTCTTTGTAAGAGACGGCACTTTATGGGTACAAATATTGGAAATATAAATCTAACGGCCAAATATTCCATCATCATTTATAGCTATTTCGCGCGTTTTTATGTATTACTAACACATTGATTTATATAATTATATACGTGACTTTCAAATCGCAACAGCATTTACTCCGGAAAAGTTCGGAATACGTTATCGAATCGACGATCCCATTGCCCAATTTATATATCTCTTATCCTGAATGATGTATAAACGCTACTCTCTCATTGTTTATTACACTTGTTTACAGTATTTTATTATTCCATGCCGTCTCTTACAAAGAAACATCCTAAACCTATAAATTACCAACAGCGATCCGCAACAAAGAAAACATTGATACCCAGCCCTTGGGGATCATCCTGCATCTCTTTCGTATAGATTCCGGGATTCGCTTTTAAAGCTATTTTTCGCATTCGGTTATCGAAAACGAGCCGCCGCCATTATAATGATTTTGGAGGAAAATACCGGAAAAATTCTCCGGTTCCGAATAAACGGTTATCTTTGCAATAAACATCAGATGATATGATGAAAGAGCGACCGGATTCGGTCATACGGAAAAGATCGCTGGCCGAAGAGTTGGCCGAACGGCTCCGCCAACGGATTACGGACGGGCAATTCGAGGTAGGCGAAAAACTGCCGGCCGAGCCGGAACTGATGCGTATTTTCGGCGTCGGCCGTTCGACGGTGCGCGAAGCTGTGAAGATACTGGTTAACATGGGGTTCCTGAAAGTGCAACAAGGAGCCGGGACGTTTGTCGAGAGCCGGGCGGCGGCGGACGACCCGATGGCGCAACGTCTCCGCCGTGCCGACATCCGCGACCTGGACGAAGTGCGGAGAATACTGGAGGTCGCCATCGTCGAGCGGGCTGCCGGACGGCGTACGGAGCAGGATATCGAAAAGATCGAAAGATCCTTGCGGAACGCGGCGCGACGGCAGCGGCGGGGCGGTTGGAGGCGTGTATCGAAGCGGATATCCGGTTTCATGTCGCTTTGGCGGAAGCTACGCACAACGAGATTTTGTACGAACTCTACCGGTCGGCGACCATCCACCTGCAAAAAGGTTTCGAACACATTTACGTCGATACGGGCTATTTTCTCGCATCGCAGCCTACGCACGAACGGTTGGTACGGGATATAATCGCCCGGGATGCCCGGAAGGCGCTGCATACGATCGGCATTATCCTGAAAGAACCGTAACCCATGAATACGAACTCCTCCTGCGCGCGGCCGCTCCGTAATCCGATGAACCGGACAGTTTATCCGATCCTGTTGATGGTTTGCACCACTCATCTGCTCAACGACATGATGCAGTCCGTCATTCCGGCGGTCTATCCGCTTCTCAAAGAGAAATTCGGCTTTACATTCGCACAAATCGGCGTCATCACGCTGGTTTTTCAGATGACTTCGTCGCTTTTGCAGCCTTTCGCCGGACGTTTGGCGGACCGTCATCCGAGGCCCTACTCGCTAGCCGTAGGGATGTGTTTCACGCTGGCCGGACTGCTCGCGCTGTCCGTAGCCCCCGGCTTTGTCTTTATTTTGGCGGCGGTCGGCCTGATCGGCTGCGGTTCGTCGGTTTTCCATCCTGAATCCTCGCGGGTAGCGCAGCTCGCCTCGGGCGGGCGCAAAGGACTGGCACAGTCGATCTTTCAGGTCGGCGGCAACGCGGGAAGCGCTATGGGGCCGTTGTTGGCGGCTTTGATCGTGATTCCGTTCGGTCAGGCTTCGATCGGCTGGTTCGCATTGGCCGCGCTGCTGGCTATTTTCATACTTATTAAGATCGGGAACTGGTACAAACGGCGGCTGGCCGTAGCGGCACGCAAGACCGTCGCAACGGCGGCGGCGCCGGCTCACGGACTTACGAAGCGAAAAATCCGGGCCGCGCTCATTATCCTGGGCGTATTGGTATTTTCGAAATATTTTTACATCGCCTGTATGACCAACTATTTCACGTTCTTTTTGATGGATAAATTTTCGATGTCGGTACAGGGGGCGCAGTACTGTCTTTTCGCATTTCTGGCGGCTTCGGCGGTCGGAACATTCTTCGGCGGGCCGCTGGGCGACCGCATCGGACGGAAATACGTGATCTGGGGTTCCATTCTGGGGGCCGCTCCCTTCACGCTGATGCTTCCCTATGCCAACCTGGCCTGCACCATCGTACTGGCGGTCGTGATCGGCCTTGTCATCTCGTCGGCGTTTTCGGCGATTCTGGTCTATGCGACCGACCTGATGCCGGGAAAGGTCGGCATGATCGCCGGAGTATTTTTCGGACTGATGTTCGGGCTGGGGGGACTCGGTTCCGCCTTTTTCGGCTGGCTGGCGGACAAAACCAGCATCGAGTATATTTTTCAGATCAGTACGTTGTTGCCTTTGCTGGGTGTAATAACGGGCTTTCTGCCTAATATCGAATCGAAGAAAACCAATAAATAAATAAATCAGCGATGCAGTACACTTTTAAATACCGGTCGCCCCTCGGCGGGATCACGATCGCAGCCGACGACGAAGGCCTGACGGGGCTGTGGTTCGACGGGCAGAAATATTTTGCCGACACGCTGTCGGCCCGGCACGAAGAGAAAATGCTGCCGGTATTCGGGCAGGTCAGGGAATGGTTGGACTGTTATTTCGGCGGCGGCATCCCCGGTTTTACGCCGCCGGTGCACCTACAAGGTTCGCCGTTTCGGCTCGCCGTCTGGGACGTGCTGCGGCAAATCCCGTACGGGGAAACCGTCACTTACGGGGAGATCGCGCGGGAGATCGCCCGGCGACAGGGAGTACGGAACGTATCGGCGCAGGCCGTAGGCGGCGCCGTGGGGCACAATCCCGTCAGCATCGTCGTGCCCTGCCACCGCGTCGTCGGGAGCAACGGAAGCCTGACGGGTTATGCGGGCGGCATTACGCGGAAAGTGCGGCTTCTGAATCTCGAACGGGCGGAAATGTCGGGATTGTTCGTTCCGAAAAAAGGGACCGCATTGTAGGCGGCCGGCCGCTGTCGCGTCTTCTCGTTTAGCCGATGTCCGTCAGGTTGACGAACTTACCGTGCAGCCTGCGCCGCTCGATGAGCAGTTTCAACTGTTTTTGACGTTTGGGAGTGATCCAGCGGCGTGCAAAAATGTTCGGGATGGCCACGCCGATAGCGATGCAAAGGATCATAAGCGAGGCCTGGATGGCATTGTTCATCGCTACGGTGACTTCGCCCACCACGCCGCGCATATCGATGAAAGCAAACAGCGCCCGATACATCAGCACGCCCGGGATCATCGGGATGACGCTGGGAATCGATAGGCAATGGTGAGGGGTGTGGAACCAATGCACCGCCCGCGTTACGATGATGCTGATAAGGGCCGAGCCGACCAAAGAACCGATCACTGGACCCATGTCCAGTCCGATATTGTGGTTGCTCGGGCCAAGATTGACAAAGTTGCGGGAGCAAACGGCGATGACGCCTCCTACGGCCACCACCCAGAGCAACCGGCGCGGGATATTGAAGATCATCGAAAATCCTACGGCCGATATGGCGGCCGCTACGGCGAATTCGAAATAGGTGTGATGCGGCGTCATGCTCAGATCCTTCACGAAGTTGTCGATCCCGCAGACGTGGATGGCCAGCGCGATGCCGAACGACATGGCGACCACGATGAGCAATGTATTGACGGCCCGTGTGATACCCACCTGCACGTAGTTATCCAGCATGTCGCTTACAAAATTAATCAGCGGGACGCCGGGGACGATGAAAAGAGCGCAGGCCATCAGCGGATGCCACGGCGTATCGGAATGGAGAACGGCATGGAGCGGTCCGGGCAGTGCGAGCGTCGATATAAACGTGGAAACCCATGCCAGCAACGTTGAGACGAAGGCGGCGACGGCAATATTCATAAAGTGATTGGAACCCAGATCATTGAGCACCGCACGCAAGCGGAACCCCAGGATAGCGGCCACCGAAGCGTAGAAGAAGGCCGGCCAGTCGCAACCGAACTGGATGCAGAACCCGCCGCAGGCGAATCCCGCGCCGACGGCTACCTGCCAGGGGGTGTAGTTACGTTTGCGGGTACGGATTTTTTCCAGCTCCTCCTCGTATTTTTCCAGCGAATAATCCTCGCGGATGGCTCTCCAGGAGAGTTTGCTGACGGCGGAAATAGCAGTCATGTTGATGCCGTGTTTTTCGCAACTCTGGAATTTGGAAAACGAATGTTCTTCGTCGCCCAGGTTTACCATCAGCATGTTGTAGTTGATGTAAATATGCAGGTGTTCGTCGGGCAGTCCCAGGTAGGCCGCCGTGCGTTTCATGTTGCGCATGATGCGGCTCGTGTCCGCCGCGCTTTCCATCAATAGCTTGCCCGTACGCAGCAGCAGGTCGAGCTTCCGGTGCAAAAGTTTTTCCGAATACTGTGATGTCTTTTCCATAACCGCCTCTCTTTACATCCGACAAACCGGCATTGCCGTGCCGGTGTTCAAAAGTTCCACTACGACGCTGACATACTTTCTCATCCGTATATTTCTCAAAACGAGGATAATTTTTTTCGCTATTTTTCTAAACCCACGAGCAAAAACAGCCTTTTACGAACGGCAGGTCTTCTGACTGACTCCCGCTTTGAAACCTTCCCGGCCCCTTTCGAAACCAGTGGTATCGTATGATCAAAGCGTAAACGGAGCTTCACAGCAGCGGGACTGTCCGGGATTTTCACCCGATTCCCTTTTAATCCGGACGACAGAAAAGCGCCCCCGGAACCGATTCCGAGGCAAAGATAAGTTTTTAAAATTAATTAAAATAGATCCGCCGCGATATTTTAGGGCAACCTGCGAACTTTTTCGGGCGAGAAAGGCAAATAAAAAACTCCCTTCGGGAAGAGCGTTTTTCGAGGTTTGCGCGCCGGGACGGTCGCCGGAAAAGGTCATTCGGATTTGCCGATATATTCTTTGACGACCTCCCCGAAGATTTTAAGTCCTTTCTCGATCCGGTCTCCGGGTATATTGGAATAATTGATCCTGAGGATATTCTCTTTATGCTCGTTCGGAAAAAAGAGCTGCCCGGAACGAAAGCTATTTTTTTTCGAGGCATTTGTTTAAAATTTCGCGCGCCGAAATCCCTGTCGGAAGTTCGATCCAGATAAATAGTCCGCCTTCGGGCCGAATGAATCTTATGTTCGCGGGGAAGTAACGTTCGATGGATCCGACCGCAACGTCCCTGCGCCTTTTGTACACTTCGACTATCTTTCCGATATGCCGGTCGATGTCGTACCGTTGTAGATACCGGGCGATGATCATCTGGGCCATCGTATTGCATTGCAGGTCGGTTCCCTGTTTGACCAACCAGGACGTACTTGCGGATGATGTCCTTGTCTCCGGCGATCCAGCCGATCCGGAATCCGGGGCAGAAAATTTTAGAAAAACGTCCCGTGCACGGGACGTTGCCGGTCGTGTCGAAAGACTTTACCGACGGCAAAGACGCTCCTTCGAATCTTAGCTCGCCGTACGGATTGTCTTCCTGTACCGCGACGCCGTATTTCGAGGGCAGTCCGGCCAGTTTCTTGCGTCTTTCCAGGCTCCACGTTTTTCCATCCGTTCATTTTCAATCCATCCGACTTCCGAGCAGGTTCTTAACACTCTTTTGCCCTCATCTGTAAAGGATTCATTCAACAGTGTCCATTAATTTTACACACCCGGATCGAACCACACAACATAAAATCCTGTATTACAAACATTAGCACATCACGGCATTATTTTCGAACATTGCTGTATCGATTGAAAAAACACTCCGCCGGATCCAAAGCGGAAAAATAAAAACCGACGACCAATATGAGGGATCTGAACATCGCCATACGCTCGCTCTTCAAAAGGGGACGGCATAACGTAACAAAAATCGTCTCGCTGAGTATCGGATTGGCCATCGGTCTGGTACTGATTGCCAAGATCTATTTCGAACAATCCTACGACTCGTTTTATCCGAATGCGGATAGGATCTATCGTTTGACGGGCTACACGAGCAACGAAAACGAGTCGAAGGTCAGCGAATCCGTTTCGGCAATCGTCGCTCCGACCATGAAAGAGGAAGTACTGGGCATCGAAGCCGCAACCCGGCTGACCCATATCGGCGGAGACAGGAACAAATTCATAACGTCCGATAAGCGGCGCTACTCGGTCGGCGGCATCCTGATGGCCGACAGTTGCCTGTTCGACGTGCTGCCGCGTCCGGTACTGTCGGGCGATCCGAAAAAGGTATTGGCCCGGCCCGGCTATGCGATGATTTCGCGCTCGTTCGCCGATAAGCTCGGAGGAATCGACCGGGCAGAAGGCACGGTCATCGCTTCCGACAACAAACCGGAGATGACGCTGACCATCGGAGGCGTATTCGAAGATCCGCCGGAAAACTCGCACTTGCGCTACGACGTACTGGTCACATTGGAGGAAGCGGACGACGGAGGCTTCCTGGCCTGGTTCGGCCGCCACTACCTAACCTATGTGCTTCTGTCCCCCGGCGTCACGCCCGAAACCCTGCGTCCGGCCATCGACCGGATGCAACAAAAACACATCGTCCCCCAAGCCCTGCAAAATGCCGGCGTCGACCGATTGGCATTTTTCCTGAAACCTATAAGGGAAGTGCATACCGGCGAAGCCAATATCCGGAACATGACCGTCATGCTGGCGATCCTCGCTTTCGCGCTGCTGTTCACGGCCGTGATGAACTATATCCTGATCGCGATCTCGGCGATCGTGAACCGTAGCAAAGAAATCGCCCTGACTAAATCGTACGGCGCATCCGGGACCGACATCCACCGTATGACGATGTCGGAAACGCTGGTACATATGATTCTTTCGCTCACTCTGGCCGTCCTGCTGATCCTCGCGTGCCGGGACACCGTCGAAGGATTGCTGAACGTTTCGCTTGCCGCCTTGTTCTTCTCCAAAGGAGCTTTCATCCTGTCGGGCATTTGCGCCATTGTATTTTTCGTAACCGGGTTCGTCCCCGGCATGCTGTTCGCCCGCATTCCGGTAGCGTCCGCCTTCCGCAATTTCAAGGAAAACCAGCGGCATTGGAAGCAGGGATTGCTGTTCATGGAATTTACGGCCTCGGCGCTGCTGGTTTCGCTGCTGATCGTAATCGGCGAACAACACCGGCATATGCTGAACAGCGATCCGGGATACTCGTACGATCGCCTGGCTTACTGCGCGGTCACCGATCTGGATTCGACGGCTCGAACGATGTTGACCGACGAAATCGAAAAACTTCCGGAAGTGGAACAAGTGTCTTCCTGCATAAGACTGCCGTTCGGCCAAATGCCGGGCGGCGCGGCGATGTTACCCGGCACGGACCAGACCTGTTTCGAGATCGCCGATCATTTCCGCGTCGGCGACGGATTTCTGGCCCTGATGGAAATTCCGGTCGTCGAAGGACGTTCGTTTACGGAAGAAGTATCCCATTCCAATGAAATTATGGTAAGCCGCTCTTTCGTCGATCGGATGAAGGATTTCGCGGATTGGCCCGACGGTGCGGTCGGCAAGCGGATCTCGATCACGGGGCACGAGCAGAGAGACTTTACGATCTGCGGCGTATACGAGAATTACCGCATCGGATCGTTGGCCGGCAACCTGGACGATCGGCCCTCCGTCATGCTCTACGGCCGCCAGGATCGGCGCATTCCGTCGAGATACCTGCTCGTGAAGTTTCGCAGGATGACGGCGCAAGCCGTAGAAAAAGCGGATTCCAGATTGCAAGAATTGATGCCGGATGCGGAACTGGAGCTGACGCTTTACTCCTCGAGAATAGCCGGACTGTACGAGAGTTCGCGTATGCTTTGGATCTATGTTACGATCGGAGGTCTGATTACGGTAATCATCTCGCTGATCGGCCTAATCGGTTATACGAATGATGAGATCAACCGCCGCCGCAAGGAAATAGCCATCCGCAAGATAAACGGCGCATCGGTACGAACCATTCTCCGGATTTTCCTCGGGGACATTCTGAGGATAACCCTCCCGGCAGCCCTGCTGGGTTGCGGCATTTCCTACTTCGTTTCGGAATACTGGCAACGGCAATTTGCCGAGAAAGTTCCGCAGAACCCTTTGTTTTTTATCGCGGGCGGCCTGAGCGTTTGCATCATCGTCACCGCCTGCGTGGTTTACCGCACCTGGAAAGTAGCCAACGAGAATCCGGTCAACAACCTGAAGTCGGAATAAACCAAGTTACGTACCCCGGTCTTTTCCTGCTTTTCCTTTCGGGGGCCTAAAAAGAAAAAATCCTTACATATCATGGATACATAAGGATTTTTCTGTCTTTTACAGCCTCTTTATCAGGGCTTTAAGAGCGGAAAACGAGACTCGAACTCGCGACCCTCAGCTTGGGAAGCTGATGCTCTACCAACTGAGCTATTTCCGCATTGAGCGTTGCAAATATCCGTTTTTTTATCCGTTTTAGCAAGTATTTTCAGACAAAAACAACGCATTTTCTCAAAAAACGGCAACCCGGCTGTCGGCATCCCCGTTTACGAACCGTCGGCGCCGGTACGGACAGCCCGGAAGAAACCGCTTTTCCCGGAGCGAAACGTCAATCCATTTTTAGCACGGCGAGGAACGCTTCCTGCGGAACTTCTACGTTACCGACTTGGCGCATCCGCTTCTTCCCCTTTTTCTGCTTTTCGAGCAGTTTGCGCTTGCGGCTGATATCGCCGCCGTAACACTTGGCCGTCACATCCTTGCGAACCGCTTTGACCGTCTCGCGGGCGATGATCTTAGCGCCAATGGCAGCCTGTATAGCGATATCGAACTGTTGACGCGGAATCAACTCTTTGAGCTTCTCGCACATCCTTCGGCCGAATCGTAAGCATGATCGACGTAGGTCAGCGACGACAGCGCGTCGACCGGCTCGCCGTTCAGCAGAATGTCGAGTTTGGCCAGCTTGCTCGGTTTGTAACCGGTCTGGTGATAATCGAACGATGCGTAACCGCGCGAAATGCTTTTCAACTTATCGTAAAAATCGAACACGATTTCGGCCAGCGGCATGTCGAAATTAACCTCGACACGATCCTGCGTGATGAAAACCTGGTTGAGCAGCGTTCCCCGCTTGTCGATACAGAGTTTGATAACGCTGCCGAGAAACTCGGCTTTCGTAATGATCTGAGCGAGAATATAGGCTCTTCGATCGAACTGATCAGCGTAGGTTCGGGCAGCCCCGACGGATTGTGCACATCGATCACTTCGCCCTTACTGGTATGCACCTTGTACGACACGTTCGGCACGGTCGTGATGACGTCCATATTGAATTCGCGATACAGACGCTCCTGAATAATCTCCATATGCAGCAACCCCAGGAAACCGCAGCGGAAACCGAACCCGAGGGCCAGCGACGATTCGGGCTCGTAAGTCAGCGAGGCGTCGTTCAAGTTCAGTTTTTCGAGCGAAGCGCGCAGGTCTTCGTACTGGTCGGTCTCGACCGGGTAGAGTCCCGCAAAAACCATCGGTTTCACATCCTCGAACCCGGCGATGGCTTCCTTGCACGGATTGGCGATCGCAGTGATCGTATCGCCGACCTTGACGTCGGCAGAGGTTTTGATCCCGGAAATAATATATCCCACGTCGCCGGTACTCATCATGTCGCGCGGAGCCATCTTGAGTTTCAGTACGCCCACTTCGTCGGCCGAATATTCGCTGCCGGTATTGAACAGCTTGACACGCTCGCCCTTGCGCAGCGAGCCGTTGAAAATCCGATAATAGGCGATGATGCCTCGAAACGGATTGAACACCGAGTCGAAAATCAGCGCCTGCAGCGGAGCCTGCGGATCGCCTTGCGGAGCCGGAATACGCTCGATAATGGCTCCGAGCACCTCTTCGACGCCCTGTCCGGTCTTGCCCGAAGCGGCCAGAATGCTGTCGGGATCGCACCCGAGCAGGTCGACGATCTGGTCCTTCACCTCGTCGACCATCGCAGCGTCCATGTCGATCTTATTCAGCACCGGAATAATCTCCAGATCGTGCTCCAGCGCAAGATACAGGTTCGAAATGGTCTGAGCCTGAATCCCCTGCGTAGCATCGACCACCAGCAACGCCCCCTCGCACGATGCGATCGCACGCGATACCTCGTACGAGAAATCGACGTGCCCCGGAGTATCGATCAGGTTCAGCACGTACTTCTCGCCCCGATAGGCATACTCCATCTGGATCGCATGGCTCTTGATGGTGATCCCCTTCTCCCGCTCCAGTTCCATATCGTCGAGCACCTGCGCCTGCAACTCGCGCGCGGTCAGCGTCTTGGTCATCTCCAGCAAACGGTCCGCCAACGTGCTTTTACCGTGGTCGATATGGGCTATGATACAAAAATTCCGGATATTCTTCATACATTCTTTTTAAAGCTACGCAAAGTTAGTTATTTTTGCGAATCCTGAAAAAAACACCCTTATGATTCGTCCGCAAACCGTTTCCCGATACGCCTCGATGGTCAAGTTCAGCCATACGATTTTCGCCATGCCGTTCGCGCTGGTCGGCTACGCCTATGCGCTGCAAACGACCGATGCGGAATTTTCGCTGCTGCTGCTCGTAAAGGTACTGCTGGCAATGGTGTTCGCCCGCAACACGGCGATGGGATTCAACCGGTATGCCGACCGGCGGATCGACGCGCTGAACCCGCGCACCCGCAACCGGGAGATCCCGGCGGGCGTGATCACCCCGCGCCGGGCGCTGATCTTCGTGATCGTCAACGCGGCGCTGTTCCTGGCCGTCGCGCTGTGGATCAACCGGCTGGCTTTTTTCCTCTCGCCGGCGGCGCTGCTGGTGCTGATCGGATACAGTTTTACAAAACGTTTTACGGCCTGGTGTCACATCGTGCTGGGCGTCGCGCTCGGAATCGCTCCGGTGGGCGCTTACATCGCGGTAACGGGCGAAATAGCCGTCTTCCCCGTCCTGCTGACCGGACTGGTCATCACCTGGTGCGGCGGGTTCGACGTGATCTACGCCCTGCAGGACGTCGAGTTCGACCGCAGTCATTCGCTGCACTCGATCCCGGCGCGTTTCGGCGTACGGGGAGGCATCCTGATCAGCATTCTGCTGCACCTGATCAGCGTTTACGCGGTCGTCGTCGCCGGACTGTATTACGGGGGCGGCACGCTGTACTGGATCGGCGCGGGACTGTTCGTCGGATTGCTGATCTTCCAACACCTGCTGGTGTCTCCGAAGAACCTCTCCCGGATCGGTCTGGCATTCGGAACGACGAACGGCATTGCCAGCGTCTGCTACGCCGCTTTCACGATCGCCGACCTGTGTTTCTAAAACGCTTCTGCCGGAAACATACGCCGGCCGACGGCAAATAAACGAGCCGGCCGGACAAAACCTGTCCGTTCCGAGAACTCCCGAACGAAAGGATCGTCCGTGCCTTTCCCGTAGAATCGTCGCATTCCGATCTTCCCCGGCAAGTCTATGGGCAGAGACATCTGCAAAGGAGAAAAAACCGATGCAACGCATATCCCGCCTCCGC
This sequence comes from Alistipes sp. AF48-12, assembly GCF_003477565.1. Classification (NCBI taxonomy): domain Bacteria; kingdom Pseudomonadati; phylum Bacteroidota; class Bacteroidia; order Bacteroidales; family Rikenellaceae; genus Alistipes; species Alistipes sp. AF48-12. The sequence continues at coordinate 72,510 of NZ_QUDJ01000012.1, forward strand.
GGCCCGACCTTTGTTTCCCGAGTATCCCCCCCCCCGAACGAACCTACAAAAAACGAGGCGGAAAGCCGTATCGACTTCCCGCCCGTTTCTATATGGTTATTCTTCTTTTCTATCGCAGCGAAATCTCGCTGGAACCGATCATATGCCCGTCGGTATAGATCTTGACCTGGTATTTTCCGCTGGTAATCCCCGGCCCGTTATAGAAGAGACTTACATTCAGATCATTGTTCTGGTAATCTACCGAACGCATCGCCGAATAGGTGATCGAACTGCCTTCGAAATCGAACAGCGCGTTGCTACCGTTCACCAGCGGATAGCCGTCGGGGCCGATGATCTGCGTATAAACGTTCCGCTCGCCCGGCGTGGAGAGTTCGTTGCCTACCAGCACCAGATCGACCCGGAGCCGTTCCGCGCGGTTCGCACGCGACACTTCGCGGTCGGACTTACTGAGCGCCACGAGGCGTATGTCGCGCGCCCGGATTACGGAACCCTGCCGCACCTTCGTCGACAACTCCTGCGATTTCTCCTCGGCCGACTCGGCGCGCAGGCGGTAATCCAGGATTTTCTTTCGGATCGAGCTGTTTTCGCTGACCAACTTTTTATTAATCGTATTGAGCGAATCGATCTGACGGATGTACCCGGTCATCACCTCGCGCATATAGGTCATTTTTTTCTCGTATTCGCGGATTTTCGCATAGCTCAGACGGCGCTCCTTCTGCAGGGTCTGCAACAGCGAATCGGCTTTCTGCCGTTCGCCCTCGTAATGAACCGAAAGCGTATCGTTCAGCGTTTTCAGCGTGTCGTAATCGTTCAGCAGCGAAGTGAGCTGACTGGTCAGCGTATCCCGTTCGATAGCGAAATCCTCTTGCATCTGCTTGACCTGCATAAAGTAGATCGCCGACAGCGCCACCAGGATCACCGCCATGATGATAATCATGATCTTCAATCCTTTGACCGACTTGTTCGGGCCGCCGCCGTCGTATCCAGGATCGTAATTGTTGTTGTAATCGTAATTCGGGCCTCCGTAATTTTGGTTGCCATAATTTTGGTTACCGTAGTTCTGATTCCCGTAACCCTGGTTATTGTACGGCTGCTGTTGATTGTAATCTTCCATAACGTCAAAAGATATCTTTCAGTTGCAAATATAATAACTTTTTAATTTATTTTGCTATCCAGCGGGTATTTAAGATTTTCGTACTTCAGCAGCCGCGCCCGGATCGAACCGACGCGGATCGGCGACTCGACGTAAACCGGAATCCGGTTGCGGTCGTCGGTGATCCACAGCGTGAACTCGTTGCCGTCCTCGAACGACTCGCCGGTCGAAGTGGCCATCTGGCAGCGGAACTTCAGCGTCCGGAATTTCCCGGTACCGCGGACATTCTTGTTCTCGCGTCCGAGCAACTTGTAACGGATCACGCGGATCGTATCCTCCAGCACAAGGTTCATCGTCCCGGCTCCGCCGGCCTTCTCCAACTCGCTCAGATCCGACCCGCGCAGATTGAAAAAAAGCGCCAGCGCATCGTAACTGCCGTCGATGAGCTTCAGTTGTTTGTGGTTGCTGTTCTCGTTCTTATGGTTCCGGAAGGTATTGTTCACCACGTATTGATCCCAGTCGTAAACAAAACTGCTGGAATAGCGGTACTTGCCTTCGCGGATCTCGGTCTGCAACTCCAGCGGACGCAGCGTTACGGAATCCAGAATACTGACATACTGATCGTTCAAATCGAAAAACCAACGGTAAAACGGATAGGTCTTGCCGAGCGCATCGACCTGAAAAGCCTGCTGCCCCTTGTAATCCTTCGAAGACGTGGCGATAATCACTTCGGCCACGTCGGTCATCACGAACGACACTTTGTAACTCACCGCATATTCCAACCGTTCGCCGTCGCCGAACGCCCTGCCGTCGAACGCATCCTGCGCCCGAAGCTGAACGGCCATCGCTACGGCCGACACAAACAAATAAAAAAATCGTCTCATAACATTTTCCCCACGGTTCAATTCTCCGTAACCGGATCCGCAATCACCCGACTGCGCGTACTCCGTCCTAAAAATAACGGATAATCGCGCCGAAAGTTATGAAATCATGCTGAAATCCGTCTCTTTTTTCGAAACATATTTTGCCGCCAATTCGCATAACAGCTTGTTTTGCGGCTTCGCAAGCTCAGGATCGTCGGCCAGCACCCGTTCGGCCGCATCGCGCGCCAACGTCAGGATCTGCCCGTCCTTACCCAGCGACGCTATCTTCAAATCAAAGGCCAAACCGCTTTGCAGCGTCCCGGAAAGATCGCCGGGACCGCGCAATTGCAAGTCCATCTCGGCCAATTCGAAACCGTCCGTCGTCCGCACCATCGCCGCGAGCCGCTTGCGCGAATCGGACGATAGTTTGTCGCCGCTCATCAGAATGCAGTACGACTGTTCGCCGCCGCGTCCGACACGCCCGCGCAACTGGTGCAACTGCGACAGTCCGAACCGCTCGGCGCTCTCGATCACCATGATCGACGCATTGGGCACGTCGACGCCGACCTCGATCACCGACGTGGCGATCATGATGTGCGCGACGCCCTGCTTGAACAGGTTCATGCCGTAGTCCTTGTCGGCCGGCTTCATCTTGCCGTGCACGACCACCGTCACGTACTCCGGCGGCGGGAACGCCTGCGTAATACCGGCATAACCGTCCTCAAGGTCTTTATAATCCATTTTTTCGGATTCCTTGATCAGCGGATAGACGATGTAGACCTGACGGCCTTTCTTAATCTCGTTGCGGATGAAACCGAACACCTGCAACCGGTGCGCATCGCGGTAGTGCAGCGTCCGGATCGGCTTGCGGCCCGGCGGCAGTTCGTCGATCACCGACACGTCCAGGTCGCCGTACAACGTCATCGCCAGCGTACGCGGGATCGGCGTAGCGGTCATTACCAGCACGTGCGGCGGCCGGCGGTTTTTGTTCCACAGCCGCGCCCGCTGCTCGACGCCGAAACGGTGTTGCTCGTCGATCACCACGAACCCGAGGTTTTTGAACTGCACCGTATCCTCGATCAGCGCATGGGTCCCGACCAGAATATGCACGTCGCCGGAAAGCAGGTCTTCGGCCAACGCCGTCCGCTCGCTTTTCCGGGTCGACCCGGTCAGCAGCTCCACCCGCACGCCGAGTCCGTCGAGCATCCGCGACAGCGTGGCATGATGCTGCGTCGCGAGAATCTCGGTCGGCGCCATCAGGCAGGCCTGAAAACCGTTGTCGCATGCCAGAAGCATACTCATCAGCGCGACGAGCGTTTTGCCGCTGCCCACGTCGCCCTGCAGCAACCGGTTCATCTGGTGGCCGGTGACGGTATCCTGCCGGATTTCGCGGATTACCCGCTTCTGCGCTCCGGTCAGCGGGAACGGCAGTTTTTCGTTGTAAAAACCGTTAAAAAAGCGACCGACCGCCGGAAACAGAAACCCGTCGTTACGGGCTTTCCGACCGCGTTGCTCACGGAGTATATTCAGTTGGATGCCGAACAGTTCTTCGAACTTCAGCCGGTATTCGGCCGCCCGCAACGCCTGCTGCGAAGTCGGAAAATGGATGTTGTACAGCGCGTCGCGCAACGGCACCAACCCGTAACGGCTCATCACGTCCCCGGGCAGCGTCTCGCGCAGATGTCCCTCGACCTGCGGCCACAGATTGCACATCAGCGTATAGATCGCCTTCGTGCCCAGTTGCCCGTTGTTCAGCTTTTCGGTCGTACTGTACACTCCCTGCACTTCGGCATGGAAACGGTTCGCCTGTTCGAGCACGGATTCCACCTCGGGATGCACGAGGTTCAGCGCGCCGTTGAAAAAAGCGGGCCGTCCGAAAATAATGTACTCGCGCCCCGCTTCGAGCCGTTTTTCGATCCAGTTGATCCCTTTGAACCACACCAGTTCGGCCGTACCGCTACCGTCGGCAACGACGGCGATAAAACGCTTCTTCGGCCCGGAACCTACATGCTGGAAACCGGTGATGCGTGCCCGGAGTTGGATATAAGTCAGCGAATCGTCGGCGATCTCGCCGATGCGCCAGATGCGGCTGCGGTCGATGTAACGGAACGGAAAGTAGTAGAGCAGGTCGCCGAGCGTGCGGATACCGAGCTCCTTTTGCAGCAGCAGGGCGCGCCGCTCCCCCACTCCGGTGAGAAACTTGACGTCGTTGTCGAGAATATAACCCATCTTCCGTCGCGAATTTGGATCAAAGATACCGAATCTGCGGCAGAGTTTCGTAACTTTGCGAAAAATTTAAACGCTACATGGAGAAATTTTGCGATTCGCTGACCCGGTACAGCCGGCGGGAAACCGTTGCCGTTCAGATAGGAAACACCGCTATCGGAGGCGACAACCCGATCCGTATCCAGTCGATGACCAATACCGACACGAACGACACCGCCGCTTCGGTCGCGCAGACCGAACGGATCGCCGCCGCCGGCGGCGAAATCGTACGCCTGACGGCGCAGGGCCGCCGCGAGGCCGAAAACCTCGGCGCCATCCGCGCCGAACTCGACCGGCGCGGATGCCGTGTTCCGCTGGTGGCCGACATCCATTTTCTGCCGTCGGCGGCGCTCGTCGCGGCGGAGCATGTCGAGAAAATACGGATCAACCCCGGCAACTTCAACGACAAGGGCGGTCAGTTCGACGAACTGCTGGCCATCTGCAAAAGACGGGGAGCCGCGCTGCGTATCGGCGTCAACCACGGTTCGCTGGCCCCGGCCGTCATGGAGCGCTACGGCGATACGCCCGAGGGAATGGTCGCCTCGGCGATGGAATTCTTACGCCGCTGCCGCGCGGCGGCGTTCGACCGGGTGGTGCTATCGGTCAAATCGAGCAACGTCCGCGTGATGGTGCAGGCCTACCGGATGTTGGCGGCGGCCATGCGCGCCGAGGAGATGCACTATCCGCTGCACCTGGGCGTCACCGAAGCGGGCAACGACCGCGAAGGACGGATCAAGTCGGCTGCGGGCATCGGCGCGCTGCTGGCCGACGGGCTCGGCGACACGATCCGCGTTTCGCTGACCGAAGCCCCCGAACGCGAGATTCCGGTGGCGCGGATGCTGGCGGACTATTTCGCCGGCCGCGAAAACCATGCGCCGATCCCTGCCGTAGACGAATCCCTGTATTCGCCTTACAGCTACCGCAAACGCCCGTCCGAAAAAATCGGCGGTATCGGCGGCGACGCACAGGTTGCGATCTGGAGCGAAATCCCGGCCGCCGTCCGCGAAACGCTGTTCGAAGCCGATATCCGGACGGTCGACCGGATTCCCCGGGGACGCATCGTGCTGCTGAAAACAAACAACCTCAACGGCATCGCCGAGCAGCGGGCCGCGCTGCTGACGATGGCCGGACGCGGGCTGACCAACCCGGTCATTATCCAACGCACGTACGACGAAAGCGATCCGGAAGTTTACAAATCAAAGCGGCGGCCGATCTCGGCCCGCTGTTCCTGGACGGATTCGGCGACGCCATTCGGATCGAGAACCTCAATCCGGCCATCCCGCAGAGCGAAATCGACGCACTGAGCCTCGACATCTTGCAAACGGCGCGGGTACGCATTTCGAAACCCGAATACATCGCCTGCCCGAGCTGCGGACGGACATTATACAACATCGAAAAAACGCTGGCCGCGATCAAAGCGCGCACCGGACACCTGGTCGGCGTGAAGATCGGCGTGATGGGGTGCATCGTCAACGGACCCGGCGAAATGGCCGACGCCGACTACGGTTACGTAGGCTCCGGCCCCGGACGGATCACGCTGTACAAAGGCCGCGAAGTGGTACGCCGCAACATCCCCGAAGAGCAGGCCATCGACGCGCTGCTCGAACTGATCGAGAAGTCGCAAATGGAACGTTGATTCCCCCTTACTTTTTTTGCGGCTCGAAGACTTTGAACAAAGCGCGGTCCTTGCGCAGGGCCGCCTGTTTTACTTTATCAGCAAAAGATTTCATATTATCGGGAAACTGCTTACAGTCGAGCAATTCGACACACCGGTCGAACCTGCCGATTTCGCGGCACAATTCGGCTTTGAAAAGACGGTCTTTGTCCCGCGTCGAATCAAGTTCGTCGATAAATTTCGACGCATAAAGAACAAATACATTGCGTAACCGATCGTACGAAGCCTTATCTCCGCTGCGGAGAAAATCGTTATAAGTATGCCAGATACCCCAGTAAGCTATTTTTTTGTCCCCGATCAACGGAAACGCTCTTACCCACTGACTAAAATTAAGCGCTTTCGTATACTCTTTTTCGACCTTGTCGGCCTGCTGCCGTGAAAGCTCGCAATGATTGTCTTTCGGATAGAAAAATTCTCCGCACGCCGGACACTGCACAAACGACGGCACCGACGGCAGCATCGGCGCATCGAGCTTCCCATCCGACCATAGCGTCGAATTAAACGTATTGCCCGAACTCCAACTAATTTCGCGCAAAATATGACCGCACTTCGGACATTTGACGAATCTATCGGCGTCGTAAACGGTAGCATGTGCGTCGCTACACACCATCAACGACAAAAGCAACTCGATAAATCCCAGGCAAAATAACTTTTTCGCAATCGTTCTCATCGGAATCTATTTTTAGGCTAGTGTTTCGATGCCAGCTTTCCGCTCAAGCCCCCGCGTAGATCAGGAACCCGAGTCCGACGATAAACAGAACGAACATCCAGGCATTCAGTCGGTCGGACGCTTTCGGAGCGCCTTTGAACTCTTTCCAGACCAGGATACCCCACATGGCGGAGACCAGCGTGGCTCCCTGCCCCAGTCCGTAGGAAATCGCAGCCCCGGCCTGTTCCGAAGCGATCATGCTGAACGACTGACCGACGCACCAGATCACACCGCCCAAGATACCGACCAGGTGCGTCTTCGCACTGCCCCGGAAATAGCCGCCGATCGAGATCGGCTCGCCCTCGACCGGACGTTTCATCGCAATCGTATTGAAGATAAAGTTGCTGGCGAACACTCCCACGGCAAAGACGAATACGGCCGTATAGGGCGTCAGCTTCCCGGGAGCCGGATCGGCAAAATTCGTAAGATCCATCGACGCCGCGACGAAACGGTAAAAGAAAGCCATGATTACGCCCGCTGCAATCGAAATCCCGATCCCCTTGGTGGGAACCTTCTTCGAGCCGGTCAGCATTTTCCGGTAGGCCAGTCCGTTCAGTACGATGGCTACGACGATCAGCGCCACCCCGATGAAAATGAACAACGGCGCGCCCTTCGCGGCCCCGAAATAGTTGACCAGCACGCCGAGCACCAAAGCCAGCCCGATCCCGACCGGGAACGCCACCGACAGTCCGCAGATCGCGATAGCCGCCGCCAGCAGAATATTCGCCGCATTGAACACCACGCCGCCGAGCAGCGCGCTGCCGATATTGCTCCAGTCGGCCTGCGCCAGATCGGGCAGGAAACTGCGCCCTTCGGAGCCGACGCTACCGAGCGTAAAAGCCGACAGGATCGAAAACAGCAGCAACCCGATCACATAGTCCCAGTAAAAATATTCGTAACGCCAGGTTTTGGCGGCCAGTTTCTGCGTATTTCCCCACGATCCCCAGCAGATCATCGTGACGACGCAGAAAATCACGGCCAACGTGTAATTGTTTACGATATACATAATTTCGTTTTTAAAAGTTCGACATACTACGGAACGAAACGATCGACTTCGCTGCGATACGGAATCGACGACTGCGCCCCCATGCGAGTCACCGAAATCGCCGATGCGCGGCTTGCGAAACGCACGGCTTCCTCAAGGCTTTTGCCTTCGGACAGCGCGACGACCAGCGCCCCGTTGAATACGTCCCCGGCTGCCGTCGTATCGACCGCCCGCACTTTCTGCGCCGGAACCGCTTCGTCGAACCGGTCGTTGCAGATATACGCTCCGCGCGAACCGAGCGTGATAATCACGTTCTGCACGCCCATCGCCCGGATACTGCGGGCCGCTTCGGCTTCGGTCTCGGCATTGTGGATCCGGATACCCGTAATGATCTCGGCCTCGGTTTCATTCGGCGTAATCAGGTAAAGACTTTTGAGCAATTGCGGCGACAGCGCGGCGCCGGGAGCCGGATTGAGCACCGTCCGCTTGCCGCGCTTGGCGGCTTCGGCGGCTACGTATTCGATCGTCGTCATCGGCGTTTCGAGCTGCATCAGCACGATATCGCAATCATCCAACGCCGTTTCGGCCTTGGCCACGTCCAGCGGCAGCAAATTCGCATTGGCCCCGGAAGCCACGACGATCGTATTTTCGGCGCGGCTGTCGACAGAAATCAACGCCACCCCCGACGGATTATGATCGTCGATGAACACGAAACGGGTATCGATGCCCTCCTGAGCCAACTGCTGGCGGGTGGTGATGCCGAACATGTCGTTGCCGGTCTTGCAAACGAAAATCACGTCGGCCCCGAGCCGAGCCGCCGCAACGGCCTGGTTGGCCCCTTTGCCGCCGGGATTCATCAAAAAAGTTCCGCCGAGTACGGTTTCCCCCGGCCGCGGCAGGTGTTCGGTTCTGACCACCATATCGGTATTGGTACTGCCGACCACCAGAATTTTTCCTTTTCTTAACCCATTCATCGCGACACTATTTTAGATTGATTTGATAAAGTTAAACTCTATTTTCCGAAAAAGCAACCCGGACGCCGAATATTTAAACTCCCAAAAAACGGACCGATTGCAAAAAGCGACCGCCGGGACAGCTTTTCCGCACCGTCCGTAGCATCCGCTTCCGGACGACGCCGAGAGCGGAATTCCGGAATTTTGCCGCGGAAATTGGATTTTTCCGGCCATTTTTGCTAATTTTACCGACCCGTACAAAAGGCCTGCCGCCTTTGCCCGGACAAATCCAACCTGAACAACACCCCGTCATGAAAAAATTTTGCATTTTACTTACCGCGCTTTTCCTCGGCCTGTCGGCCGGAGCGCAAACTCCGTTTCAGATCACCTTCGGCCCCTATCTACAAAACGTGACGGCCGACGGAGCCACCGTAATCTGGGGAACCTCCGCCGACGCGCTGTCGTGGGTCGAAGCCGCACCCGACGGCGAAGACCACTTCTACGCCGAAGAACGCCCGCAGTATTACCAGACCAAGCTCGGCAAACGGACGGTGGGACGACTGCATACGGTGCGGATCACCGGACTGAAGCCCGCCTCGTTTTACCGCTACCGAGTATGCTCGCGCGAAGTGACCGAACTGCAACCGTACAAAGTCAGCTACGGACAGACGATCTGCTCGGACGTCTACCGCAAAAAACCGTACCGCTTCAAAACGCGGGACGCCGCGCAGCAAAGCGTATCGTTCACCGTGGTCAACGACATCCATGAAAACAGCGACATGCTGGCGACGCTGCTGTCGGACGTCAAAAAAGAGCAGCGCGACTTCGTCTTTTTCAACGGCGACATGGTCAACAACATGAGCAGCGAACAACAACTGATCGACGGCTTTCTGCGCCGTTCGACCGAACTGTTCGCCGCCGAAATCCCGTTCCTGTTCGCACGCGGCAACCACGAAACGCGCGGCCTGTTCTCGGATCATTACCTCGACTACTTCCCCACCCCGACCGGCGAACCGTATTACGCATTCCGCCAGGGGCCCGTATTTTTCGTCGTGATGGACGGCGGAGAAGACAAGCCCGACAGCGACATCGAATATTACGGGCTGTCCGACTTCGACCGCTACCGCGCCGATCAGGTGGCCTGGCTGAAGGAGACCGTCGCGAGCGAAGCATTCCGCACGGCCCCGTTCAAGGTGGCGATCATACACGTTCCGCCGGTCAACAGCACGTGGCACGGGCCGCTCGACATCAAGAAGCATTTCCTGCCGGTACTCAACGACGCCGGGATCGACCTGATGCTGTGCGGCCACCTGCATTCGTACCACTACCTGCCGGCCGGCCAAACCGAATGCGATTTCCCGGTGCTGATCAACTCGAACGACCGGGCGGTCGAAGTCGAAGCGACGGCCGACGCGCTGAACCTGAAGGTCAAAGATACTAAAAAACAGGTTGTTCAGGAACTGACGCTGAAAGCCAAACAATAGCCGGCCAGCCGAAAAGACACGGAGCCGTCACTCGAAAAAAGAAGCCGTATATGCGGACAAGGAACCCGCTACCACATGTAGATCACGGCGTCGCCCGGATCGACCGTCATCTCGGTAATGTCGTCCGCCGGCACGATCGAACCGTTCTTCAGTACCTGCCGTACCCGGCTCTCCGCTTCGAAACGAAGCCCCATGGCAGTATTCGGATCGCGGTTAACGATCACCAGGAACGTATATCCCTGATTCTCCAACTGTGAAACGACCGCTCCGCTTCCCTCGGTTTCCAGTCGCCTGACCGGTTCGGGCAGGTCGGTCAGCCGAACGGTTCCTTTCGGAACGGACGTCCCCGTATGGCGTACGGAAACGACCCTGGCTCCGAGGAAAACGCCGCTCAATCGCTGAATTTCACTCGTCACGGTTTTCACCAGATCGTACGTCGCCGTACGGGTTCCGTCTTCGGCGATCGGCGCCATCCGATAATTCCAGTCGCCCGACACCGTCGGCGTCCAATAAGTAAAGTATTGCAGCACCTGCGCCCCGTAAGCCAGATCGCTGTACAACTGCAACCGCAGATCGGACAAAGTCGGAACGGGATACACCACGTGAGGGCATGTCAGCGCGAAAGCCCAAAACTTCTTATTCGCCTTCCGGGCTTCGTCGGCAACGATTTCGAGATCCTCGTACCAGGTGTCTTTGATCAGACGCACCGAAGAACCCGGATTAGTCACCAACGGATATTCGTCGAACGACAGAAAAGTGGCGGGCACCTCGTTCAAGTAGCGCTGCACGTACTCCCGGTAGGTAGCGACGCCCAAGGCCTGCAAATGCTCCGCAGGCCCGGCCGGGAACAGGTTCGCATAGCAGTAGTGATCCGGGTCGACGGCCTGGATCGCGTTCATCATCCGGGCAATGGTCGGAAACTCGCTGCACAGCGGCTCGTCCTTGCAGAAATAGGCTTCGAGGGCCGGATACCTCATCAGTTTTTTCACGGCCGCTTCGCGCCGGGTATCCGAATACAGCGCATCGCACTCGACGATCAGCTTCACGCCGGCCTGCCCGGCGTATTCGAGCGCCTTGCAAGCCGTCTCGGTATCCGAAAAACGGGTGTAATTCACGGTGATGCCCAGTTCGGCGGCTTCCCGGAAACGGGCTACGCTAACCTGGCTCGCCCGCACTCCGTGCCAGGCGACGATCGGAATCCGGCCCGGCGAAGGCAGCTTTTCGGGAAAAGGATCCGGATCGGGCCGGCCGGTCGTATCCGGAGGCGTTACGGCGGTGGTATCCGGAGGAGCGGGCCGCTGCCCGCCGCCGCCCTTCGAAGACGTTTCGTCCTTGCCGCACGAGAAAACGAGGACGGCCGCAGCCGCGCACAAGTAAAACAATTTTTTCATGCCAATCAGTAGTTTATTCGGTTAAAACGGGGCTATCCGCCGGGCAAAGCGGCCAAACGGCGCGCGCGCCGCAGATTCCCCTACTCGATCTTCACGATCCCCTGCCAACTGATATAATGTTCCGTAATGCCGATCTCGTCCATCCAGCGGCGGGTCTCGATCGTTTTCATGTAGGCCGTATCGAAACCTTCGCCCACATCGTTGTTCCATACCCACAGCGGCGTAGGCCACAGGCAGGCGCGGAACCGGATCGATTTGTAGAAATGCTCGTCGCATCCCTGCTGGCCGTGATGCGCCATTTGCAGGTAATCGCAATCCAACAGGGGTTTATAAGTACCTTCGAGCAGCATTTTGCCGCTCTCGACGCCGGTATCGCCCAGAAAGACCATCGACTTTTTCCGGTCCCACACCCTCAGCACGATACTCGCATTGTTGTAGGCATTCGTCAGGATGGACGGATGGGCGACGCCGAGCACTTTCAGGTTCATGCCGTCGATCTTCATCTCGAGTCCCGGCTCGGTCAGGTTTACGACCGGAAGGCCGGAATCCCGGAGCGCTTCGTAGTAAGCGTCCGCAAGCTTTTTGCGGTTCATGTCCGTGCGGAGCTGCTCGTCGGTCATCGGCGACTGATAAACCGTGTCGATAATCATTTGTCGAGGATCTTTCAGGATTTCGGTCAGCGCCCCCATGTGATCCACATGCGGATGGGTGACGATCCATTTGTCGACGCGGTTGCCCAGGGCGGCCACGAATCCCCGCAAAAAAGGCGCGTCCGCAGCGGTTCCCCCGTCCAGCACGACCACCCGTCCCCGGTCGGTCACGAACACGTAGGAATTCATCTGGGAAGGCCCCTGGGCGCAAAGCTGCCATACGGCGAAACCGGGCTTTTTAGCCGCTGTGAAAGAGACGGACATCAGGCCGCACAGCAGGCATACGATCAATTTGTTCTTCATATCGAAATCGTGTAACGAATTTTTTCCGTCCGTTCCCCGTGCATTCCGGCCTTCGGCCGGCTTCAGGAATCCGCAACGGATATTTCAAAAAAAATCGGAAAAAAGAATGTCCGTTCTCACGGACATTCTTTTCAGTTTTAAAGCGTTTCGATCTCCGCGGTTAAGGATGGAGCGAACCCGGATACAAATCGCATATCTCGTGGTTCTCGCCGTTCTTGTTGTGCGTGTGCATCAGGGTCTGCGGTTGCCCGTTTTCGCCCCAATAGGTCCAACATTCAACGATTACGCCGGCGTTCAACGCATCGATGGCCGGGTTATCCGTTACCCAGGTAAGTTCGGCGCCCACCGTATCGACATTGGCCTGCGAAACGCATCTCCACCAATAATATTCCACTTTCAGCGTACGTTCCACGGAAGTATCTTCGGTAAATTCGAAATTAACCGCCGCGCGACCCGGTTTTTTCCACAAATACATGTATCCGTCGGCATTAGCCATCATGTTGCGGATATCGAGGTATTCGAGCGGGTTGTCCATGATCGTCAGTTCGCAAAGCTTCACAACGTTGCTGACGTCGAGCCTCTTGATTTTGTTTCCGTTCAGATGCAGATACCGCAATTCGTTGGCTGGAGCGACTCCCACGGCGCCGAAATTCACGGTTTCGAGCGTTCCCGTATTCCGGGCTTCCAGTCTTTCGCAGTTGGGGAACAACGTCATGTCGAGCGACTGCAACTTGGAATTGTCCAGCGAGAAGAATTTGATGTTCGCAGCATCCGGGAATCCTTCCAAACCTTCCACCGAAGTCACCGCTTTATCGATAAGGTTCAGCGTCTTATAAGTAGATTCGTATTTCACTTCGTCCGGGAATACGACTTCGGCCGCATCGGGTTTGTAAGCGTTGCCCTTTTCGTCGAACAGGTACTTATTGTCCGGAACGAGACTCTGCAAATATTCGCGGAATGCGGCATCGGGAACCATAAAGCGTCCTACCGCGGAACGGAAACATCCCAGTTCCTGCGTCTGCGTACCGCGCTTGAGCGTCATCACCCAGCCTTTGGCATCGACAGCCAAGTCGGCGGGGAACGCGAACACCAGTTTGGCGTCGGTAATCTCGCCGGATACGGTCTCTACGGCGTCGCCGCCGGACCGGGGCTGGAGAACGATTTTATCTTTGCCCAGGAAACCGCGGCCGGTAACCGTCACGTTCCCTCCTACCATCGATTCCACGAAAGAAGGAATCGACAGGGAAGCGAGTTCGATCGGGGTGTTCAGATCGGGATCGTCCGCCGGATCGACCGGTTTGAGCGTACCGAACTCTTTGCTCTGCGTACCGCGTTTGAGCGTCAGCGTCCAGCCTTGTTCGTCGATGGCCAAGTCGTCGGGGAACGTGAACACCAGTTTGGCGTCGGTAACTTCGGAATTGGTAACCTCCACGGCATCGCCGCCCGAAACGGGTTTAAGTTCCACCCTGTCTTTACCGAGGAAACCTTTGCCGTCGATCGTAACGCTGGCGCCTTTCATCGATTCGGTAAAATCGGGAATCACCACGTCCGACAGTTCGATCGGCGTCGTCAGTTCGGGGTCTTCCGGATCTTCGGGCATCATCGTGCCGATTTCCTTGCTCTGCGTACCGCGCTTGAGCGTCAGCGTCCAACCTTCTTCGCTGGTGGCCAGATCGCTCGGGAACTTGAACACCAGCTTGGAAGCCGTAATTTCCGCCGGAGCGATCTCGACGGCCGTACCGCTGGGACGGGGCGTAAGGGCGATTTTGTCCTTACCGAGAAAACCTTTGCCCTGGATCGTGACATTGGCTCCCTTCATCGATTCCTGGAAAGTCGGGATCACGACGCCGGACAACTCGATCGGAGTCGTCAGATCAGGGTCCTCCCCGCCGTCGTTCTTCTCGTCGCTACACGAAGTAGCGGCGAACCCCATCGTGGCGATTGACGCCAACAACAATAAATACTTTTTCATACGCATAAAGTTTTAAAGCGGCATTTCTGCCAAAAGTAATTAATGGTTAATAGATTATGTTTGTTACTCCATTCGGTATCGTCTCGTATTCAATCCGTTGCTTTTTTCGCGGCCCGGTCCGCCATTACTGCTACTTAAACGGTTAAGCTGCGCTGCCTAAAAAAGATTTTTCTCCCGTTCGAATTTCAAAAAAAACAACCGTTAAAAAACAAATGCCATCCACGTTTTTCATAATTTATTAAAAATATACAAAAACCGCACTTTACCGTTACAGAGAGCGCCTCTTACTTTTACTCGGTTCATTACTTTCGCAAACCGGAACAAATCGCCGCCGTTACGACGCTTTTTCGTTCGCTCTATCCTCTTTTACGAACTTCTGTTTTCAAAATTAGATTTAATTTTCTAAATAAACAACAAATTCCCGTTACATTTTCATTACTTTTTTCGCATTTTCCGTAAAAAACAAAACCGAAACGGGATTTACAGCCCGTTTTTCACCGCCTGGAATACACGACCCGCCTTTTTTCGTTTTCCGCAAAAAGACAAAAACGGGATTAAAACGAGAGAATCGGCATCCTCTTTTCCTCCGGAGTTCTTCGAAATCTCCCGGACGAAAAAACGGACAGGAGCAATCGTCGGTTACCGCACCCCGCCGTAAGCCGCAAAACATACGTTCTTATGCAGGATCTCCACCTCGCGGAAACCGACTTCGCGCATCAGGTCGAGTTGGTAGTTCAACGGCCGGGGAGAATCCTCCAGCTCCACGTAAGCCAGCACCCTGTCGCGGTACTCCGTTCCGCCCAGAGCGGTCAGGTAATCGCCGTAACGCTCCCGAAAATAGGCGGAAAGTACCTCCGTTTGCTGCGCGACCAGGTCGGAAATCATCAGGCAGCCGCCCGGACGCAGGCTCCGGTACAACCGGGCGAACACGGTCTGCCACTCCTCGTCCCCGCGCAAATGATGCAGCGCGGCTCCCGACAGCACGATATCGTACCGGCATTCGCCCAGATCGGCCTCGCGGACGTCCCGCTGTACCGCCGTGACCCGGCCGGCCGAACAGGCCGAAACGCGTTCGACGGCCCGGTCGAGCATCGGGCGGCTCAGGTCGAGCAGCGTGCAATGAAGCCCCGGCCGTTTCGAAAGCATTTTGAGCGTATAGTTTCCCGCCCCGCAGCCCACGTCCAGCAGATCCGTCGCCAAAGGCGTCAGACGCGCCGCGGCTTCGGTAATCAGTTCCAGCGACAACGCCGCATCGACAGTCGAAACCTGTCCGCTCTGCAAATTCGAAAAACGCTCGACATCGTGATCGAAGCGTTCCCGAATCTCTTCCACACTCGATTTTTCCCGCATATCTTATAAATTGAATTCCATATCCGGAAAACCCGGACATTCATAGCAAAGATAACGTTAATTATCACAAAATTAATCCTACATTTGCATAAATATACCACACCCTATGAAACAAACCGTCCGCCCCCACTCGATGCGCGCCTGGATACTTGCGGCGCGCCCGAAAACGCTCCCCGCGGCAGCCGTTCCCGTACTGCTGGGATGCGCGCTGGCGCTGGCGGAAGGCGGATTCCGGTGGATTCCCGCTCTGCTCTGCCTGCTGTTCGCGCTGCTGATGCAGATTGACGCAAACCTGATCAACGACCTGTTCGACTACCGCAAAGGAAGCGACCGCAAAGACCGCCTCGGGCCCGAACGAGCCTGCGCGCAGGGCTGGATTTCGCCGCATGCCATGAAACGGGGAATCGCCCTGATTACCGCGACCGCCTGCGCGACGGGCCTTTGCCTACTTTTTTACGGAGGAACCGAGTTGATCGTCGTCGGAGCGGTCTGCGTCGTATTCGCATTCCTGTACACCGCCGGGCCGTACCCGCTGGCCTACCACGGCTGGGGCGACGGGCTGGTGATCGTCTTTTTCGGTTTCGTTCCGGTCGGAGTCACCTACTATGTGCTGTGTCACGGATGGACGACCGAAGTAACGGTCGTCTCGCTGGCCTGCGGACTGGTGATCGATACGCTGCTGATGGTAAACAACTACCGGGATCGCGAGCAGGATGCGCAGAGCGGCAAACGGACGTTGGTCGTGCGTTTCGGCCCGAAAGCGGGCAGCCTGGCGTACCTGACGCTGGGAATAGTCGCCTCAGGACTCTGTCTGACGCTGCTCTCCGGCGGGTATTTCGCGGCGGGGCTACTCCCGCTGGCCTACCTGCCGTTTCACCTGGCAGCCTGGCGACGGATGGTACGAATCCGCGAAGGCCGGGAACTGAATCTCATCCTGGGAAAAACGTCCCGTAATATCTTGATTTTCGGAATACTGCTAACCGCGGGGCTGATCCTGCGGTAATGCGGCGAACGAGCGGCTCCGGCGGAACGATCCGCCGGGCATGGGATTTGAACCGTTACCGTAACCACCAAAATCCTTTATCATGAAAAAAATTCTGCTTTTCGTCTTCCTGCTTGCCGGAACCGCCCTGGCGGCCCAGAAAGCCCAACCGATCCGAGTGCTCTTCATCGGAAACAGTTATACCTTTTACCATAACCTTCCCGATCTGGTGTCGCAAATCGGCGAAAGCGTCGGCTTTCCGATCGACGCGACGGCCTGCACCAAGGGCAGCCAACGCTTTACCGGTCACCTGCAAAACGGGAAACTGCTTCGGATGCTCGCCGCCGGAGGATGGGACTACGTCGTCCTACAGGAGCAGAGCGAAGCCCCGGCCCTGCCGACCGAACTGGTCGCCGAGGGAACGTACCGGCCCGCCCGGACGCTGGACAGCCTCGTTCACGCCGGAAGTCCGCAGGCGCGGGTAATCTATTACATGACCTGGGGACGCAAAGAAGGCAGTAAGACTTACGGGAACCACTATCCGCCGGTAGCGACCTACGAAGGTATGCAGCAGCGGTTGGCGACCAGTTACCTGGAGATGGCTTACCGCAGCGGCGGCTGGTGCGCGCCGGTAGGACTGGCCTGGATGCGGGTACGGAGCGAGAAACCCGAATACGAACTGTATATGCCGGACGGAAGCCATCCGTCGGAAGCGGGCACGCTGCTCGCGGCGAACGTAATTTTCAGCGTTATCTACGGCAAACCGTATACTTCGGATATCCGGGCGGGCGTTCCGCAGCAGCAGGCGGAATACCTGCGACAAGTGGCGCAGCAGACCGTATTCGACAACCTGCGGCTGATCAACGTCGAACCGGTCGCCCCCGGCCCGCTGCCCGAAATCGCCCTGCCCCGCAAATAAACGGGCCCCGGGAGAATCCGGCAAAATACGAAGACGCATTTCCGGCCGCATTCCGCGCAACGGTCTTCTTATGGCGGACGCCCGTCGCAAAATAGCGCTACCTCAACCCGTCGAGCCATTTCTCCAGTTCGGCGAGCCATTGCCGCTTATAGCGGAACGTATCGCTGAACCCGAAACCGTGTCCCCCCTCGGGATAGATATGCAGCGAAGCGGGAACCCGGTTATCCATCAGGGCCCGGTAATACAGCAGGCTGTTTTCGGGCGTAACGGCCTGGTCGTCTCCGGCCAGCGCGATAAAGGCGGCCGGCGTCTCCGGGGAAACATACCGGTCGAGCGAACATGCGGCGATCTCATCCCCGGAAGGGTGCGGCCCCATCAACCGCTCGCGCGAGGGAAGATGCGTCAGCCCGTCCCGCATACTGATAACCGGATAAAGCAAGATTTGAAAATCCGGTCGCATTCCCGTCTCCGGGAACAGGGCCGCCGACGCCGCGACATAGCCTCCGATGGAGGCCCCCATCACCCCCAGAGACCGGATGCGCAACTCTCCGGAGCGCTCTTCCAACAGGCGTACCGCCCGGCGGATATCCTCGCCGGGAATCTCGCGGCGGCCGTTCGGCAACCTGTATTTCAATACGGCCAGCGTAATGCCCCGCTCGTTGAACCACGATGCGAAAGCGCGGCCCTCGTGCTCCACGGCCACGCCCCGAAATCCTCCGCCCGGACACAGGATAACGGCTTGCCCGCACGGCTGCGAGGCCGGATAAACGTATAACACGGGGACGGAAACATTGCCGATCAGTCCCGGCCCGAGCGTCTGCTCCGCTCCAGAAAGGCCGTTGGACGAAGGCACGCCTTCGGGCCACAAAAGCACCTCCCGGCAAATCGATCCGAATTCTTCCATCAGTTCATCTTTTATCTATCTGAAACGCGACACGCGCAGCGAGCGAAGCCCGTTCCCCGCGCGCCTGCCGCCGGTTCGTCGGCTCAGCGGCCGCGCTCTTTCACCGCAAAATACCGATCGACGGCGAACTTGCCCGGCCCTGCGATGTACATCAGCACGAAAACGACCAGGTACACCAACGCCAACTCGCGAACGGCAAAGGCATCCTGGCTATGAATCACGAAAAAGGCCATCGCCATCGTAAAAATCATCGGGATCATCGCGAGGCGGTACAAAAAGCCGATCAAAAAACCGAACGAACAAACCAGCTCGCCGAATATGGCCAGCATCAGCGAGAAACGGCTGCCGACGCCCAACGGATCGGGAAAGACATCGGCCATCTGCGCGAATCCGGCCCACTTCTGCAACCCGTGCGACATCAGCAATACGCCGAAAATAACCCTCGCCGCCAACAATAACAGCGACGTCTTCGCGCCTTCCGGTCTAACGGGAAATAAAAAACGATATAACATAACATTCAATTTAAATTCATACCAACTACAAGCTTATCAAATACTTTGCCACGAAACGCGCCGTCCTGCCGAATCGAAGAACCGATCCCTTTCGACGCCCGGCGCGTTTCACGCGCAACCGCAGAACCCGGCCCCGCACGATACGATTCTCCGGCTTTCGCCGACGAACGGCTACAACCGTAAATTTAATAAAAATAATTCGGTAGAAACCGATTGACTTTTTGATCGCTCAGAATAACGGACAAAGCGCCTAGATCTTCTTCGGTGAAACGCCGTAATATTTTGGGATTCTATACTGCCGGATTTGTGCGAATAAAGTGCGGAACGCAACGAATCAGGGATATTCCCTTGACGGAAAATATCTTTAATATCGACACCGTCCGCTTACCAAATTCGTCCGACCCGGTAAAACGACGAAGGCAGATGCCTTTTATCATCTGCCTTCCGACGTTTGCGGTCGTAGACCTTTTTCGATTTGTGTATCCGACTGAAACAGATCGGACGGTTGTGATTCTCGATCTCGGCCTCGCGGCTTCCTCTGCGACAGGCTTTGACGTAATCGCGTTCGGTAATTCTTTTTGTTTTCACTTCATGTCAATTTACGGCTGAGCCGCAAAGATAGCATATTTTAAGTCGCTCCGGCCCTATTGACCGTTTCAAAAAGACCTATTTCCCGCCCCTCATCGGTTGTCACGTCATTATTTTTAAACGCATACCCGCCCCACAAAAGACATAATATACTAATTATAAAATCATTAAAAGAACAACGATACAAATCCGGAAATTATTTTCCACAGGAATCTTGTTTTATCGGAAAACAATTCGCACCTTTGCGCCATTACTTTCCTACAGAAGTATCTTCCATTAGATCGCATTGTAAATAATTTTCAAACAGGCTATATGAAACATATCATTATCGGAGGCGTCGCGGGAGGTGCAACCGCGGCGGCCAGGATTCGCCGGGCAGACGAGGAGGCCGAGATCGTCCTACTCGAAAAAGGCAAATACATCTCGTACGCCAACTGCGGTCTGCCGTATTATATCGGCGGCGCGATCGCCGAACGGGAAAAACTCTTTTTACAGACCCCGGCTTCGTTCGGCGGACGATTCAATATCGACGTGCGGATCGAAAACGAGGCGGTAGGCATCGATACCGCGGCAAAGAGCGTCGAAGTGCGCCGTGCGGATGGATCGACCTATACGGAAAGCTACGACAAGCTGCTCCTGTCGCCGGGCGCTTCGCCTGTGCGTCCGCCGCTGAAGGGCATCGACAGCGAAGGAATTTTCACTCTGAGAAACGTCGACGATACGGACCGTATCAAAAACTATATAACTACACGAACGGTCGCCAGCGCTGTCGTCGTGGGCGCGGGATTTATCGGATTGGAAATGGCCGAGAACTTGCATCGCGCGGGAGCGGGAGTGTCGATCGTAGAGATGGGCAATCAGGTGATGGCGCCGGTCGATTTCTCCATCGCCTCGCATGTGCACCAACACTTGTTACAAAAAGGGGTGCACCTTTATTTGGAGCAGAGCGTCGAACGCTTCGAAAAACGGGACGACAAAATCGAGGTCTTTTTCACAAGCGGGAAGAGTATCGCGACCGACCTGGTTATCCTTTCGATCGGCGTCCGTCCCGAAACGGCACTGGCCAAAGCAGCCGGACTCAGGATCGGCGAGACGGGAGGCATCTGGGTGGACGACTATCTTCAGACTTCGGCGGCGGATGTTTATGCTGTGGGAGACGCCATCGAATTTCCGCATCCGCTGACAGGCAAACCCTGGCTAAATTACCTGGCCAATCCCGCCAACCGCCAGGGACGCATCGTGGCGGACAACATGGTCTTCGGCAATACGACCCGATATGAAGGGGCGATAGGAACTTCTATCGCCAAGGTGTTCGATATGACGGTGGCTTCGACCGGACTTGCGGCCAAGCGGCTCAAACAGTTCGGCATTCCGTATGCCAGTTCGACCACCCATTCGGCCTCGCATGCGGGGTACTATCCCGATGCGTTGCCGCTGACCCTCAAGCTGACCTTCGACCCCGCGAGCGGCAAACTCTACGGCGGTCAGTGCGTGGGCTACGACGGAGCGGACAAGCGTATCGACCAGATTGCCCTGCTGATCAAGCAGGGAGGCACGGTTTACGATCTGATAAAAGTCGAGCACGCTTACGCCCCTCCTTTTTCATCGGCAAAAGACCCGATCGCCATAGCCGGCTATGTGGCCGGCAACATCATCAGCGGGGCGATGCCTGTGGCGACCTGGCGGCAAATGGCGGAAGCGGATCGCTGCGACACGCTGTTTCTGGATGTGCGTACCCGCGAGGAACACGCCTTCGGAGCGATCCCCGGTTCGGTGAACATTCCGCTGGACGAGCTTCGCGGCCGGATCGGCGAACTGCCGCGCGACAAAGAGATTTACATCTATTGCGCCGTTGGTCTACGGGGATACCTGGCCTTGAAAATTCTGACGGGACACGGGTTTACCCGTGTCAAAAACTTGTCGGGCGGATACAAAACCTATGCGACGGCGACCGCGCCGATCGAAAATAAAACGGCGACGATCAGAACGAATGGCAAAACGGATACGCAGCATACCGGGGAGCGGATAAAAACCTTGAAAATCGACGCCTGCGGATTGCAGTGCCCCGGCCCGGTCATGAAGATCAAACAGGCGATCGACTCGATCGGCGAAGGCGAACGAATCGAAATGGTCGCCACCGACGCCGGATTCTCGCGCGACGCGCAGGCATGGTGCAACACGACCGGAAACATCCTGATATCCAATTCGGAAGAAAAGGGCAAATATACGGTCGTCATTGAAAAAGGTTCGCCCCAAGCGTGCAGGACGGCCACCTCGTGCGACGGCAAAGCCAAAACGCTCATCATGTTCAGCGACGACCTGGACAAAGCCCTGGCCACATTCGTGCTGGCCAACGGCGCGGCGGCTACCGGACAGAAGGTGTCGATATTCTTTACGTTCTGGGGATTGAACGTGATCAAGAAAGTCGCCAAGCCGAAGGTAAAAAAGGATATTTTCGGACGCATGTTCGGCATGATGCTACCGTCAAGTTCACTGAAATTACACCTTTCCAAAATGAGTATGCTGGGAATCGGCGACCGGATGATGCGCCACATCATGAAACGAAAGGGTATCGACTCGCTCGAATCGTTACGGCAACAGGCCATAGACAACGGCGTGGAATTTATCGCCTGCCAGATGTCGATGGACGTCATGGGTGTCAAACGCGAAGAGCTGTTGGACGAAGCGACCGTAGGCGGCGTTGCGACCTACATGGAGCGTGCCGAAGGAGCGAATGTAAACCTGTTCGTCTAAAACCGACATATGCTATGAAAAAAGGAATTTTAGTCGTTCTCGCGGCGGCAACCTCCGTCCTCGGTCTCCGGGCGCAAGAGCGAGCGGGACACGGAGAGCACGCCCACCCGCGAAACGAAGCAGGACTGAGCCTCGGCGCGGCATACGGCATCGAGCATAAAGAGTGGGCTCCGGCGATCCACGCGCACTATTTCAGGACGCTCGCCCCGCACAGTCGCTGGGCCCTGGGCGCCGGAATAGAATTCATTCCCGGCGAGGAGCGTCATTGGGAGATCGGCGCAGGAGCGAGATTTCAGGTACTGAACGATCTTCAACTGTCGCTGATGCCGGGCATATCGATCGTCGACAAAGCGAAGTTTTCCCTGCACACCGAGGCCGTTTACGAAGCGATCCATCTGTGGGGCTTTCATTTCGGCCCGGTCGTAGGTTACGCATGGACGCGGGATCACTCCCATGTGTCGGCCGGCATACATGCCGCTTTTGCATTCTAAACGGAAAGGATCATGAACAGGTTTGGGATCATCCGGCTCAGCATTGCCACGATTCCCCCGGCGGAAATCTCTATCGAGGACTTGTAGGCTGCGAGCCCGATCGCCTCGTCGCCCGGAATGCGTCGACGGGCGCTGTTGTTCGGGCTGTTCCAAAAAGAGAAAAGACAATAAATAACTTTTTGAAAACCGAATGCGGTAAATAACTAAAATACTGCAACATGCATCGAAACATCAAAGACATGGATAGACTCTGTAAAATACGCGACATTCAGCGCGCGGTCAACCAATTCGAGCAAGGATTTGAAAAAACATACGGAATTTGTTTGAACGAAGGAATGGCGCTGTGTTCGTTGCTCAAAGCCGGCAGCCTCTCTTCGGGAGAAATCGGCGAGCTGTTGGGACTGACTTCGTCGAATAACTCGAAAGTGATCGGCTCGATCGAGAAAAAAGGACTGGTCGAGCGCGTGATAGGCACAAAAGACAAGCGTCAGATGTATTTTTCGTTAACCCCGAAGGAAAGGAATTGATTTCGTCCCTCAAATGCGAACAGATTGAAATCGCCCCGCCGCTTCTGGAGTTACTGGAACGGAGCGGAACAGCCGAGTAGAGTTGTTAACATATGAAGTTACACTGGTATTGAATGCCTGTACGGCCCCCTCAGATTGCAGGACTTTCACATTTTCGACCGTCCAGCGGGCGCGGCGATTCAGTTCGTTCAGTGCTACGGGACGACAAATTTCCTTATCTACCATAAGAAACTGCGATTTCAGATCGAGATCCTGTATAGGCATGACTTCCAGTAAATCGTAAAAATAGTCTTGCACATCGAATGAATGCGCGATATCGGGATGCTTATCTGCAATTTTACCCTTCGGTCGAATAAAGCCCGCAATCGTTCCAAACGGCTGTGCGAGTACTTAGATCCTTTGTCTCAGACTACATAATTCCAGAACATAACGTCGCAACAACTCCTGAAACAAACGACTATCCCTGTTCACTGCATAGAGTCCGATCCCGACCGAACGGGACAGATCCCGTAGTAGCGGCTCTTGAATCATCGTAACCATTCGCCGAAAAATCACGGCATCGGTAGCCCTCAAAATACTATTCATGTCGCTTTCGACCTGCTCGTTACGTAGCAGGTAAGACAGACACCAGCCGATACCGGCAAGTCCTCGTTTGAATAAAATGTCTTTCTTCCACATATCTGGCAATATGTTCCATTGTATTTTAAAGCGATAAAACAAATATTTTTTTAACTTTGCGTCGCAAGGTTTTCCGGAAGTTATTCTGTTGCCGGAAATAATAAGGGAATGCCGTGAGAATCGGCGACAATACCCGTTGCTGTGAGTTTCAGCCCTGATTGGGCAACTTCGCGCACTCTTTGCCACTGGTTTTAAACTGGGAAGGCGCAGCGGAGGAAACGAGTCAGAAGACCTGCCTTGCGACAACGAAGATTTACCCTGCGGGAACACGGGCGGTAGGTAATTGACTTTCTCAAACATTCAGTGCGTTTGTTCTGTTCGGTCAATTGCAGAGGTAAATTGTATAAACGAATAACTTTGCACACAAACAACTGAAAATAAACACCTTGCAACAAAAGAAAAATCATGATTTCCCTTTTGGGATA
The DNA here is from genome assembly GCF_003477565.1 of Alistipes sp. AF48-12. Lineage (NCBI taxonomy): Bacteria > Pseudomonadati > Bacteroidota > Bacteroidia > Bacteroidales > Rikenellaceae > Alistipes > Alistipes sp. AF48-12. The sequence goes on from NZ_QUDJ01000012.1 coordinate 96,983, forward strand.
TCGGATATAGAACGTGCGGCAATTCCTCGGCAGGGTTCCAATCGGCTAAAGATTATGGCCTCTATACCGGTGAACAACTCACAGCCGTGGTACACCCGCGATATGTCGTTATCCAAGAATTTTCAGTGGAACCGGGTAGGCATACGGATTACGGCTGAAGTCAACAATATTTTCAACCAACAATACGAGATCGCCCAAGTGCTACCTGATGCACGGGACGAATTTAAAAATTAAAATAAACATAACGATATGAAAAACAACAAACTGATATATGTCCTGATACTGGCGGCAATCGTGTGCGTTACATCCTGTCGCAAAGAGGAGGAGATTGTCCCTTCGACATCCTTACAGGTAGTTTATCCGGATCCAAATCCCGGCGAGATCAAGGGTTTTTTCCTGCTCAACGAAGGCAATATGGGCAACAATAAAGCCACGCTCGATTATTTCGATTATGAAACCGGAGTATATACCAAAAATATTTATGCAGAACGCAATCCGGGAGTAGTGAAAGAGCTCGGCGATGTGGGCAATGATTTGCAGATATACGGCAGCCGTTTGTATGCCGTCATCAACTGCTCCAATTTCGTCGAAGTAATGGATGTGAATACGGCTAAGCACATTGGTGTTTTTTCTATTCCCAACTGCCGCTATATCGCGTTCAAAGGCAAATATGCTTATGTGAGTTCTTATGCTGGCCCGGTAGTGGAATCCGATCCTAATTACCGGCTCGGATACATTGCCAAGGTAGATACGGCAACCCTCGAGATAATAGGTACATGCGATGTCGGATACCAGCCCGAAGAAATGGTGGTGGCCGGAGATAAACTATACGTAGCCAATTCAGGCGGATACCGGTACCCGAATTATGATTGTACGGTGTCGGTGGTCGACCTGGAGACATTCACCGAAATAAAAAAAATAGAAACCGGCGTCATCAATCTCCACCGAATGGAATTGGATGTCTACGGCCAGATATGGGTTTCGTCCCGCGGAGATTATTACGGGACATCGTCGAAAACCCTTGTTATCGACAGCCGGACGGATAAAGTGACCGACGTGCTGGATCTGCTTCCCAACAGTGAAATGACCCGGTGCGGCGATTCCCTTTATGTTTACAGTAACGAATGGAGCTACGTTACCAATTCATGGAAAAAATCGTATGCCATCGTCAACGTCAAAACGAAAAAGATCGTCTCCCGCAATTTTATTAAAGACGGAACGGAAAAAAGCATAGTCTCACCATACGGGATAGCGGTCAATCCCGTTACGCGTGAAATCTTCGCTACCGATGCCCGGGACTACGTAACACCGGGAACGATATACTGCTTCTCGCCCCAAGGCATGAAAAAATGGTCGGCTACTACGGGGGATATTCCCGCCCATTTTGCATTTACCAAACGGAAACTCCGACCTCTGGAATAGTTCATAATCAACATTTATAATTTATTACGCTATGAAAAACATGTACCAAACATCTTGGTTATGCCTGTTGCTCGGCTGTATTTTGTTCGCAGCCTGTAGCAAAGACGATGTGAACGATGCACTCGCGCCGAAAATCACATTGAGTAGTTCGACCAGCATCTACACCGGAAAGGTCAACCGCGATATCGTGCTTGAAGCCACCGTGGAACACGGCGACGGCGGCATATATTCGTGGAAACAGGACGGGAAAATCATCTGTACGCAACCGGTCTGTATTTTCCGCTCGGACAAAACGGGCGAGTATTACGTTACGCTGAGGGTTGACACCAAGAACGGTTATGCCGAAAAAGAGATGCGCGTCGACGTCCTTGAGATGGCGCCTCCCGTCATATCGTTGGCTGTGCCCGAAGGCGGTATCGTCACTTATGTGAATACGGAACTGACCCTTTCGCCCGATGTACAGAACAGCGAGGGGGCGACCTACCAATGGTATATCGACAATGAAAAGGCGGGGACGGACAAAGATCAGGTTTTCACCAAGACCGAAACGGGCGATTACCAGGTAAAGCTTGTGGCTACCAACGAAGACGGAACAACCGAGTACGAAACGATTGTCCGCGTCGAAGAGAGCCCGACGCTTAGAATCGAGACGACCGATCCTGTTTCCCACATCAAATCGGCTCCCCGCACAGTAATGGAAGGGCGTTCCGTTTTCCTCAAGCCCATTATCGTCAATGCGGTCGATCCGACTTACAGTTGGAGCGTGGACGACATCGAGCAGGAAGGCGTTACAACCCCGTATTTCAATTTCACGCCTGCGGAACAAAAGGAATACACGGTAAAATTGACCGTTACCAATCATACGCCACAGGTCCGGTCCGTGCTTTCCCGGAATCTTACCCAAAGCGAAAGCAATACCGCATCCGCAACGATCCAGGTAAATTGCGTCGGTACGGACAATGAAATGAACCGCTTCCGCCCTTATGCCGGCACGGAACGCTTTACCGTCATGGAATTCGTGGCTGCTCCGGGCCAGTTCGTCAATGCGGGTTATGAAGCGACTACCTACGAAGAAGCCAATGCATACGCCCAAAAACGCCTGAACGAAGGCAACTACGTCAGCCTCGGCGGTTTCGGCGGCTACCTGACCGTATATTGCAGCCACAGCATTGTCAGCAGCAACGGCGATTATGATTTCTGTGTGTTCGGCAACCCGTTCGATGGAAGTTCCGAACCCGGTATCGTATACGTCATGCAGGACGAGAATGGCGACGGACTTCCCAACGATACGTGGTACGAAGTGAAAGGCAGCGAAACGGGCAAACCCGAAACGATCCAGGATTACGCGATCACTTATTACCGTTCCGAAAAATCCGCTATCCGCTGGTCGGACAACCAGGGAAACAACGGCAGCATGGGCTTTATCAATCACGGAACTTCGTCCATGTATCCGAAATGGATCAGGCCGAACAGCTACACGCTCCGCGGAACGCGCCTCGAACCGAGGACGGTGCAGGAAGGCGGTATCTGGAAAAACAAATCGTTCGACTGGGGCTATGTGGACAATTACAGTACGACAGACCTCATAACAACAAAGAATCCCATGACCCAGCAAACTGCCTCGGGCAACCGTATCCGTATCAGCGACGCCATCACCCCGGACGGGAAACCGGCAAACCTGAAATATATCGACTTTATCAAGGTGCATACGGCCCTGAACGTTTCGGCCGGCGCACTGGGCGAAAACTCGACCGAGGTATTCGGCTACGCATCTCTCGATCCGGAAGCCGCGATTCAATAATCTTAACAACATTAAACCATGAGAAATATACTGAAAAATATTTTCTGCGCCTCGCTCGCCGGATTGATACTGGCCGGATGCAGCAAGGAGGAGAGCGATTTCGCCGGAACGGACAACCACATCATATCGTTCGAAATGAAAGTGGGTTCGGAAAGTTACAAGGCCGTCATACTGGATAACGAGATCCGTCTTACCGTCCCGAAAGGCACCGACCTGAGCCAGGGGAAACCCGATATCGTCCTGTGCGAGAACATGAGGCTGACCCCCGATCCGTCGACCATAACCGATTGGGGCGAAGAATACCAGTTCATCGCCACTTCGTATAACAACAGCGACAGGATCTACCGCTACCGCATCATTCATCCCGAAGTCAGCACCGACGGCAACGTCGTACTGAACACGCAGGCCGATGTGGACGCATTCGCCCGTTCGGGAATAGACGTCATCCGGGGGAACCTGATCATCGGCGCGGAAAAAGGGGGCCCGGCCTTCGATTCCATCCGCAACCTGGAAGGACTGGAAAACCTGCTGGAGGTCGAGTATAACGTCATCGTCAACGAAACGTTCGCCGGGGAAACCCTGAACTTGAAAAGCCTTCGCAGCATGTACGGATTGACGCGCACGACAGATGACAGGGGCAATAATATTATCTGCAAAAACCTGAAAAACATCGTCCTGCCCTCGCTGACTGAAGTAGTATCCGGGATAACGATCAGGCAACCCCATATACAGCGGATCGAAATGCCGGCACTGGTCCGTGTCGGCGGGAATATGACCGTCAATACAGATGAACTGAATGCCATAGACCTGACCTCGCTGGAGACGGTACGGGGCGACCTCTCGTTTACATCCGGCCGCAACGGTACGAAACTGGAGACATTCTCCCTGCCGGCCCTGAAAGAGTTGGGGGGTACGCTTTCCCTTTCGGATATTCCCCAGATGACCGCGGTCGATCTGCCTGATCTGGCCTCCGCCGGGGGATTCAGCATGACCGGATGTGTCAAGATATCCAATTTGACCAATACGATACTCGAAAACCTGACCGGGGAACTGACCCTCTCGGGTAACAATTCGCTGTCGGAAGTGCAATTTCCGACCCTGAAAAAAGCGGGCAGCGTCAATATCCTGGACGGCACGGTAGGTTTTGTCGATTTCACCGCCCTTGCCGAGGTGGGCATCCTCGACCTTCAGACCCTGACCATTATGAACCTCGACGGGTTCAAGTCCCTGAAAACGGCGGCTAAAATATCCCTGACGAATATGGAACTGGTCGAGTCTTTCGACGGAATGGAGTCGCTGCAAAGCGTAGGCGAACTGATACTCGACCGCATCCCTATCAGCGGCGAACTCGACCTGACGAACCTTCAGGTAACTTCCAAACTGCAACTGACCGGATCGACGCTCAACGTGCCGAAGATCGTCGGCCCCGAAGTGCTCGAATGCGACGTTACGATGGACGGAACCAACTATTTCGGAGTCACGAAAATGCCCCTTTTCGAAGGGATCAAGCAGATCGGGAGCCTTAACCTACAGTTCACCACGATGGGAATAGAGGTGGCCGACCTTGGGAACCTTACCCGTATTACAGGCTTACTACGCATATATACGAACCATCAATATTTCCGCAAGGTAAACGCTCAGAATCTGGTCAGCATAGGCGGCCTGAGTTTCGGCGGACTCTACACCAGCAAAGCGGAGGATGTGCGTACTTTCAATTTCCCGCTTTTGGAAACCATCACCGGTGACGCCAGTATCAATCTGGATATAAAAGGAATATTCCCGAACGGATTTTCCGTTCCCGCCCTGACCTCGATAGGCGGGAGTATAGAGATCGAAGTATCCACTCAAACAGGCCCAGGATCGCTGGATTTCTCAGCCCTGACGACCGTTGGAGGAAAACTGTCCATTATAAACCGTAATCTGGGTGCAAGCACGGGAATATCCAGTTGGAATTTCGACAACCTTGAATCGGTCGGGTCGGTATATATCAGCGTATCGGGATGACCGATTTTTCGACATTCAAAAAGGTCATCCCGAGCCTGAACGAGACGACATGGGAGACAAGGCAAGGCGTTTACGACCCGACTTATCAGGATATGCTCGATGGAAAATACACTCCGGAAGGCAATAATTAACCAAACAGTACAAAATATCATGAAAAATAAGATCAATTTACTGTGCGTCGCATTCTTTTCACTGCTGTTGGCAGGGTGCGAAAAGGAGAACAACGACTTCGTAGGGAGCGACAACTATATCATCTCTTTTAAACTGGTAAACGGGGAGCAGGAGTGGCCGGCTATTATCGCCGATAACAACATAACCGTTACCGTTCCGGCCGGTGCCGATCTGTCCGGAGCCGCGGTCGTATTGGAAACCTGCGAACACGTGGCGGTTTCGCCCGATCCGGCTTCGATTACGGATTGGGAGGCGTCCCGTGATTTCACAGCCGTATCGTACAACCAGACGCAGCGAACCTATCATTATTCGCTGGTACGTACAGAAGCCGACACGAAAGGAGATTTCGTATTGAACACCCAGGCGTCAGTAGATGCGTTTGCGACGATGGGCATAGAAACGATCGACGGGAACCTGTCGGTCGGAACCGAAACGTCGGAAGACGATCCCATTACCAATCTCGACGGATTGCAGAGCCTTAAAAACGTGCGTTACATCCTGACCATAGGCGAATACTGTACCCTGCCGGAAATAAAGCTCGAAAACCTACAGCGCACCGGAGCCCTTCGATTGAGCAGTTTGGCCGACGAGGTGCAGAGCCTTTCGTTGCCCGCGCTGGAGGCCGTAAGCATGAACGCCGAAATATGCAGCGGCGAACTCACGTCGCTGGATCTTGCGGGCCTTTCACGGGTTGACGGGGATTTCATACTGAAAGCCGACAAAATGGAAGAAATATCGTTGTCCGCCCTCGTTTCGATCGGTGGAGAACTCCAGATTCAACAGCTCAACAATAACCAGGCACAGGTGCAAAAAATCTCGCTGGGCGCGCTTCAAACCATCGGGAAACGGTTATATTTATACAGTCTACGACAATTGGTCGAGTTGGATGTTCCGGCCCTGAAAATCGTGGGCGGAATATATTTGGAAGATTGCAGGGAGTTTACCGAACTCTTTTGTCCGGCGCTGGAAGAGACGACCTCCTATAGCATCGACTTCAAGAGGTGCAGCCAATTGACCTCCTATAAATTCCCTACGCTGAAAAAAGCCTGGAGCATCATTTGCAACAGCAGCCTCACTTCGCTCGACTTCTCCTCCCTGACGACCGTGACGAGTGATCTTACTTTGACCTCGATGACCCTGTCCGATCTGGGCGTATTCGGCAAACTCGAAACCGTAGGCGGGATACTGAGCCTGGACGGGGTGAAGGAACTGACCTTTTCTTTCGACAAGCTGGGGACTCTGAAAAACATAGGCGGTCTAGGCCTGAACAATATTCCTGTCGATGGAGGAGAACTGGACTTCACCCAATCCGGCATCACCGGCAATATCACGCTTTCGGGTTCCAGTATGCTGATCGATAAGATCATCGGTCCCGACCGTTTTGAAGGCACGCTAAACCTGAATAATAGTTCGGCTACTAAACTGCCCGTTATCGAAGGATTTCGGGTAATGGGCGGATTGACGATCAACGCCAATCCGTCCGATGCCGTGTCGCTGCCCGTCGAAGAGATCCTCGGTGATTTGACCCTGACCAAAATGGGCGGCTGCCCATCCTTCGAAATGCCGAACCTAAAGCGGGTGGGAGGCGAATTCGAAGCGGTTATCACCACCTTGACAAAAGCGACGTCTTTTACCTTGCCTGCTCTGGAAACGATCGGCGGCAACATGACTTTTGCAACCGGACGTCCGGGCACACCGCAATCCATCGGTATGCCGGCCCTTACCGCCGTCGGAGGAAATCTTTTTGTCGGCCCGACATCTACCATAGCTCTTCTCAAGCCGAATACGGCGATCACATCGCTCGATTTCGGGAAGCTGACTTCCGTAAACAGCGTTACCGTCGACAACCTGAAAGGCCTGAAAGATTTCTCAGGGTTCACGGCTTTGGTTCCTTATATCGATGCTACGCGGTGGAATGTGACCGAATGCGCTTATAATCCTAAATACTCAGATTTAAAAAACGGCGATTTCACAGAGCCTAACAGATTTTAACGTTATACCGATAAAGCCCCGGCTTTGTGAACTGCACCCTACTCTGCGTGCTGCTGAAATACTCCCGGCGCATCATCGTCTGTGAAAAGTCGCCCGAACGGATTCGTTTCGTGCGGGAATATTACTCCGATGCGCTGGTTACCGAACCGGAGGTATGCCGAGATTTCGCACTGCACCACAGCGATCGCGGAAGGGCTGACGCGGCGCTGGAAGCGGCGGGAGCCGTCGATACGCTCCGCTTGCCCTGGGAGTGCGTTCGGCCCAAGGTCGTCGTCACCGCAGTGGCATTTTACGACCGGCCGCAGACACTGCTTTTAGCGGATATGTATGGCAAGAACCTCACCTTCTGTATCGGCGGCATGAATGGCTGCGACTGCGCCCGATCGGACAGGGCAAGATCGACACCATGCCGCTCATTACGCACCGCTTTCCATTGAGCCGGATCGGGGAGGCATACCGCCTTTTCGAAAGCCGGCAGGACGGAGCATTTTACTGCAAACGGGGGTACAAATTTGTACCCCCGTTTGCAGTAAAATAAATAGCATCGATTTTGTCAGTGATGGGCCCCGGCCACGAGTAGCGCCACCAGCATACCCGTCAGGAAAAGAGATTAGTTCGTTCTCACAATATTACTTTGCCGATTGGAGCGCATCTTCCAGCGAAATACCCAGCGCCTCGGCCACGCCTCGACCGTAAGCCGGATCGGCCTTATAGCAGTTCCGTACGTGCCGCTGCTTGATGAACAGTTCCGAGTCGCCCATGTTGGCCGCCGTGTTCTTGAACAGCGCCTTCTGCTGTCCGGGCGACATCAATCGGAACAGATCGCCCGGCTGACTGTAATAATCTTCGTCGTATTCGCGCTCGTTGTAGTTGTAAGCGTCGCCGTGCAGCTTCAAAGGCGGTTCCTTCATTTCGGGGCTGTCCTGCCACTCGCCGTAGCTGTTGGGCTCATAACCGATCGCCGAGCCATTGTTACCGTCGGTACGCATCATCCCGTCGCGGTGGTACGAATGGAACGGGCATCGGGGACGGTTCACGGGAATCTGACCGTGGTTGACCCCGAGGCGGTAGTTCTGGGCATCGCGGTACGAGAACAGGCGGCCCTGCAACATCTTGTCGGGCGAGAAACCGATACCGTCGATCACGTTCATCGGATTAAAGGCCGACTGTTCGACTTCGGCAAAATAGTTTTCCGGATTGCGATTGAGTTCCAACACGCCGACATCGTGCAGCGGAAAGTCCGCATGCGGCCATACCTTAGTCAGGTCGAACGGATTGATGCGGTAACCGTCGGCCTCCTGCTCGGTCATCAACTGTACTTTGAGTTCCCAGCGCGGAAAGTCGCCCCGCTCGATGGCTTCGTAAAGGTCCCGCTGATGCGATTCCCGGTCGCGGCCGATCAATTCCATAGCTTCTTCGTCGGTAAGATTCTTGATCCCCTGCAGGGTCTTGAAGTGGAATTTCACCCAGGTGCGTACATTGTCCTTGTTGATAAAACTGAACGTATGGCTGCCGAAACCGTGCATGTGGCGGTACGAAGCGGGGATACCGCGATCGCTCATGGTAATAGTCACCTGATGAAGCGCTTCGGGCAACGAAGTCCAGAAGTCCCAGTTGCTGTTGGCGCTGTGCATGTTGGTGCGCGGATCGCGCTTGACGACGTGGTTCAGGTCGGGGAACTTCAGCGGATCGCGCAGGAAGAAAACCGGGGTGTTGTTGCCCACCAGATCCCAGTTGCCCGTTTCGGTATAGAACTTCATGGCGAAACCGCGAATGTCGCGCTCTGCATCGGCTGCGCCGCGCTCGCCGGCGACGGTCGAAAAACGCACGAAGCATTCCGTTTTCTTACCTACTTCCGAGAAGATCGAGGCGCGGGTATACTTGGTAATGTCGTGCGTCACGGTGAACGTACCGTAAGCGCCCGAACCCTTGGCATGCATACGCCGTTCGGGGATCACCTCGCGGTCGAAATGCGAAAGTTTTTCCAAAAACCAGGGATCTTGCAGAAGCATCGGCCCCGGCCGGCCGGCCGTCTGTACGTTCTGGTTATCGGCCACTGGACGACCGGAAGCCGTAGTCATTTTTTTCTTTTCCATAATCATTCGGATTTTAAATGGTTAATAATAATTTGCACCTGTATCTTGTCGATATTCGTGTCGCCGGGCAATTTTCCTGCCAGATAGCGATAAATCAGCCGTGTAAGCTCCGGATCGTCGTAGTCCGCAATCTTCTGTCCGTCGAACAGGTGATGGTGATTCCCGACCGTTATGTCGAAATAATGTTTCCCATCGGCGGGATTGCCGACCGAAGAGAGCACCTTCGCCCTACAAAACGAATCCAGAATCCGGTAAATAGTCGACACCGTGATATCCGGATTGCGTTCGCGCACTTTCTCGATAACCGTATCGACGGAAGCATGCCGCAGCTCCTGCATCACCTCGTAAACCGTCCTGCGCTGCGGGGTGACTTTCAGTCCCGCAGTCTTGATTGCCTGAGTTATACCCGTTTTTCGTTCCATATCTATCGCAATATAAATATAAAAATTATCAGTTGCAAAAAAATTGCATCTAAAAACAGATCGACAACGCCTGCAAATATTCGCAGGACGAAGTACGGGCGAGGCTTTTCCGGGAGAACGGGGCGATCGTCCTGCCCGAAGGACTCGAAGGAACTTACCGCCACGGCGACCGGAACCTGACGCTTCGCAGCGGACGGAACGAAATCCGCTGACCGTCCGGTCGCACGGGCACAGACGCGCCGTACGTCCGGATTTCAGACGACCGAAACGCAGGAAGCCCTGCGGCCGCAACGGGAATTGCGCCGCAGGGTCTTCTTTTGCGCGCTCCCGGAGCTAAACGAACTCCTCCTTTTTGAATACGAAACGCACGACGGGGCCCGTCCCCATGTCCGACCAGTCGAGGAACTCCAGTTCGACCGGGGTCAGCTTATCGACCAGCACCGGGCGGCCTTCGTGCAGCAGCCACCCGCGCGGTCGGTCGAACGCGTAGGGAACCGTAGCGACTTTCAGAT
>NZ_QUDJ01000013.1:0-105611 GCF_003477565.1 Alistipes sp. AF48-12
GAATGAAAGGACGATCCCGTAAAAGGCTTTCGGAACCGGGCGTCTCGTCGGGGGAGGACGCGGACCCGACCGTAGCCGTAAACAATGATAATATCCAAATCATACACGCTTTCATAATACTTCCGTTTAAAGATTTTTAAGATTTACTTCAGTCTGATTCACAATCCGCTTAAAAGGCCGTGAACTCATCCGGTTGCCGGCTACCTCACTGCTCCCGGCCCGGAACTCGATATAATCTATACATTGATTATATTTTTAGTAACTAGTAAGTCCAACAAGTGGCACCAGTAACGCACATTCCAATGCAGGTATTACCTGCATTGTAAATGGCTGCCGTATTGCGTAAAAAGTTACATATATCCATGCAACTTTCAACGCAAGTTTGTTGACCCGGACAAGACGGATCCCCGTTACAGGGGTGTCCGCAGGTGGCATCGGAATGAGCAATAGTGTACTGATTACAGAAACCGTCGGGTCCACATCCGCCTCTGAGTTGATTCATTTCACCACCGTTAATCCTTGCAACGATGTCTTTCTTCAATACGAGTTTTTTCATGATAGATTAAATTAATAGTTTTCCCTACACTCTTTTACGGATTTTCGGATTTCTCCGGTTGTTTATAATAAGAATAAGTCCGTCCATTCGCTTTTCTGTTCCATATCGAGCGACGACATCAGGATTAGGCCGATGCCCGCGATTCCTTCGAGCATCGTATAGGAATCTTTCCAGAGCGGCGTCGTTTCCAACATATACCGTTATGCAGCGACAGCTCTTCGATATACAGGGGATCGCGTTCGATGATTTTTTTATCGATGTCCTCCAGCACATCGTCCGAATCGCCTTCCAACAAAGCGTTTTGGATCAGGTGTTCGACGCCCCAGCCGATACCGCACAGTCCGTCGACGAAGTTGATAGGGATGTTTTCGTGAACCATGTCGAACACTTCGTCCAGCAGTTCTTCCGCGTATTCGCGGAAGTAGGCTTTGCCGGTATGTTTGGCATATTGTCCGAAAAACGCCACGCCTCCCATTTTCCCATTGAGCAATCCCGCATTGGGGGCGAAATGGTAGCTGAGAATCAAATGACGGGTCTGTCTGTCGAGTAACATAGACATCAGTTTTATAAGTTTTTTATAAAACTACAATGTGATTAGAACTCCTTCTCTCTCAGATTTTATGATCCAAGCTATCACAATGCTCTTCACAATCGCACGGATATTTATATTCTCTTAAAAAGTTCCGTGCCGTTTTATGCCCTCTCTGTTATTGAATAACTTTACATAAGCTGTATTTCCCTTCTCTTTCGACTAATCGATTCTGTGTTTTTATCAGGTTACGAGTATTCCCCGACCGAATACAATAAATTATTCGTCCGGAAATAATTAGTATTGCTTTAAATGTAAAAAGGAAATCTCGATGAAGTGTTATTATCCGACCTTTCCCCAAGAATGTCAAGAGTCCAATGCGGATTAGCATACCCATGAAGCGCAATGCAATCGAAAATCAGAGATATAGAGTATGTTATATCCATTGGTATATAACTGGTTATGCAAAATGCAACTGTAAAACGACTTAACGACTTTAAGTATTCTTTTATGAAGTTCTTGCAAATTAGATAAATTTTATTAAAAATCAATATTATCAGTCGTTTTTTGTGCACGATAAAGTCGGAGAAAGTCGTAATACAGAAGGGATATATGCGGAAAAACGGCTAAACTATGGACAATAATGTGTTACATGCGTTTGGAATAGCATTTTCTGAATATATTCTGCCACCGAAAAAACGCTTAAAACCGCATTTTTCGCCATAGGCTTAAAAATAACACATCCTGTAAATCAACCTATTATTCTCCAAGATTTCAAATAGGTAACGAAACGGTAACGATTTTTACAGAGTCATCTGTCCAACTCACTGATTTGTCATAGAAAAACTTTACAGATTATATTACTTTGTCCTATTTGAGCAAGACGTCGGTCGAGCGTTGGGAGGTGCAGTCTTTGGTCCGGCCGTGCATGAAAAATCTTGACCGCACGGTACGCAGCCTGACGCGAGTTGAAAAAAGCGGCCGGGGCGGGCACGGTCTACTGGAGGCGGGGATATGCCTCGACAGGCTGCCAGGGGAGGCAAACGACGACGTGCGATTGTTACGGCATCCGTTTCCGGGGCGATAGCGCGGTTCATAATTTCCTGACAGTCGGCGGCGCCTCTACCGGTTGGAGTGAAATGATGTTCGTGTTCAAGAAAAAAATCCCGAATTGCGAGGCGCTCAAAGAGTGTTACGAGAAGGGGGTGGAGAGTAAAGAGCATGTTCGCGAACTGAAAAAAGACCCCTTTTCGATACTGAATTTCTGCGACGCGTTTTTCGCAGAGTAACGGTCGGGGCGATAAGTCGCTTTTGTATGTAAGGATCGATCTACCTAAGCGATCTGAAGTTCGTGTATTTTTTTTGGGTAAGGAGTGTCGGGAAATCGGGCGATCGTTTGGTTCTCCGACGGTTCGTTATATGGAGAATCGGCGATCCGGAATCCGGGCCGCCGTAACGTCGATGTCCGGAATACCGCGAGATTTCCGGTTCGGATACGGAATGGAAACGACAAAGCCGGAGTCTTGAGACTCCGGCTTTGTCGTTCCGAGCGATGTTTCAGGAACTGCGATTACAGCGCCAGTTTGTAAATCCGGTAAATGTCTTCGACGTGCAGGGCCCGGAAATTTCCCAGCCCGTTGCGTCCGTCGCGTTCGGCGAGGCATTTTTCGGCCATTTCGCGCAGGTGCTCTTCGCCGATCCCCACGTCGCTCAACCGGGTGGGCAGGCCCATTTTCCGGTACCAGCTTTCGAGACGGGCGATCATTTCGAAAACAATCTTTTCGGGATCGTCGAAAGCCAGCGAAACGTCGAATACGCGCACGGCGAATTGAACGAACTTGTCGATGTCCGTTTTGTAAACGTATTTCATCCACGCCGGGAATACGATCGACAGGCCCGCCCCGTGCGCGATGTCGTACTGCGCGCTCAGTTCGTGCTCGATGTCGTGGCTGGCCCAGTCGCCGATGCGTCCCGTGTTCAGCAGGTTGTTGTGCGCGACGGTGCCCGCCACATGATCTCGGCGCGGACGTCGTAATCGGTCGGATTTTCGAGGGCCATCGGGCGTGGTAGAGAATGGTGCGGATGGCTCCCTCGATCAGGCGGTCGGTGAAATCGACGTGTTTTACCCGCGTGAAATAACGCTCCATTAAGTGGGCGACAATGTCCGAGCAGCCGTTTGCAATCTGGTGCGGCGGCATCGTGAAAGTCACTTCGGGATTCATGAACGCGAATTTCGGGATCAGGCATTCGCCGCCGATGTAGCGTTTGTAGTTGCCGTCCTCGTTGGTGATGACCGAACTGTCGGACGATTCGGAACCGGCTGCCGGAATGGTCAGCACGACGCCTACGGGCAGCGCTCCCTCGATCGGCTTGTCGTCGTACAGGTAGTAGTCCCAGATGTCGTCTTTGCAGCGCATCGCGGCCGCGATGGCCTTCGACGAATCGATCGTGCTGCCGCCGCCTACCGCAAGGATGAAATCGATCCGGTTTTCCCGGCAGATTTCGACGCCTTTGCGGACGAGCGACAGGCGGGGATTGGGCTGTACTCCGCCGAGTTCGGCGACGTACAACCCTTCGGCTTTGAGCGATGTTACGACCCGGTCGTACAGGCCGTTGCGCTTGATCGACCCGCCGCCGTAATGCAGCAGCACCCGTTTCCCATATTTGGCGACTTCCCGGCCTACGCCGTTCTCGACGCCTTTGCCGAAGATGATTTTTGCCGGATTGTAATATTCGAAATTGATCATTGGATTAGTATTGAGTTAAATAGGGAATGTGTAGCTATTTCCGTTCGGTCAGCGACAGAATGAGTCCGTCGCGCATCGTGAGCGTGGCTTCGCGGCCTTTGCCGCGCAGATCCATCATGTCGTTCTTGTATCCGAAACCGTCGGCGGTCACGTACTGCGTCAAGTCGAATACCGTCCCGTCGAGGGTGACCCGCGCCAGATCCGGTTCGAAAACGACGTCGATCCGGTAGCATTTTTTCGTTTTGCCGTCCGTGCCGTCGAAAACGACGTTGATCGGGTAGGGGTCCTGCACGTAGATCGTATTGCCGCGCTGTTCGATCACCCAATGTCCATCCGCCTGCCGGACGTTTTTCGTGTCGTCGTCCTCGACGTTCCAAGCGTGCCCGCCGCCGGGCAGGTCGCGCCGGTCGAGCACCTCGGTTTTTTCGTTGCCGGGCAGGAACAGTTCCGCCTGGGCCGAGTCGGCGCTGAATACGATGTAAGCGGCATATACGGCGCCCGTATCGGATTGGGTCGTCGGGAGCATTTTGACGCCGTCTTCGAACGGACGGATGCAATCCTTACGCGCCTCCGACCATTGGTAGCCGGCCGATCCGATGCAGTCGTGGCCGTCCCTGTCCGCTCCGGTCGCCTGCCCCGTTTTTTTCGTCCCGTTCTGTCCGCAGCCGCAAAGCGCCAGCGCCGCGACTGCCATGAAAATCGTGTTTTTTATCATGTCTGTCTGTTTTGGTTTCGAGAATTATGCCCGTACAATATCCCGGCCAAACGGAGTAAAGGCCAGACTCATCAGTTTGAAATGCTGCCGGCCGAACGGGATGCCGATGATCGTGATGCAGAGCAGCACGCCCCAGAACAGGTGCGACAGCGCGATCCAGATTCCCCCGACGAAAAACCAGAGGATGTTCATCAGGGTGCTGAGGCATCCGCTGCCCTGTTCGGTGACGACCGTCTGCTGTCCGAATGGAAACAACGCTAACAGTCCCATTTTGAACGCCTGCAGCCCGAACGGGATGCCGATGATCGTCAGGCACAGCACCAACCCGCCGATGAAGTATTCGACGGCGATCGCCAATCCCCCAAACACCAGCCAGATAATATTGCCCAGTAAGTTCATTGTTTTTCCCTGTTTTAATTATAATTACAAAGATAGTATATTTTCATGCGGCTCCAAATCCGGGACGGTCGCTTCCCGGGGCGTTCGGATTCGTTAAAAACGGGACTTTTCTTCGGTGGCTCCCGATTCGACGTTTCTGACCTTGACTTCTTTACCCGTTTTGAAATTGTAACGCAGCGATACGGCGATCTGACGCCAGTTCTGGCGCTGTTCGACGGTGCGTTCGAAGGTCGGTTCCACGATCCGGATGTTTTCCTTGTTGTAATTGATCAGGTTGTGGACGGTCAGCGATGCGGTCAGCCGTTTTTTCAGCAGCGACCGCCGGAGGCCGGCGCCGACGTTGAACTGTCCGCTCATACGCATGTTGCCCCATAACCGGGGAGTCCGGTAGTTCAGATTCAGGTCGAGCGTCCACTCTTTGCGGATCGTCAGCGCGTTGTTCAGGTATCCCTGTACCGTATTCTGGCGGCCGGCCAGACTGCTGAAGCAGTTCATCGCCGTCAGATTCAGATTCAGCATCCACCACGGAGTAATGTTTGTCGGAACATTGACGTTCAGGTTGAAATTTCGTCCGATCGGGACGTTTTCGTAACGGTACAGGATGATATCCGGGTCGTCCGGATCGGTCGTTGCGACCTGTTCCGAACTTCCGTTGACCGATTCGAATCCGACGGTCAGCGAATATTTGTGCCGGATGATCCAACTGACCGAATAACTGTTTTGATAGGCCGGCCTCAGGCGCGGGTTCCCTTCGAGAAACGAATACTCCGACAGCGGCATACGGTACGGATTGAGGTTCCAGAACGACGGGCGGCTGATCTTCCGGTTGTAGTTGAAGGCCAGCATTTGCGTCGCTTTTTTGTTCAGCGGCAGCGACAGGTTGGCCGACGGGAACAGCCCGAAATAATTCTGCCGGTCGGTAATCAGCGTACTGCTGGTCGCCGGGATTGCATAGGTATATTCGCCGCGCAGGCCGACGTTCAGTCCGATCCCGTTTTTGAATTTAGTCGAAAAATCGGCGTACAGCGCCCCGATGTTTTCCGAATACCGGTTCAGGTTGCTCTGCCGGTCGATCCGGTGCCAGGCGTCGTCGCGGAGAAATTCGTACAGGATAGCGGTGTTCATCCGGTTCAGCGTGTACTTGGCCCCGGTACGGAGTTTCGAAACCGGACCGAGCGCGATTTCGAAAGCGGCGGTGGCCGCATAAAGGTCGTTGACCGTATGGATGTCGCCCCGGTAGGTGGTGTCGAACGCCTGCGACCCGGTATAACGGCTGAAGTAATCGGTCGGATCGTCGTTGTCGCGCCGGTAGTAATCCAGCAACAGTTTGAACAGCGAACCGGTGGTATCCATTTTGAAAATATAGTTCGCCGAAATCCCCAGGCCGTATCCCTGTTGGTTTTGCAGAAAATGGCTCGCTATCCGCGTCGAATCCGCCTTGTCCTGTTTTTGAAGTCGGTTATGGGTTTCCGATCCGCCGGGCAGATTGCGGAAGTAGCTGATTTCCAATCCGGCGCTGTGCCGGTCGTTGAATTCGTACAGCGCTCCGATGCGCGGCGAAACGGATTTCCAGTGCCCGTCGAGCCTGCTTTCGGAGCGAATCGACGCGTCGTTTTGCCCGAATGCGGACGATTCGGTAATTCGTACGATCTGTTTGCCGAACCAGGTTCCCATCGAAGCGTAGAGGCTCAACCGGTCGTTCCGGTAGTTCAGGTTGAACGACGGAGAAGTCGTCGAAGAAGCGTTTGAAAAGGCGTGCGAATAGTAGATGCCGACCGCTCCGTCGATCCCGTTGTCGCGTTTGCGCTTCAGCGTGATTTTGATGATGCCGGCGGTCATGTCGGCGTCGTATTCGGCCCCGGAGTTCGGCACGATCTCGATGCGCAGGATGTCTTCGGCCGGGATCTGGTTTAGGTAGTTGATCAGATCTTCGCCCGTTTCGCGCAACAGTCGGTTGTTAATCATTACTTTAGCGCCTTTTTTGCCGAAGATGGCGATGTCGTCTCTGATCCATACGCCCGGCGACAGTTTCAGCATTTCGACGGCCGTGCGCCCGATTGCCTGCGGCATGTCGGCCACGTTGACGATGAAGCGGTCGGCTTCGCGGACGATCGGGGCGGCCTTGACTTCGACGCCTTGCAGCGAAATTTCGGACGGGTCCAGCACGATGCGTCCCAGATCGGTGTCGTGCGCGATCGTTATGCCCCGCTGTTTTTTCTCGTAACCGAGCAGAGCGATCTCCATCCGGTAGTTTCCGTGCGGGATCCGCACGGAGAATCTGCCCGTGCTATCGGCCAGGGCTCCATAGACCGCCGAAGAGTCCGTTTCGGAAAAGAACGAGACGGTGGCGAATCCGATGGCGGAGCCCTGTCCGGTACAGGTCTGTCCGGTACAAGTCGCTGCGTCGGGTTGAGCCGACAGGGTAACGGCCGTAAGCAGCAGAACGATAGTAGATAAAATTTTCATAATCATCGGTAGATTTAGGTTGGTATGTTTGTTTTTAAAGATGCTTGTTCTGCAAATATATGTATAAATATTAGTATTATGCAATACATAATAATATTATTTTCGATGTATTTTGTTGTTTTGTGATATCATGTATGGCATTTTACCTGGACGGCAAGAGTTGTTCAGTACTGTCAATGAATGTTTTGACGGAAACGGATCCGAAGGTTTATGCGATAAGTTGAGCCTGTAAATTCTTTTGTTCCGATATTTTGATTTACTTTGCATCTGTTTTATTACCGGGCGTTGGTATATAATTTGCGATGTTTTTTTGCATATCCTAAAAGCATACACGATGGCAAAGAACAAAATGAAAGAAAAAGTAATTGATACAGAGCCTATTAAGGACGACCGTGAAGAGGTTGCCGAAGCGGCTCAGGAGATGGTCGAGGAGCAGACGGGTGACAAGGTGACAGACCAGGCGGCCGAAGAAGATGACAAATCGGCACGGATGGCAGCGGCCGAGAGCGAGTGGCAGGACAAATACCTGCGGCTGGTGGCCGAGTTCGACAATTACCGCAAACGGACGTTGCGGGAAAAAATGGATCTGATCGCCTCGGGCGGCGAAGACGTGATCAAATCGTTGCTGACCGTGATGGACGATATCGACCGGGCGCTCGACGCGATGTCGAAATCGAGCGATATCGATTCGATCCGCCAGGGGATCGTGCTGATCCATCAGAAATTGCTCGAAACCTTGCACGCGAAGGGTGTCGAGGAGATCACGGCGATCGGCAAGGAACTGGATACCGACCTGCACGAAGCGGTCGCCAAGTTCCCGGTTTCCGACGAGAAGAAGGGAAAGATCATCGACGTAGTCCAAAAAGGCTACAAACTGAAAGATAAAGTGGTTCGTTTTGCTAAAGTTGTTGTAGGAGAATAATCTGTTATGGCGAAAAGAGATTACTACGAGGTGCTCGAAGTACAGCGCGGAGCCAGTGCCGACGAGATCAAGAAGGCTTACCGGAAGGCGGCGCTGAAGTATCACCCGGATAAGAATCCGGGGGACAAAAGCGCCGAGGAGAAATTCAAGGAGGCTGCCGAGGCTTACGACGTGTTGAGCAACCCCGACAAGCGGGCGCGGTACGACCAGTTCGGCCATGAGGGAATGAGCGGCGCAGGCGGTTTCGGCGGCAGCGGCGGCGGTGCGGGCGGCTTCGGCGGCGGCTTTACGATGGAGGATATTTTCAGTAATTTCGGCGATATTTTCGGCGGGCATTTCGGCGGCGGTTTCAGCGGCGGCGGCTTTAACAGCGGCGGCGGGCGCAACCGGGTGAATCGCGGTTCGGATCTTCGGATCAAGGTGAAACTGACCCTCAAAGAGATCGTTAACGGGACGACCAAGAAGCTGAAAATCAATAAACAGATCGCTTGCGATCAGTGTGGGGGAACCGGAGCGAAGGACAAGGATTCGTATGCTACGTGTACGACGTGTAACGGTTCGGGTTATGTGACGCAGGTGGTCAACACCTTTTTCGGCCGTACGCAGACTTCGCAGCCGTGTCCGACCTGTCACGGCGAGGGCAAGATCATTACCACGCCGTGTTCGAAGTGTCACGGCGAAGGGGTCGTTCGCGGCGAGGAGGTGATCGAAATCAAAATTCCGGCCGGAGTGGGCGAGGGGATGCAGCTTTCGGTCAGCGGCAAAGGCAATGCCGCGCGTCACGGCGGCGTGAACGGCGACCTGCTCGTGCTGATCGAAGAGGAACCCGACAAGGATCTCGTTCGCGACGGGAACGATTTGATTTACAATCTGAATA
The DNA here is from genome assembly GCF_003477565.1 of Alistipes sp. AF48-12. NCBI lineage: Bacteria > Pseudomonadati > Bacteroidota > Bacteroidia > Bacteroidales > Rikenellaceae > Alistipes > Alistipes sp. AF48-12. Next base: position 9,212 of record NZ_QUDJ01000013.1, read on the forward strand.
TTACCTTCCCGCAGGCTGCGCTCGGCGCTTCGGTGGAGGTGCCGACGGTTGACGCGAAGGCCAAAATTAAAATCGAACCGGGCACGCAGGCCGGCAAAGTGCTGCGACTGCGCGGAAAAGGCGTTCCGGATGTGAACGGTTACGGACGCGGCGACCTGCTGGTGGTCGTGAATATCCATGTGCCCGCCTCGGTGAACGCTTCCGAAAAACAACTGCTCGAAAAGCTGGCCGAGAACGACCATTTCAAAAAGGCGGAACAGAGCCGGGATATGAATATTTTCGACCGAATGCGCAGTTTCTTCCGTTAACGGAGAGCCGGGCGCGGGGTTGCCGGACAGCGTGCATGAGGAAAACTTTCGGACGGTTTTCCGGGACACAATATAAAGATAAATGGAGAACGATAAGATCAGAGTGCTGCCTGACGGGGTTGCCAACCAGATCGCTGCGGGCGAGGTGGTAGGCCGCCCCGCTTCTGTCGTAAAGGAGTTGATGGAGAATTCGGTCGACGCCGGTAGCAGGACGATCACGGTGAACTACAAGGACGGCGGGCGTTCGCTGATCCAGGTGGTCGACGACGGATGCGGCATGAGCGAGACCGATGCGCGGCTCGCTTTCGAACGTCATGCGACGTCGAAAATACGCCGTGCCGAAGACCTTTATCAGCTAGCATCGTTCGGTTTTCGCGGCGAGGCGTTGCCGTCGGTCGCTTCGGTGGCGGAAGTCGAACTCCGTACCCGGACTGCCGATCAGGAGATCGGCACGCAGGTCGTGATTCACGGAGGGCGGTTTGTTTCCCAAGAGCCGGTGCAGACGGCCGTCGGCACGCAGTTTCTGGTAAAAAATCTGTTCTACAATACGCCGGCCCGGCGCCGGTTTCTCAAGGAGGCCAACGTCGAGGGAAGACACATCCGTTCCGAATTCTTGCGGGTGGCCCTCTGTAATCCGGAAGTGGCTTTTTCACTGTACGACAACGATGTGCTGATCGCTACGTTGCCCGCTTCGAACCTTCGCCAGCGGATCGTTTCGGCGATCGGCGGCAAGGATATCGCTAAAAATTTGCTCGAAGTAGGCGCCGATACTTCGATCGTCAGGATCGAAGGATTCGTCGGCCGTCCTTCGGCCGCCAAAAAAACGAACCGGGAGCAGTACCTGTTCGTCAACGGCCGTTATTTCAGTTCGCCCTATTTCCGCAAGGCGATCCTGCAGGCTTACGAGAAACTGATCGCTCCCGATACGCAACCGTCCTACTTTTTGTATCTGACGATCGATCCGCAGCGGATCGACGTGAATGTGCATCCGCAAAAGACCGAGATCAAGTTCGACGACGAACAGGCCGTCTGGCAGATTTTCAACGCCGCCGTGCGGGAGTCGCTCGGCAGACTGGGAGTCGTGCCGATGATGGATTTCGAGATGGACAGTTCGATCGACATTCCCGTATTCCGGGAGGATGCCGCTTTCAGGATTCCCGATCTGGGGATCAATCCGGACTTCAATCCGTTCCGGGAGGAGAAGACGGCGGCGCCGCATGTTTCTCGGGCGTCCGACAACCGGGCCCCGAAACATTGGGAGAACCTTTATCCGGTGCGGGAAGACGATGCGACGGAACCGGGTTTTCCGGAACAGCGTTTCAAAGAATACGACAGCGCCGAACTGGAATTTATCGACGGGAGCGATTCGGGAACGGTGCAGCAGACGCTGGAGTTGGATGCGGAACGCCCTTTTTCGGGAGTATTGCCGTTCGGGAAGCGCTATTGCGTCGCCCGGTTGCGCGAAGGATTGGCGGTCGTCGATCTGCGCAGGGCGTTCGAGCGGGTGCTTTTCGAACGTTACCGGGGGCTACTGGGCAACAATGCTTCGGTGACCCAGCAATTGCTTTTCCCCGAACAAGTCGCGCTGACCCGTGAGGAGCAGGCGTTGATCGCGGAGAGCGGCGGGGAGATCGAAGCGATGGGCTTCGATCTCAGAACGGAACGGGACGGCGTGTCGGTGTTCGGTATCCCGGCCGACCTACCCGACGCGCAGATCGCCGGTACGTTGCGCGAACTGTTGGCCGAGCTGCGGGAGACCGGGGCGTGCACCGATGAGAAACGGCATGAGCGGATGGCGGCGATACTCGCGCGGAGGGGAGCCCTTTCGCTGGGCGAGGCAGCCGACGCCGACGCTGCCGGGCGGTTGCTCGGGGAGTTGTTCGCATGCGGTTCGTTCAATTACACGCCGGACGGGGCTTCTGTGCTGATTTATATAACGGACGAAGAGATCGCCGGAAGATTTAACGCGTAACCCGGAAGATCCGTCCGGGATAATTATTGACGAAGATTTGGTAAATAGACGATGATGAGATTTCAAACGGCTTATTCGACCCCTCCGGTGGTCAAAAACCTGATTATCCTGAACGGCCTGTTTTTCCTGGCCGAAATCGTGCTGCCCGGACGGATGGGCGACTGGCTGATCGAGCGGCTGGGGCTGTTTTTCTGGGAGAGCGGTAATTTTCAGATTTACCAGCTCGTGACCAGCATGTTCCTGCATGCCAATTTCATGCATCTGTTCATGAATATGTTCGCTTTGTGGATGTTCGGCCGGACGTTGGAGTACGAGATGGGCAGCAAGCGTTTTTTTGCTTTACTACATGGTGACGGGGATCGGCGCCGGACTGCTGCAATTGGGCGTGACCTGGATCGAGGTAAGTTCGCTGCATTCGGCCGTCGCCGCAGGGACGGCGAGTCCGTATGAGTTGGCCGCCCGCATCGGATCGGTTACGATCGGCGCTTCGGGAGCGGTGTTCGGCGTGTTGCTGGCATTCGGGATGATGCATCCCAATGCGATGTTGATGTTGCTGATTCCGCCGATCCCGATCAAAGCCAAATATTTCGTGATCGGATACGGACTGATCGAACTTTTTCTCGGCGTGTCCGGGGCCCAAAGCGGCGTCGCTCATTTCGCGCACGTCGGCGGTATGCTGTGGGGTTTCTTCCTGTTGCGTTACTGGAAAAAGAAAGGAGATATTTACTATTGACGTCGAACTGAATCGCAGGATTTCGGAATGAAAAAACGAACGTTGTGTTGGATGGCTGCCGTTATGCTGGCGGCCGGCGTCGCGGAAGCCCGGTCTCCCGTGCATCCGTTTAACGGAAAGAACCTGAAAGGGTGGGTCGGTTATGTCGGGGACTCCACGCTCGATGCGGCTGAAGAGTTCGGCGTCGTGGACGGGATGCTGCGGGTAAGCGGAGCGCTGGGTTATATCCGGACGACGCGCGCTTATTCGGATTACCGGCTGACGCTACAATACCGCTGGGAAGGCGAGCCTACCAACAGCGGAATCTTCATGCATATCCAGCCCGGCGAAGACCGGTTATGGCCGAAGTGTTACGAGTGCCAGTTGTGGGCCGGGCATGCCGGCGACGTGAACGATGCGGGGGATTCGCAGAGCGACGAATTCCGCAGGATCGGCGCCGCGACCGTTCCGAAGTTGCAGCCCGCCAGCGAAAGGCCTGCGGGGGAATGGAACGACGTCGAAATCGTGTGCGACGGAAACTCCATGACCATATTCATCAACGGCGTACTCCAGAACAAGCTGACACGTATGAATAACGACCGCGGGTATATCGCTCTCGAAGGGGAGGGAAGCCCGATCTTGTTCCGTAACATCGAGGTCGCGCCGCTGAAACGAAAACGATAACCTATGTCCGGCAAACAAAAAGAACACAGACGGCACGGTATCCTGCTCGGAGTGGCCGACGGGGTGGTTTTCCTGATCTCGGTTGCGTTGGCCGTGCTGCTGATGCTGGCCTATGCGGCTCCCCGGGTAGACCCCCACGATTCGCTGTGGTTCGCTTATCTCGGTCTTGCGGCTCCTTTTCTCTACCTGGCCAATCTGGTGTTGATGCTCTATTGGACGGTGCGTTGGAAATGGATCGCGGTCGGTCTGGCGGCAGTCGCCGTGATCGGACTCGGACACGTATCCAAATTTTTCAGGCCGGCTTTCGGGAAAGCTTACGAACAGGTGCGGCAGCCGGGGTCGTTCCGGGTGCTGAGCTATAACGTAGAGGCTTTTTCGGCAGGGATTCGCTCGGGAAACGCGAAAATCAGGTTGCCGAGATCGCCCGGTTTATCCGGGAATCCGAGCCGGATATCATCTGTATGCAGGAGTTCGAACTGAATCGGATCAATCCTCGCGTGAAGTTCGATTCGCTGCTGGAAGCGTGGAAATACAGCGCTTTTTTCTTTACGTCGGGCAGTCCCGACCAGAACGGGCGCGGACTGGCCATATACAGCAAGTATCCGGTCGTCCGGCGCGGCGGGATACATTATCCCGAATCGAACAACGCCTCGATGTGGGCGGACGTGATTATGCACCGCGATACGTTGCGCGTCTATAACAACCATATGCAGAGCACCCAGGTCAACGAGAGCGACCGCGAATACCTGTCGGGGACGGGCCTGTCCGCGGACTCGCTCGGAGACGAGCGGCTGAAAGACATTCTCCGCAAATTGGGCCGCAACTTCAGGGTGCGTGCCGCGCAGGCCGATTCGATCGCCGGGATTATCCACGACGGGACGCCTCGGGTGATCGTTTGCGGGGATTTCAACGACACGCCGATGTCCTATACTTACCGGCAGTTGCGGGGCGACCTGAAAGACGCTTTTTGCGAAAAGGGACGCGGGATCATTTTTACGTACCGCGGGCTGCTCGGGGTTTTCCGGATCGATTACCTGTTCCATTCGAACGACTTGGCGACCGTCGGATACGATTCCGAGCAGCCGCAGTGGAGCGATCATAATCCGGTGCTGGTCGATTTGAAACTGCGGTAATATCCCGTCCGTCATGATTGCCCCGATCCCGGATGCCCGGGCCGGAAAAGAACCGAAACCGTTCGCGGCGTTGTCGGAATCCGCTTCGCGGGCCTACCCAAAAAAACGTCTCCGCAAAATACTTTGCGGAGACATTCCACTTTACTTGTTGGCTTACAAAAATGGGATTGGAACTCTTATTATTCCTGACACAAAGATCGGGATCCGTACCTGTTCCGGCAATACCTGAACCGCGTTAAAAAAGGGGCGGCGTATCCTCATTTCGAGGGATGGCGCTATTTGCCGGCGTTCTGTCCGCGCGGTTGCTGCGCTGCGGGCGGCGTTCCGACTTTCGGCACCGGGAATTTGTACCGGGCGTAGGTGATCATCACCAGGATGATGCCGACGAAAATCAGCGCGGCGGCGACGATGTTGTCGTAACCGACCGTCACTTGGTTGCGGTAGATGCCCAGTACGGTCGCGGCCACCGGTTGCAGATAAGAGTACAGGCCCGTATGCACAGAGGTAAGCTTTTCGGTACCGTAGTAGAGCAGGTAGTTCGGCAGCATGGTTCCCAGGATCAGAATGTAGGCGATCTCGGCGACCCCGATGGCCGGCAGGGAGCTGAAATCGAAATCGACCAGCTTTTTGCCGAAAAACGGCGCGGCGATCAGCACGCCGATGATGTAGTACCATCCGGTGACGGTCATCGTGCCGAATTTCATCAGTTCCGGTTTGATGAAAACCGTGTTGGTCGCGGCGGCGAATACGCTGATCAGGATCAGCAGGTTGCCGATCTCTTCGCTCTTCTGTTGCGGCCAGCCGTTGCCGAGAATCAGCACGGCGCTTCCGGCAACGCCCAGGATGATCCCGATGATTTTCGCCCGGTGGATCTTTTCGCGCATCAGCAGGGCCGATACGCTGAGCGTTACGATCGGAGCCATCGTGGCCAGCGTGGAGGCGTCGACCGGGTTGGTATATTTGGCGCCCCACAGCATCAGGAATTCGTGCCCGTAAATCACCAGTACCGTCGGGATCAGAATCCAGATGAAGTCGCGGAACGGAATCCGGAACCGTTTGAAAAGAATGGCCCACGGAACGAACCAGACCGCCGAGACGACTACCCGCAGGAAAAAAAGGGTTTCGAAAGGCATGTAGCGCCGGATGATGGAGATAAAGAACGAGAAGTTCATCCCCAGCAGAATGTTGGCGAAAATCAGCGCCATGTGTGCGATTACATGTTCTTTGTGCGTATGCGGCTTGTCGGTCATAACGTGCGGGTAGGGACAGCCCGGGGGCCGTTTGAAAAAAGCGGTCCCGGAAAGGAGAATGTTCATTGCGGAAAACATTCCCGAATCCGGAGCCGCTTTTCGTGACTGAAGTGCCGGATTTAACCGAATAGGTTTAATCCCAGTTTGTTGGTGATGTACTTAATGGCGTTTTGCGCCCGTACCGAGTTACCCGATCCGTCGAGTTTCGGCGAAAAGGCCGCGATGCCCATCACTCCGGGCAGCACGCCGACGATTCCGCCGCCGACGCCGGTTTTGGCCGGAATGCCGGAGGTGAAGATCCAGTCGCCGGTGTGTTCGTAGAATCCGACCGAAGCGATCATCGCGACGATCTTCGAAGTCAGCTCGGCGTCGAAGACCTTCTTCTTGGTGACCGGGTTGACGCCGCGGTTGGCGATCGTGCCGCCGCAGATCGACAGTTGGCGTGCGGTCACGCCCATCGAGCACTGGCGGGTGTAGATATCCAGCGACATATCGGGATCGTCGTAAATCCGATTGTAATTTTTCAGCAGCCAGGCGATCGATCGGTTGTTGAAATTGGTCGCCGATTCCGATTTGTAGAGTTCGTCCTGCAGTACCAGCGGACTGCCGCAGAGTCCTGCCAGAAAATCGGTGATCGATTTCCATTTGCCGTCCGAATTGCCTACGGGCTTGACCATGCTGCACGCCGTGATGGCTCCGGCATTGACCAGCGGGGTCGAGGGATGGTCGTTCTCGAGTAGGATCGCCATGATCGAGTTGAACGGCAGTCCGGTCGCGTCGGCCCCGATTTTTTGCAGGATCGTGTCGGCTCCGTATTGCTGCATCGCCAGGATGGCGGTAGGCACTTTCGAGACCGATTCGATCCCGAATACGTAATCCGTGTCGCCCGCCTCGACGATCTCTCCGTCGGGGAGGCAGACCGATATGCCGAACAGTTTCGAAGGTACCTTGGCCAGGAACGGAATGTAGTCGGCGTTGTTGCCGCCGTCGTCGCCCTTGATTTTTTCGTAGGCTTCGTTGACGACGTCGTTCAGTTGTTTCGTATCGAATTTTTGCATAGTCGTTTAATTTTTAGTCGGTTCGTTATGGTCCGTCGCCGAGCCGGTCGTCGCGCCTGCGTTCGAAGCGTCGGCGGCGGTTCCCGTCGCAGTCGGCGTTACGGCCGGTTGTGCGGTTGCGGCAGCCGGCTGCGGTTGTTTTTCCCAGGAGAACGGCTGAAATTCTTTGGCCGCTTCGGGATCCTGCCAGGACGGTTTACGCGAAGCGTAGATGATGAACGGGGCGCCGACTACGATGATACAGCCGATAATCAGTACGGAGAACCATACCGTGTTGCTGCCCGTCGAAATCTGGCTGGGCGGGATAAAGCTGAGAATGAAGGCCAGCAGGGCGCCGCAGAAGCCGAGTCCGGCGATGAACCAGATCAGGCCGTTGCCTTTTCCGATCCGGAACGGGCGTTGCTGTTTCGGCATTTTGTAACGCAGTACGATGGCCGAGCTGAACATCAGCAGGTACATGATCAGATACAGCAACACGGTCAACTGCGACAGGATCTGATAGAAAGACTGCACGGAGGGCATGACCACGAACAGCAAGCTCAGTACCGTAACGACGCATCCTTGGATGAGCAGGATGTTGCGCTGTACGCCGGATTTGTTGGCCTTTTGGAAGAACGGCGGCAGATACCCGGCCTTTCCTACCGTGAAGATACCCTTCGACGGGCCGGCGACCCATGTCAGCACGCCGGCCAGTACGCCGAACATCAGCGCGATGGCGATGATCGGGGAAGCCCAGCTCATATGCAGGTAATGGAAATAGTTGTCGAATCCGATCAGCAGACTCTGCGTCAGGTTGATGTCTTTGGCCGGGATGATAAAGCCCAGCGAGAAGGTACCCAGTACGAAGATCAGCACCGTAATCAGCGACCCGATGAAGATAGCCTTGGGGTAGTTCTTGCTCGGATTTTTCACGTCCATCACATGGATACCCATCATCTCCATACCGGCGTAGAACAGGAAGATACCCGAAGCCAGCACCAGGTTGTCGAATTTGGTCAGGTCGGGGAAGAATCCCTGGCTCATGTCCATGTTATTATGTCCGCCGGTACTGAGGTAGATGATCCCGAGGACGATCAGCAGGCCGGCCGGGATAATCGTCCCGATCATACCGCCGATTTTCGAAATCTTGCCGACCCACGTCAGCCCTTTCAGGGCGATGGCCGTGGCGGCCCAGTAGATGACCAGTACGACGATCAGTGTGAAAACTTTGTTCGACGCCAGCATCATGTCGTGATGCGGGTCCATGCCGATAAAGGCGATCGAGACGGCTCCGAAGGTCAGCACGGTCGGATACCAGATCGTACTTTCGATCCATTGCAGCCAGATGGCCAGGAAACCCGTGCGGGCGCCCATCGCTTCGCCGACCCAGCGGAACACACCGCCCTGTTTGTCGGCGAACATCGCCGCCAGCTCGGCTGCGACCAGCGCGGTCGGGATCAGGAAAACGATCGCCGCGAACAGGTAATAAAATGCTGAAGATGGCCCGTAAACCGCTTCCGAAGGGAGTCCCCGGAGACTTACGACGGCCGTAATGTTCATAATTGCAAGTGTCATTACACTCAATTTGAACCCTGTACTTTTTGTTGTTGCCATACGATCATACGATTAAATTGCTTGTTAACTGTGGTGTCATTAACAACCGGCGGTTATCCGCTCTATATTCATGTTGCGGATAACCAGCCGTTTGCATAAGAGTAAGCTATTTCTTCGCCGTTTTGACGTGCGTGTGCGTGAAGACCTTGCCGACTACTTTCTGATTTTTGTCCTGCGCGATGCGCGTCTGCGTCGGGTATTCCAGCTTTTCGAACTCGTTGATCGCATTCTGCATGTCCGTCAGCAGCATATCGGTCATGTCGCGGCTCATACCCTGGCGGAAGACGATGCGCATGACCACGTAATTATCCAGCTTTTCGGGCAGGGTATAGGCCGGAACCATCCAGCCGCTCTGCTGCAGGGCCGCCTGCAGGTCGTAGAGCGTCCATTTGGCCGTTTTCGCATATTCCGGTTTCATGTACCAGATGAACAGCGGGTTCACCACGTCGTTGCTGTAATTGACGAACGGTTTCATCTTGCCGATTTGCTCGTGTGCATAGCGGGCGATCTCCATGCTGTTGGTCTGTACCTCTTTGTAGCCTTCGAAACCCAGACGGATGAACTGATAGTATTGTCCGAGGATCTGTGCCGCCGGGCGCGAGAAGTTCAGGCCGACCTGCGTGATGTTGGCTCCCAGGTAGTTCACGCTGAATGCCATTTCGTCGGGCAGGTATTTTTTGTCTTTCCATACGACCCAGCCCAGGCCCGGATAAACCAGACCGAACTTATGTCCTGAGGTACTGATCGACAGCACCCATTTCAGGCGGAAGTCCCATTTTTTCTCGGGTTCGAGGAACGGTAGGATGTAACCGCCGGTGGCGGCGTCCACGTGGATCGGAATATCGTATCCGGTTTTGGCGTTGTATTCGTCCAGGGCTTTGTCCAGCGCTTCGACGTCGTCGTTCAGGCCGGTCCAAGTCACGCCCTGGATGGGAACTATGCAGATCGTATTTTCATCGCACATGGCCAGCGCGTCTTTCGGATCGAGCGTCGTTTTTTCCAGGCTCAGGGGCACGGTACGCATTTCGATTTGCCACAACTGACCGAATTTTTCCCATACGACCTGGAAACCGGTCGAAATGACGAAGTTCGGTTTGTCGTACGGTTTGCCCTGCGCTTTGCGTTTCGCACGCCAGCGCAGCCATGCGGCTACGCCGCCCAGCATACAGGCTTCGGACGAGCCGATCGCCAGCGCGCCGGCTTTCCACTGCGCCTGTTCGGGCGAATTCCACAGGTTGGCCATGATGTTGACGCAACGGGCGGCCATGACGGCTACGCGCGGATATTCCGTTTCGTCGATGTAGTTCACGTCGATCGATTCGTTCATCAACTTGGTGGCGTAATCGTCCATGTAGGTCGTTACGAATGTGGCGAGGTTCAGTCGCGGCTGCGTCTGCGGGAACGTTTCATCCTTCACCATCTGGTAGGCGATTTCAGGAGCGGTGGGTTGCATCGGAATCTTTTCCGTAGGAGCTGACGTTCTCATTTTCTGGGAGCCGTAGACCGGAGTTTCGATGTCGGCCCGTTGTTTGTTCGAATTGTTCATAACGTTAAAATTTAGTATTTTATAAAATGTTGGAAAGTGAATTTTTAATCGGATTGATAACGTTGTTTTCAGAGAACGTCTCTGCCGTTCCACGGACGAAGTTTCCCCGCGATATCCCCGAATAAGGCAAGAATTATACCAAGCGGGGCCGCCCGTTCGGATTCGGAGCCCTCTGCGCCGCGGGTTTCGGGACGCGTTTTGCGAATTACCCGTTGATTCTTATATTTGTATCGTATGCCTAAAAAATTAACCCGATCATGAGATTATCCGCTTTTTTTATTTTCACGGCGATATTTTTCGCCTCGACCGTCGCGGGCCGGAATGTCCCGTTTTCCACCGAACAAAAGATAACCGGCCTGTATCCGCCCGTGAGCGGCGTTTTGTCCGGGAAACCGGTGCCTGAGTCGCCCGATCCGCTGGTTGCTTACCGCTGGACGAACCCCCGTGCTTCCGACGGTCTCGAATCCTATCTGCTCACTCCCGTTTCGGTCGGGATCGACCGGCCGGAGAACGTGAAACGGATCGGGAAAAAGACGGCGGCGATCCGGGTCGACGGCCCGTGCGACCTGATGTTCGACTTCGGCCGGGTCAGCGCCGGCTGGCTGGAGTTCGATTCGGACGACCTGGACGGGGAGGTCGAAATGAGCATCAGCGAATATACCGAACCGGCCGTATTGAATGCCGGCGCGCAGCATCCGCACAAGACGGCCGTACCGGTGCGTTACGGCAATACTTACCGGCTGGAACTGAATACGGAACTTTACGAAGGGGTGCGCTACGGTTGGATTCACGTCCGGTCGCTCCGCCGCCCGGCCACGATTTCCGCCGTCCGATTGGTTTGCCAGACCAAGCCTGCCAATTACGAAGGCAGTTTCCGTTGTAGCGATCCGACGCTGACCCGGATCTGGTACACGGGCGCCTATACCGTCAAGCTGAACCTGCTGAAAGAGTATTTCGGGGCGATCCTGATGGAGCGCAGCGACCGTCATTCGTGGACCGGCGACGCCCATCCGTCGCAGGCCGCTTCGATGGTGGCGTTCGGCAATTACGACTTCGTGAAACAGAACTTGTATTATACCTCGACGCAGTTCAACGGCATCGCCGGTTATTCGCTTTACTGGGTGTTGAGCCTGATCGATTACTATAATTATACGGGCGACAGGCAGACGCTCGACAGCCTGACCGACAACGCCTGCAAAAAGCTGGATGTCGCTTATGCCCACTACGGGACGAATCCCGACCTGCAGTTTCACGGTTGGGACGAACGGCTCGGCGCCGGGTTCGAGAACCCGAATTGCGACGAATCGCAGAATACTTATAAGATGTTGTCGATCCGGGCATGGAACGAGTTCGCCGCGGCGATGGATGCCTGCGGCCGTTCCGACCTGGCGGCGAAGTACCGCGCTTATGTCGACGAAAAGAGCCGGGAGTTGCGCGATGCGGGCGGTTGGTACGACTCGTTCGGTATTTTTGCGGCTTCGGACGCCGTGAATGCCGGTTTTACGAACTCCGGCGAACGACAGGGATTGTGGCGGACGGCTTTTACGGATCGTCAGCAGCGGTTGTCGTATTCGCCGTTCAATCAGTATTTCGTGATCCAGGCTATGGCGCGGATGGGACGTTATCCCGAAGCGTTGACTACGATCGACGATTGCTGGGGAGGACAGTTGCGTTACGGCGGAACGACTTTTTTCGAGGTTTATCGACCGTCGTGGAACGATGCGCTCGCCCCGAACGGCGCTCCGGTCAATAATCAGTGCGGTTACACGAGTTTCACGCATCCGTGGAGCGCCGGAGTGACCAAGTGGTTGACCGAAGAGATCCTCGGTGTGAAACCGGTTCTGCCGGGATTCGGGCGATTTTTGATCGCCCCGCATTTGTCGGAGCGGGTCGCTTCGGTCGAAGGCTGCGTCCCGACGCTGCACGGAACGATCCGAGTGGCTTTCGATATAAAGACCGGTAAGGGGCGTATTACGGTTCCCGACGGGACGGTCGCAGCCGTCGGTATTCCGAAAACGGGCCGCGTCGTCCGGCGGGTCTCGTTCGATGGGAAAGAGATGCCGCCTGCCGCGCGTCAGGACGATGATTTCGTCTATTACGAAGGGATAGTCGCCGGGGATTACCGGCTGCGGGTCGAATACGACGGCGCGTTGCAGCCTGTTCCGCAGGAAGCGTTTTCGTACGCCTGCTCGCAACCCGTCGTACAAGATTCGCTGACGCGCGGCGACTGGAAGGGAAAGTACGGTAGCCGGGGGTATATCCTGTGCAGTTACGACGGGGCGGGGAACGATCGCGTCAACCTGCCCGATTTTACCGATTCGGTCGTATCCGCCAAGATCGGCGCCCGCCTGATCGCGTCGGAGACCGACGATCCGCGGGCGCTGGCGTCCGACCGCAGCGGCGATCCGTTCCGCCGGCTCGGGGCCGCCGTGACGCTCGATCCGCTTCCGTGCAATCAGACGATGACGTTCGACTTATATAACAACCGGAATTGTCCTTACCGCGTGGCGCTCTATTTCGTCGATTGGGAACGAGAAGGGAGGCGCTCGGCTATCGAGGTTTTCGATTTGAAAGACAAGCGGTTGCTGATGCCCGTTCGGTTCGTGGAAAATTACGGCGAGGGGCGTTACGTGATCCTGCAACTCGACCGTCCGGTGCGGTTGCGGGTCGATCAGGTGCGCGGGACGAACGCTTCGCTCAGCGGGATTTTCTTCGACTGACGCCGGCGGTCGCCGCCGAACGATCGGCGGGAGCGGTTGCGGAACGGTGAAATTTAATCCGATTCTAAAAACGCATCGGATTTTTTTGGTACTTTTGTCCCGCAAAATCAATCCGGAAGGAGTATGCGGGAACGCGGCGCGGGATTTTATCATGGGCTGGCCATCGCGGCGGTCGTGATCTGGGGTACGACATTCGTTTCGACGAAGGTGTTGTTGACTGAAGGATTGTCTCCCGCTGCGATCATGTTCCTGCGCTTTCTGATCGCTTACGCGGTTTTGAGGACGGTCTGTCCGCGAAACGAACGCCCGGTGCGGTTCAAAGACGAACTGATGTTCGCCGCGGCGGGGATTACCGGCGGATCGATGTATTTTCTGACCGAGAACATGGCGCTACAGATCACGCTGGTGTCGAATGTCGCGTTGTTGCTGACGACTTCCCCGATCATGACCGTTCTGTTGTCCCGTCTGTTCTTCCGGCGGACGGAACCGTTCGGCCGGCCGGTCGTGCTGGGGATGTTGGTGGCGTTGGCCGGAGTGGCGCTGGTGGTTTACAATGGCAATTTTATCTTGCAGATTCGCCCGTGGGGCGACCTGCTGACGCTGACGGCCGCGTTGATGTGGGCGTTTTACAACATCGTATTGAAAAAGATAGACCGGCGTTATACGACGTTGGAAATTACCCGCAAAGTGTTTTTTTACGGTCTGGCGACTTTGTTGCCGGTGTTTTTTTTCACGCCGCTGCGACTCGATGCGGAACTGTTGCTGCGACCCGCGGTGTGGGGAAACCTGCTGTTCCTGGGGCTGGTCGCTTCGTTGTTCTGCTTCGTAATCTGGAACATGGCCGTCAAACGTCTCGGTACGGTGCGTACCAATAATTACATTTATTTCGTACCTTTGGTCGCGCTTGCCAGTTCGGCGCTCGTTCTGCACGAAACAGTGACGGTCGTGGCGCTGGCAGGAGCGGTATTGATCCTGGGAGGGGTTTATGCCGCGGAAAAGGGAGGAGGAACGAAACCAAAAAACGATGCATACGATGAATGAACCGATGACCGTTCGTTTCGCCACGGAAGAGGATGCTCCGGTCGTCTACCGGTTTATCCGTAAGATGGCGGAGTACGAGAAGCTCGAACACGAAGTCGATACGTCCGAAGAGGCGTTGCGCCGTTCGGTGTTCCGGGAACGGCAGGCCGAGGTGATTCTGGGCGAGGTGGCCGGCCGGCCGGTCGGGTTCGCTCTCTTTTTTCACAATTTTTCCACGTTTCGCGGTCAGAGGGGACTTTACCTGGAGGATATTTTCGTAGACAGGGAGTTCCGGGGAAAGGGGTACGGCAAAACGTTGTTCCTGCACCTGGTCGGATTGGCCGCCCGGAGGAAGTGTCGCCGGATGGAGTGGGTGGCGTTGAACTGGAACGCTCCTGCGATTGCGTTTTACGAGTCGCTCGGAGCGGTTCGGATGGAACAATGGAGTATTTTCCGGCTGACCGAGGAGCGTATACGGGAATTATCCGGTAAGCAATGACATAAAACAATAAAAGTATGGTTATCGACGAAAGGGAGTGCCGCCGCGAAGAGATGGCGGCGATCGCCAGGCAGATCATGATCGCCGGGCGGACGGCCCCTAAAGGCAAGGGGATCGATATTATCGAGATCGTAACGGTTACCGGGGAAACGATCGCCGAACTGGCCGGGGCCGTTCGCGACGCATCGGCCGCGACCGGGATGAAATTTTTTCTGCGCGATGCGGAGAACATCCGACAGGCCGACGCCGTGATTCTGGTCGGCTCCCGCAGTTCGGTGATGTCGCTGAACTGCGGCTATTGCGGTTACCCGACTTGCGTTGCGAAAAACGAGCATCCGGACGTCCCTTGTGCGATCAATATGACCGACCTGGGGATCGCGATCGGTTCGATGACGGCCAAGGCCGCCGATCTGCGGGTCGACAGCCGGGTGATGTTCTCGGTAGGATTCGCCGCACGGCGGATCGGCCTGCTGACCGACTGCCACGCAGTCTACGCCATTCCGCTCAGCGCATCTTCCAAAAATCCGTTTTTCGACAGACCATCGACACGCTAATAATCGCTTTATATGTATAACGAACAGATGATTCAGGAACTGCGCAAGCGTTGGAACGCTTTGCAGCAGGCGTTGGCACGGGAAGGGGGCGACGCGATCCTGATAACGACCAATGTGAACCTGTTTTACGTATCGGGAAGAATTTTCAGCGGGGCGGCCTATGTGCGTCCCGAGGGCGATCCGCTTTTTTTCGTCCGCCGCCCGGTCGGGCTGAAAGGCGGTAACGTGATCTATATCCGCAAACCGGAGGAGATCGCCGGCCATTTGCAGCAGAGGGGAATCCCGATGCCCGCGAAGCTGTTCCTCGAAACCGATTCCATTTCCTACAACGAGTATCGGCGCTACGAAAAGATCTTCGATCCTCGCGTCGTTTGCAACGGAACGCAGTTGCTGCGCGGGGTGCGGAGCATCAAGACCATTTACGAGATCGGCCGGATCATGCGTTCGGGCGTGCTACATGCCCGGCTTTACGAGCGGATTCCGTCGCTTTACCGTCCCGGTATGACCGACACCGAACTGTCGATCGAGATCGAGCGCGAAAGCCGCCGGCTCGGGTCGCTCGGTATTTTCCGGATTTTCGGGCAGAGCATGGAGATCTTCATGGGGAGTCTGCTGGCCGGGGACAATGCCGATGCGCCGTCGCCGTACGATTTCGCGCTCGGCGGGGCCGGTCTGGACGCCTCGCTTCCGGTCGGCGGAAACGGTACTCCGTTGACCGACGGAACCAGCGTGATGGTCGACATGGGCGGGAATTTCACCGGTTATATGACCGACATGACCCGTGTTTTTTCGGTCGGAAAGCTGACCGATCGGGCTTATAGAGCGCATGACACTGCGTTGGAGATTCAACGGCGGATCGAGCAGACGGCGGCGCCGGGAGTTCCGGCGGCCGATCTTTACAACCTGGCCGTGCGGATCGCCGCCGACGCAGGGCTGTCCGATTATTTTATGGGACACCGCCAGCAGGCCGGATTTATCGGCCATGGGATCGGAATCGAGATCAACGAAGCGCCCGTACTCGCGCCGCGGTCGAAGGAAGCGCTGGTTCCGGGTATGGTTTTCGCGCTCGAACCGAAGTTCGTCATTCCGTCGGTCGGAGCCGTCGGCATCGAAAACAGTTTTCTGGTAACCGATAACGGCGTCGAGAAACTGACCCATTGCGAAGAGGCGATCGTGCCGCTGCAATAGCCGGAGAAGACCGATAAAAAAAGGGGTGTCGGAGAAGACATCCCTTTTTTATCGGTAACAAAAACTCGTTATTTTCTGGCCGGACAAGCTTTTTTACTGTGGCAGCAAGCTTTGTTTCCTTCTTTGCAGGCTTCCTTCTTGCAGCACTCTTTTTTGCAATTTTCCTGACATCCTTCTTTGCAGACGCCTTCTGCACATCCGCAGGCTTTCTCACAATTTTCACCGCAAGCGTTCTCGCATTTTACATCGCAGGTCTTTGCGCATTTGGCTTTCTGGCAGCATTCGGTTTTCGCTTTGGTCGCTTTTTCGCTCTGCGGGGCCTGCGCCAACGCTACCGTGAACAGGGCTACGGCAAACAGCGAAACCATGAATAACACTTTTTTCTTCATCTTTCTTCGGTTTTAAAAAATTAAAATCAATCGTCCTTATTCAGCAGGACAGCCCTATTCGGGATATCCAACAAAACAAACGGGCTTTTATCCGGCGGTAGTATCCGTCTCCACAAAAATACGTAAAAATTTTTGGAAACGCCTTCAAATTCGTATCTTCGTCGGGAAAAATCCATGAATCCGATAAACGATCCGATGTGCGATGAATGAATTCCCGTATCCGCGATATTCCTATCAGGTGCAGCCGCGAGAGGTGGATCTGACCAAAAAAGCCACGATTTTTACGCTGGGCGATTGTATTCTGCACGCCGCCGGTGAAGACGCCGATCAGATCGGGTTCGGGGTCAGGGAACTGCAGCGGAAGAATATGACCTGGGTGCTTTCGCGCATGGCGGTCGAAGTGTACCGCTTTCCGGAAGAGTACGAGCGCTATACGATCGGGACGTGGGTAGGCGAGATCAGCCGGCTGATGACTACGCGTAATTTTGTGGTGCACGATGCCGACGATCGCCGGATCGCCGCGGCGTCGACCTGTTGGGCGATGATCGACATGCAGAGCCGTCTGCCGCTCGATCTGCGCGAAAACGTGGATTACAACCGGGCGCTGATTTCCGAACCGTGTCCCGTCGGCAAACCGCTGAAAATCGCGCGGGTGGATGGACAATTGGCCGACGACCGCCGGGTGCGGTACAGCGACGTCGACTTCAATCAGCATACCAATACGATGAAGTATATCCAGTGGATGATCGATACGTTGCCGCTGGAGCGTTTGACCGAAGGACAGATGAAGCGACTGGACATCAATTTTATACATGAGACGCGTTACGGTCAGCAAGTGCAGGTTTATTACGAAGAGGGCGAGTGCGGCGACCGTTTCGAAGTGCGTTTGATGCCGGAGGGCACGACGGCCTGCAAGGCAGTTTTTCAGTGGAATAAAAATCGATAACCCCGGCTTTGCGTGCAAAGCTGAAATATGAATGAAAATGAAAAAAACAGGCTCGTTTGTCGCAGTCGCCGCTGCGCTTGCATTGTTCTCCTGCACGGAGAAAAAGGCGGATTCCGTCCGGCTCTTCAACGGAACGGATCTGACCGGATGGGTACTTTACATGCAGGATTCGACGTTGAATCCGCAGCAGGAATTCGTCGTTCGCGACAGCGTGATCGCCCTGTCCGGACCGTTCGGATACGTACGTACCGACAAGGCTTATTCGAATTATAAGCTGAACGCCCAGTGGCGCTGGCCCGACAGCGCGACCAACAGCGGGATTTTCGTCAACATCCAGCAGGACGGTATCTGGCCCGATTGCTACGAGTGCCAGTTGTGGAACGGCCGCGCCGGCGACCTGATCAATTCGGGCGGAGCCGATTGCGCCGAATACCGGGCCGATTCGACGCTGATGATCGTGACCAAAATGAACGCATCGAACGAAAAGCCGGTCGGGGAGTGGAACAGCGCCGAGGTGATCTGCGACGATAGTACGGTGACGGTTTATATCAACGGCGAGTTGCAGAACCGGATTACCGGCGTGTCGAATAACAAGGGCTATATCGGCTTGCAGAGCGAAGGCGGCCCCATCGAATTCCGCCGTGTGGAACTTACGCCGCTCGAATAGGCGGAAAACCGCTGCCGGATTGTAAAAATTGCCGGGACGAAAAGTTCCCCGGGTCGTACGACCCGGGGAACTTTTCGTTTATCCGGTAGGGGAATCGGGAGTTAAATTCTCGCTTCATTTTACGGATTAGAATTGTTTCGGATAAAAGAATGTAATAATCGGATTGTCTTCTTTCTGCATGGATAAGCCCAAATCCGTTCTTGCTCGGCCGAATTGTTTTACGAGTGAATCGTAAGGAAGATTTTTCCAGCCCGCCACGTCATTGGTAACCATGATCGGAAACATATACCCGATAAATGCGTCTTCGGTCGACCCGATTATATTGGCAAAAAACAGCGGAAAAAAACCGTATCTTTTACCGAAGGATATCAATTTTCCCGTCGAAAGGGAATAAATACAATCGAATTTACGATGCGCTCTGGAATAACTGAAGTGAAGATAATCTTTTGTCAGGTAAAAATCGCCGTTCATGAATAGAAATTTGGTACCGTCCTGCGCTTTTCTCAAATCTCTTTTCCGTTCCGGTATTTTTCCGGTACGGTACGATCTCCGAAATTCACGGTGAACTCGACCCGGATACTTCCGTTCTCGTGAATCGAATAAATCGTATCGTTGTAGACCGGGCGGTAATAAACGATATTGTTTTTCGGGAAAAAATGGTGTCTGTTCACCAGGCTTTGATAGGTATTCTTTTTTCTGTAAAATCCGTGGGAAGTAAATGTTCCGGTAGAATCGGTCTCGAAAACAGAATAGTTGAAGATCGATCTAAATTCGTCGTTATCGCAGCTTATCGAGTTGAAAAGATATTGATTGTCGTTGAAAATATGGAACTTCATGCTATAAAAAGGAAATTTGACCGATTTGAGAAACTTTCCCTCGAGATTATAAAACTGTATGCGACGCATAAATTGATCGTATATGGCTATCTTATTACCGTAAAGTTCCATAAACGTCGGTTCTATGTATTCGCCCGGCCCTCTTCCGTGACTCCCGATAGAGCGTACGAACTGTCCCGATTTGGAGAACATCTTTACCGATTTGGAGGTGTATCCGTCCCGTAATATCAATACGCTGTCCAGAAAGATAATCTGATCAATTGCTCCTATCGTCGCTTCTGTATCGCTACTGAGTCTTATAAATGAAACGGAGTCGAAAATTTCTTCTACGTTAAATGCTGAACTCCCGTCAATTTCCTTCACGTCGATAGTTCGAAACGAATCTCGATAGATTTTCATTTCAGAGACGGGGCGGCCATCTTCTTTGATTCCCTCTTTTGAGATATTCGAACAACCCCCAAAAAGGAATATCAGAAATGTAATTCCGAATAATTTTTTTGTCATAAACGATTTTTAATCTAAAAAGATTGTTTTTCGCAAAAGCGTTTGTCCTGTGCTGCGCATAAGTTCTGCTTCTCTTTCGTTTACAATCGTTACCGGATCTTTGCATGTCCGTGTAGGATGATTTTCCCAATTATTATCCGCTGTCCTAATTAATTATAAAGTATTATGTTTATTGCTTATATCAAATGTTTTTTGACGGATAACTGACAGTCCTGCGCGATTATCGTATTGAAAAAATACCGGTGCCCATCATGAGCGCCGGCATTGTAGTGGAAAATCTGAATTACAAACCCGGCGTTTCGACTTCGTAATTTTGTGTTCCGGTTATATTTTCGATCCAGACCCAGTAGGCCGGCTGCCCGTGAAAGCTGCCCGAGCGTTCGACCCGCACGTCGGCCCCGCCTTTTGCGCGTACCGCTTCGGCGATCCGGTCGGCCTCAGCCTGCCCGGTATAGGGGCCGAAGCGGATGTCCAGCGCCGGCACCGGTTTGTCGCACCGCAGCGTGAAACGTTGGCCGCGCCGGTAGGCGTAGTCGATCGTGGCGCTCTCCAGTCGGTCGCCGCTGCGGGTCATCACGCGGGCTCCGGTTACTTCCAGTCCGTTCAGCGGGTCGGGGATACGCGGCAGCAGCCGTACCCGGTCGTCGCGCGAGTCGTCCACGCCGGCACAGATTTCCAGCGCGTTCATGGCCGGTCCCTGATTGGCTCCGTTGCTCAGGTCGCAGATGCGGTACCAACGGCCGTCGGGCATGATGTTCGCCCCTTCGGGGATGATCCACATCCATTTTCGCCAGTCGATCCCGCGCGTGCTGTCTGCGTAATTCATGTTTTTGTCGTACGTGTAGCGGGCGATGCTGACCAGCAGCCGTCCGGCATTGTCCATTTGGTCGAGCACCAGCGCCGAGTGGGTCAACCACCCGATACCGTATCCCATGCCGAGCACCGGGGTATCGCCGTAGCGTTGGTTCAGTTGGCGTCTGAGCGTGTGACGCGTGATCGGCGTTAGGTCTTCGTCCATCCGCTGCGGGTCGAGCCCTTCGCGATAGAGCGAGAACCAGGCCTGTACTAGGCAGTCCTGCAGGCTCGGCAGCACGGAGTTGCGGGCTACGCGCCACATCCGGTCGTGATCCGGCCCGACGGCCAGCATTCGCAGCATTCCGCCGCGGATGCGCTCCGCATAGGCCCTGTATTTTTCTGCCAGCGCCGTGTCGCCCATCGCTTCGGCCATTTCGGCCGAGCACAGCAGCGCCGTCATCGACGTATAGCTGGCGTACACTTCGTACATATCGCAGTTGGCGTAATTATCCCGGATTTTCCGCGGGTCGGTTTCGGTATCCATGTTTTTCGGGATCTGGCTGATCTTGCTGAATTTCGCCGCCCATCCGGTGAATTCGCCCTCGCTGTACACAACGTCGCGGCCGGTATAGTCGAGCAGCCAGCAGATAAAGTCGGTGGCGTCTTTGGTCGATTGCCAACGGCTTTTGCGGTAGACGCTGTCGCGCGTTTCGGTGAGCCACTCTCCGGTCGGCTTACCGAGCTGCTTCCAGGCGAACCAGCGGCTGACGATCGTCGAGGAGTGTCCTTCCATCTCTTCGTCTCCCGGAATTTCGTTGATCTCGTAAGGGATTGCGGCGGGGCCGTTCATCACGAACGCCCAGTGCGGGGGCGCGTCTTTCGGATATTTGGAGACGTCGATCGGCCCGTTGTCCGGTCCGTTCTGCGGATCGCGGTCGGCCCGGTAGAAATAGAGCCATTTGTCGCAGTAGTCCACGTAGCTGGTAAGCCGTTGCGGGTTGTCGATGCAGCGCAGCGCCTGCCGCACGTAGTGATCCGAGGTACGGGAGTAGGGCTCGCGGTAGATGCCGATCGGCTCCCAGGTTCCGATTCCCTGGTAGCCGCCGTAGAACGGCGATCCGACTCCTGTTTCATAAAAGCATCCGGTCGCCGGGTCGAATTTTTCGTCGATGTTGGTCAGGTTAGCCACCCAGATGTTCGACAGCATGTCCCCTTCGACCGAATCGGAAAGGAAGCGGATGCCCGTTCCCTTGAATCCCTGCGGGAAGTCGATTCGTTCGACCTTTTTCGGCAGGTCGTCGAGACTGGTATAAAGGATGTCCGACAGGGCTTCGAGTTTCGGTCCGAAGTCGGGAATGTCGTCGGTCGCGAAAGCGGGTTGCAGGTCGCCTTTCATAACGGTACGTTTACCGAATGCGGTCAGCCGTTCGGTCGGTTTCGCGCCCCGGGGCAGTTGCAGCGTGATTCCCGAAATCAGGATCTCCCCCCGTTTTTCGGTGTTGTTGTGAACGACGATCGATTCGATCGGCAGTTCGCGCGGCGTAACCGGCAGGTAATAGGCGCGGTAACTGTCGCCGGCTTCCATGTATTCGCCGGTTTCGCGCACTTGCAGCGCATCGCGCAGCACCTGCATGTATTCGGGGCGCGAGGCGAACGGTTCGCGGATCACCCGTCCTGCGTTGTGCGACGGATTTTTCCATTGGTTGAAAAACCAGATCGTACTGCCGACGATCATCGGGATACGGTCGGAGGAGCCGTCGGCGTAGCGGATCTCGATTTCGCCGATGGAAGTGCCGATCTGCACCTGGTCTTCGCGGGTTTCTCGCAGTTCGAAATGCTCGCCCCAGTGAGCCAGCCCGCTGTCCCAGCCGTCGTTGATCATGCCGAGCAGATACAACGTGCGAGCCGGCGATCCCACCGGGATGGTTTCGTCGGCGCCGTTGCGGACCCGGACGGTATTTTCCCGTTTGGAAACGGGGGCGGCCAGGAACGGGATCGTCCGGCAGAATACCAGCGAGTCGCCCGATTCGATTTTTAAGCCGTACAGGTCGGAGACCGACGTCCGGGCGTCGGGCCGCTGCGCCGAGACGGTCGTCGAAAGCAGTAGCAGCAGCGCGGCGCTGCAAAAAAGTGAAAATTTTTTCATGGTAGGTAAGTTAGGATTTTAGCCTCGTTAAAATTAATAAAATAAATTTTCTTTTAACGGATTTCCTGCGGAAAGTTTTGAATAAGTGCCTCGGGATCGTTTTCCGGGTTGGAATAACGCCCGGTAAATCGTACCTTTGGGGCGTAAAATAAAACGGAACAGACGCATGATTACGGTTTCAAACTTGGAAGTACAATACGGGAAACGAGTTCTTTTCAAAGATATCAACCTGAAATTCACACCCGGAAACTGCTATGGGGTGATCGGTGCGAACGGCGCCGGCAAATCGACTTTTCTGAAAGTGCTCAGCGGCGATGTGACGCCGACGCGCGGGTCGGTCGCATTCGGGCCGCACGAACGGCTGTCGGTGCTGAAGCAGGATCACTTCGAATTCGACGA
Organism: Alistipes sp. AF48-12; assembly: GCF_003477565.1. Classification (NCBI taxonomy): domain Bacteria; kingdom Pseudomonadati; phylum Bacteroidota; class Bacteroidia; order Bacteroidales; family Rikenellaceae; genus Alistipes; species Alistipes sp. AF48-12. The sequence goes on from NZ_QUDJ01000013.1 coordinate 32,131, forward strand.
GTGTACGGTGCTGGATACCGTGCTGATGGGACACCAGCCGCTGTGGTCGCTGATGCAGGAGAAAAATGCCCTATATGCGAAACCCGATTTCTCGGAAGAGGACGGAATCAAAGTCGGCGAACTGGAGGAGAAATTCGCCGAGATGGACGGCTGGAACGCCGAAAGCGACGCTGCCAACCTGTTGAGCGGGCTGGGGATCAAGGAAAATCTGCATTACGAACTGATGGGACGCTGAACGCCAAAGAGAAGGTGCGCGTGCTGTTGGCGCAGGCCCTGTTCGGCAAGCCGGACAACCTGCTGCTCGACGAGCCGACGAACGACCTGGACGTCAACACGATCATGTGGCTCGAAAACTACTTGGCGAATTATGAGAATACGGTGTTGGTCGTTTCGCACGACCGCCATTTCCTCGATTCGGTCAGTACGCACATCGTCGATATCGATTACAGCGACATCAACCTGTTCTCCGGAAATTACAGTTTCTGGTACGAATCGAGTCAGTTGGCCGCCCGTCAGCAGGCCAACCAGAACAAAAAGGCCGAGGAGAAGAAAAAGGAGTTGCAGGAATTTATCCAGCGGTTCAGCGCCAACGTGGCCAAATCGAAGCAGACGACCAGCCGCAAAAAAATGCTCGAAAAACTCAATATCGAGGAGATCAAGCCTTCGATGCGCAAATATCCGGGGATCATTTTCCAGCCCGAGCGCGAGCCGGGAACCAAAATTCTGGCGGTCGACGGCCTCAGCAAGACGGTCGGCGGCGAGACGTTGTTCCGAAACGTATCGTTCACGATCGAAAAGGGAGACAAGGTGGCGTTCCTGTCGCGCGAGCCGCGCGCGATTACCGCGCTGTTCGAGATCGTCGCCGGCGACGACAAGCCCGACAGCGGTATGGTCGAGTGGGGCGTAACGATCAATCCGGCCTATTTGCCGTTGAACAATGCGCCGTTTTTCGACAATCAGCTGACCATCGTGGACTGGTTGGCCCAGTTTTCGCAGGATACCAGCGAATTGTACCTGCGCGGGTATCTGGGCAAGATGCTGTTCAGCGGCGACGAGATTTACAAGCAGGTCAACGTGCTGTCCGGAGGGGAGAAAATGCGGTGCATGATCGCCCGGATGATGATCCGCCAGGCCAATACGCTGTTGCTCGACTCGCCGACCAACCACCTCGACCTGGAATCGATCCAGGCGTTCAACAATGCGTTGGTCGCCTTCAAGGGCGTCGTGCTGATGACTTCGCACGACCACGAGTTCATCAATACGGTGGCTAACCGGATCATCGAGATCACGCCGAACGGAATGATCGACAAGTACATGGAGTACGACGACTACCTGTTCGACGAGCGGGTGCAGGAAAATCTGAACCGCCTGTATACGAAATAGCGGACTTGCGCCGTTCGAAAATTGTTTATTATGAGATTGAAATCGCTTATACGGATCGTGCTGTTACTGCTCTGCTTTTCGGGCGGCGTTTCCGCGCAGAGTCCGGCCGATTCCGCGGCTTTGGCAAATGCTTCGTGGCGGACGGTTTACGATGCGGACGGGATGACTGTCCGTAAGTTGTCGATCCGCCTTTTCGATTCCGATCAGCAGATTTCGTGCATCGAGATCGCCCCGGAAAAATACCGTTTGGCCGTGATTCAGGATTCGCTTCGTACGAAGACTTCCCGGATCGGGAAGCAGTCCGGCGGGGTAGCGGCGATCAACGGGGGCTTTTTTAAAACCCGTACGAAACAGGCCGTAGCCATGGGTTTCATAAAAACAGGAGGATATCGGCCCGCCCAGATAGGGGCCGAAACCGGCGTCGCCGTGGCGGTCGATACTGCGGGAGTACTGCGGTTGATCGATTGGAGTCTGGCGATGGAGCAGGCGGACGCTCCGCATCGGGATCGGTATCCCGATGTGATGGTAACCGGCCCGATGCTGCTGCGCGGCGGCCGGTCGTTGATTCCGTGGGATTCGACGGCTCCCCGCCATCCGCGATCCTGCGTCGGGACGAAAGCCGACGGAACCGTCCTGCTGATGGTCGTGGACGGACGGCAGAGCCGCGCGGCGGGGATGGCCCTGTGCGAATTGGCTTATGCGGCCCGCCTGATGGGAGCGGCGGATGCGATAAACCTCGACGGGGGAGGATCTTCGACCTTGTGGACGAAGGGGCAGGGGATCGTCAACGCTCCTTCCGACCGGATGCTCTTTTTTCGCTCGGAACGTCCCGTCTGCAATGCGATCGTCGTGAAACGTAAATAAGGAATGATACTGTACTTGATTGTTATACTGTCTGTTGTGTCCGTGACGCTGGATCTGCTGATCCTGCGCCGGATTCGTCGGCGGTTACCGGACAAGCGGTGGCTGCGGAGACTCTATCTGGCGCACTTCCTGTTGCTCGATGCGGGGATCGTCGCCGCGCTGCTTTTTTACCGCTGCTGCTCCGAGGCGGGGGCGGAAAGTTACATGCACGTTATCCTGTGGGTGATCTGCCTGTTCTTTATGAGCGTCGGGCCGAAGTCGGTCTACATGTTGGTTTCGCTGCTGGATTATCCGGCCGGTTGGGTACGAAGAAAAAAGGTGCGGTTGTTTTCGAGGATCGGTCTGGCGGCTGGTGCGCTGACCCTGCTCGTGATGATATGGGGTGCGACAGCCGGCCGGTCGCGGATCGTGGAGGAAGACCTGATCGTCCGTTCGGATAAGATTCCGGCCGCTTTCGACGGTTATAAGATAGTACTGTTTACCGACCTGCACGCCGGCAACGAACCCGGGAATCGCCGCTTTATCCGGCGAATGGTGCGGAAGATCAACGAACAGCATCCCGATCTGGTTGTCAATGCGGGCGACCTGGTCAATATAGATGCCCGCGAGCTGACCGATTCGGTGATGTCCGTATTGTCCGGAATCCGTGCGAAAGACGGGGTCTATTCGGTGTATGGCAATCACGATCTGGGGATCTACCTGAGCCGGGACAGCGACCTGACTCCGCGGCAGAGTTTCGACGAATTGGCCGTCCGGCAGCGGGCGATGGGATGGAATCTGTTGGATAACGAGTCTCGGTACGTCCGGCGCGGCAGCGACAGCATCTCGGTGACGGGGGTGAATTTCCCGATCGGGAAAAAACTGAACGGACGGCAGAACGTCGATTTCGCACGCTGCGATTTCGACGCAGCCTACCGGGGAGTGCCCGACAGCCTGTTCAACCTGTTGATCGCCCATACTCCGGAAGTGTGGGACGAAGCGCTGGCTACCGGACGGGCCGATCTGACCCTGTCGGGGCATGTACATGCGATGCAGCTCAAAATCCGGCTCGGCGGATGGGCGTGGTCGCCTGCCGAATGGATGTACGATCGATGGAGCGGTCTGTACGAAGAGGACGGGAAATACCTTTTCGTCAACGACGGAATGGGATACGTGATGTATCCGATGCGGATAGGCACTTATCCGTCGATTACGGTGATTACGCTGAAATCCGAATAAAAGCAGGAATTAGGAGGATAGTTTCATGCCGATCACCCCGAGGACGATCAGCGCCGCGGAGAACAGCCGCCAGAATCCGGCCGAGTCGCCGAAAAAGAAAATTCCCATCAACAGCGTTCCGACCGCGCCGATACCCGTCCAGACGACGTAGGCGGTGCCGATGGCGATCGTCCGCTGGGCGACGTAAAGCAGGAACATGCTCAGCGCCATTGAAAAAATGGCGATCAGGATACCCCATATCTTGACCGGCATACTCTGCGACAGTTTCAGCCCCACTGCCCATCCCATTTCGAAAAGTCCCCCGAGGATCAAATAAAACCAAGCCATAATTCGTTCGCTTCAATAATTGACGCGCCGAAGGTAGCGAAATTTCCGGCCGTTATGAAATTGTCGAAAAAAAATTGTATTTTTGTCCGTAATCTTTTTAGACGGATCGACGGGATAACCGACCAGAAATGAAAAAACGCATATCCGCCATATTCGTACTGCTCACGGGAACGCTGTTGCTGGCGTTGTCGGCGTTGCCGCATCACCATCACGGCGACCGGATCAGTTTCGTCGCTCCGGAACGGTGCGTCGAATGTTTCGGGCACGTTCCCTGCTGCGGAGGGAACGACGATCACGGCGGATCGGACACGGACTGCGATCTGCGGTATCTGTTCGTGATGTACGGACGGGGCGGCAGCCAGCTCGTACAGGCGGTCGATCAACAGGACGATCCTACGGGCGGTTATCATTTTCCCGTCACGCTTTTCTTCGATTCCGTTTTTACGTTCGACGCCCGCGTTTATGCGATGGCGACGGTCTCTTTCGCACCGTTTGCCGAACCGGCTGCCCGGCCGGATGCGGCGGCATTGCCGCTGCTGCGGGCTCCTCCCGTTTTCATTGCATAGTTTTTGTTTCCGCACGGCGGAAAGACGACTCTTTCGTTTGCAAACGAGGGAGCGTGTTCACATGATTCAAACAAAAAATCCATGCAATGAATAAAATATTGTTAGCAAGCATACTGTCCGTAGCCCTGATGACGGGTTGCGGGAACCGGCCTTCGAGCGCCGGAGCGTCCGGGGACGGACATACGTCCGAAGCGGAACACGGCGATCACGACGGCCATGACCATGAAGCCGAAGGGCACGATCACGAGGCCGAGGAGGCCGGGCGCGCGGGACACGATCACGGAGCCGGAGGGGATACCCATGCCGGTGAAATCGTCTTTACGAAAGCGCAGGCTGCGCAGACCGATTTCGAACTGTTCGAAGTGCAACCCGTTACGTTCAATGAAGTGATTCCTACCAGCGGTCGGATCATGGCAGCGCAAGGCGACGAGGCTTCGGTCGTAGCGCCGGTCGGCGGCGTCGTGTCGTTCACCAATAAGAAGATCGCCGACGGTACGCCGGTCGGCCGCGGGGAAACGCTGTTTACGATTTCGTCCAAAGAGATGGCCGAAGGGGATTACGTGGCCCGCACCCGCTCAACGTACGAGCAGGCCAAAGCGGCTTTCGAACGCGCCGAAAACCTCGTGAAAGACAAGATCATTTCACAGTCGGATTACGAACAGAGCCGGCTCGCTTACGAAAATGCCAAAACCGCCTACGATGCGGTTGCAGGCAAAACTTCCGTCCGGGGAACACGGGTTACGGCCCCGATCGGCGGTTTTATTAAGAATGTCGCCGTGAGCGAAGGGGCCTTCGTCGAAGTGGGACAGACGCTGGCCACCGTTTCGCAGAACAAACGGCTCGTACTGCGCGCCGAAGTGTCGCAACGGTACCTGAACGATCTGCGTTCGGTGTCGGGCGCGAATTTCCGTACGCCGTACGACGACAAAGTCTACTCGCTCTCCGAAATGAACGGGCGGCTATTGTCGGTCGGTAAGAGTTCCGACGGCAGTTCGGTTTTCATTCCGGTTATTTTCGAATTCGATAACGGCGGGGACGTGATCCCGGGATCGTTCGTCGAGATTTATCTGATATCGTCGCCGCAGCGCGACGTGCTGACCGTGCCGCTGAGCGCCGTAACGGAGGATCAGGGTGTTCACTTCGTATTCGTGCAACTCGACGACGAGGGGTATGCCAAACGGGAAGTGAAGCTCGGCGCGGACGACGGCAGGAACGTACGTGTGTTGTCGGGTCTGAAAGCCGGCGAGACGGTCGTCAGCAAAGGCGTCGCGCAGGTAAAAATGGCTTCGTTCTCCGGGGCGATCCCCGAAGGCCATTCGCACTCCCACTAAATCGCCTGCGTCATGCTGAATAAAATCATAAACTTTTCATTGCACAACAGGCTGTTGGTGATGATTGCGGGCGTCGTGCTGCTGGCCGTGGGCACGTTTACCGCCCGCCATATGGAGGTCGACGTTTTTCCCGACTTGAATGCGCCGACCGTGGTCGTGATGACCGAGGCGAACGGAATGGCCGCCGAAGAGGTCGAACGCACCGTGACGTTCCCGATCGAAACGGCCGTCAACGGAGCGACCGACGTGCGCCGCGTGCGTTCGTCGTCGACGACCGGATTTTCGGTCGTCTGGGTCGAGTTCGACTGGGGAACCGATATTTACCGGGCGCGCCAGATCGTTTCCGAAAAGCTGGCTACGCTCAGCGAGACGCTGCCGCAGAACGTCGGCACGCCGACGCTCGGGCCGCAGTCGTCGATCCTCGGCGAACTGCTGATCGTCGGACTGACGGCCGATACCACTTCGTTACAGGAACTGCGGACGCTGGCCGATTGGGTGATCCGCCCGCGGCTGCTGGCTACCGGCGGCGTCGCCCAGGTAACGGTGATCGGCGGCGACATCAAGGAGTACCAGGTGCTGCTCGACCCGGCGCGGATGCGCCATTACGACGTTTCGATGCAACAGGTGCTCGACGTGGTGGCCGACCTGAGTCGCAATTCCAGCGGCGGTATCCTGAACCAGTACGGCAACGAATACATCATCCGCGGGGTGCTTTCCACGGCCGACGAGCAGGAGTTGGGGAAAGCCGTCGTTAAGACGACGGACGGCATTCCGGTGCTGCTCGAAAACGTTGCGGACGTGAAAATCGGAGCGAAATCGCCGCGGCTGGGCGTCGCTTCGGAGCGCGGCAAACCGGCCGTTCTGATGACCGTGACCAAACAACCGAATACCAATACGCTCGAACTGACCGACAAACTCGATCGGACGCTCGCCGAAATCCAGCGCACTCTGCCGCCGGACGTGCATGTTTCGACCGACATTTTCCGGCAGTCGCGGTTCATCGAAAGTTCGGTGGACAACATTCAGAAAGCGCTGTTCGAGGGGGCTATTTTCGTCGTGATCGTGCTGTTCGTCTTCCTGATGAATTTCCGCACGACGGTCATATCGCTGATCGCGCTGCCGCTGTCGTTGCTGGTGTCGGTGCTGGCGCTGAAGGCGATGGGGCTTACGATCAATACGATGAGCCTCGGCGGTATGGCCATTGCGATCGGCTCGCTGGTCGACGATGCGATCATCGACGTCGAGAACGTATTCAAGCGACTCCGACAGAACTTTTTGAAACCGAAAGAGGAACGGCTTCCGACGCTTACGGTCGTCTACGAGGCTTCGAAAGAAATCCGTACGTCGGTCGTCAATGCGACGATCATTACGATCGTGGCTTTCGTGCCGTTGTTTTTCCTCGGCGGGCTCGAAGGACGCATGTTGCGTCCGCTCGGGATTTCGTTCATCGTGGCGCTGTTCGCGTCGATGGTCGTCGCCGTGACGCTGACGCCGGTGCTGTGCAGTTACCTGCTGACCGGCGATCGGGTGTTGCAACGCAGCCAGAAGGAACCGATCGTTTCCCGTTTCCTGAAACGAATTTACAAAAAGGCGCTCGAATGGGTGCTTTCGCATAAACGGCTCGTAATCGGTTCGACCGTCGCGCTGTTCGTCGCTTCGCTGGTCGTATTTTTCAGCCTGGGACGGAATTTCCTACCGCCGTTCAACGAAGGTTCGCTGACGATCAATACCTCTACGATGCCCGGCATTTCGCTCGAAGAGTCCGATAAGATCGGGCGCGAGGTGGAACGTATCCTGCTCGAAATCCCCGAAATACAGACGGTCGCCCGCAAAACCGGGCGCGCCGAACTGGACGAACACGCGCTCGGCGTGAATGTTTCGGAAATGGAGGCTCCGTTCGAACTGGACGAGCGTTCGCGTCAGGAGTTTCTCTCCGACGTGCGGGCCCGGCTCGGCGTGCTGAAAGGCGTCAATATCGAAATCGGCCAGCCGATTTCGCATCGGATCGACGCGATGCTGTCCGGCACGAGGGCCAATATCGCGATCAAACTGTTCGGGCCCGACCTGAACCGGCTTTTCTCGCTCGGAAATCAGGTCAAAGGCGCCGTTTCGGGCGTCGCCGGCGTAGCCGACCTGAACGTCGAGCAGCAGGTCGAGCGTCCGCAGTTGCAGATCCGCCCGAAACGCGAAATGCTCGCCAAATACGGCATTCCGCTGCCCGAGTTTTCACGATTCATTGAGGTGGCGCTGGGCGGCGAAGTCGTTTCGCAGGTCTACGACCAGGGGCGTTCGTTCGACGTAACGGTCAAGATGGACGATGCCGACCGATCCGACATGGAGCGTATCGGGAATCTGACGATCGACGGGACGGCCGGTAAAGTGCCGCTCAGTTACGTGGCCGATATCGTATCGACCTCGGGGCCGAATGCGATCAGCCGCGAGAACGCACAGCGCAAGATCGTCGTATCGGCCAACGTGGCCGACCGCGACCTGCATAGCGTGGTGGGCGATATCCAGGAAATGATCCGGGAGAAGGTCGATCTGCCCGAAGGATACCATATCGAATACGGCGGCCAGTTCGAGAGCGAGCAGGCCGCGTCGCGGGTGCTGTCGCTTATGTCGATCATTTCGCTGCTCATTATCTTCTTGCTGCTGTTCCAGGAGTTCCGTAGCCTGTCGGTGTCGGGCATCATCATGCTGAATCTGCCGCTGGCGCTGATCGGCGGGATCGTTAGCATCTGGCTGACCAGCGGGGAGGTCAGTATCCCGGCGATTATCGGCTTCATTTCGCTGTTCGGCATTGCGACGCGCAACGGCATACTCCTTGTATCGCATTACAATCAACTGCGCAGCGAGGGCATGTCGTTGCACGACAGCGTGGTGAACGGATCGCTCGACCGGCTGAACCCGATCCTGATGACGGCGCTGTCGTCGGCGCTGGCGCTGATTCCGCTGGCGCTCGGCGGCGACTTGCCCGGTAACGAAATTCAGAGTCCGATGGCCAAGGTGATTCTGGGCGGACTGCTGAGTTCGACGCTGTTGAACGGGTTTATCGTTCCGGCAGTTTACCTGATTATTAACCGTAAAAACAGCAACGTATGAAATGCATCCTGATATTTGCGGCCGCCCTGTTTGCGGGGACGGCTTACGGTCAGCGCAGCGTTGACGACGTATTGCGCGAGGTCGAAGCCGCGAGCAAGGAACTGAAAGCCCAGCGCGAACTGACCGCCGCCCAGAAGATGGAAGCCCAGACCGGCAAGTACCTCGCCAATCCGAGCGTCGAGTTCGAAAGCCTGTGGGGCGGGGCCGAACGGATCCGTAATTCCGAGTTGACGGTGATGCAGGCTTTCGATTTTCCGTCGGCTTACGCATCGCGCAACAAGATTGCGAAACTTCGTTCGTCGTATTACGATACGGAAGGCGCCGCGTTGCGTCAGCAGTTGTTGCTGGACGCTAAGACGTTGTGCATCCAGATCGTCCACCTGAACCGGATGAAGGAGTTTCTGTCCGAACGGGTCGTCAATGCCGAACGGCTGGATTCCGCTTACCGTCGGAAGTTTGCAATCGGAGAAGCCAATATTCTGGAATGTAATAAGATCGGAGTCGAGCTGATCTCCGCGAAAACCGAGTATAACCTCAATGAAGCCGAACTGCTGGCCAAATGTCAGCAATTGGCTACGCTGACCGGAACCGAAAGCGACCGGTTTTCCGGTCTGGTCTATCCGACCGTGGAGAGTTTGCCTGCATTCGAACAACTGAGCGCGCTGTATATGGAGCAAAATCCGCAGGTGCAAAGCCTGCAGCAGCAGGTGTCGGTCGATAAGCAAAGCGTATCGCTGAACCGTTCGCTGTCGCTGCCGAAGTTCGAAATGGGTTATCGGCACGATTTCGGCGGGGAAGGACGTTTCAAAGGGTTCAAGGTGGGAATGTCGATTCCGCTTTTCGAGAACAAGAACAAGGTGAAGGCCGCGCGCGCCCAGGCGGCTTCGTCATCCGCTCAACTGGAAAGCGTTCGGCTGAATGCGGCGTCGGAGCTCCGGCAGTTGTACGACCAGGCCGTTACGCTGCGGGAATCGATGCGGTCGATGGAGTCGGTGTTGCTGGCGCAGAATAACCTGTCGATGCTGAACAAAGCGCTGGATGCCGGGCAGATCACGGTGATCGAGTATATTACCGAGATCGGCGTGCTGTACCAGAGCCGCCAGATGCAGTTGCAGCTCGAACGGGATTACAATTTGATAACAGCCCAACTTTTCCGGTTCGAATTGTAGGAACGCGTTCCTACAATTCGAACTTTATTTTCCGAATAACACGCTTACGGTTTTGTCCGTAAGCGTGTTATTTTTTATTTAGATTTGTGTGTTTTTATACAAATAAAATATTTTTTAAACATTTATTTCAAATGTCAATTTAAATACCTATCTTTGGCACGGTGAAAATATGTCTTTTGCGCGGATGTCGAGGCATTTAGTAATCAGAGTGATAGCAGATCGCCGGGAACGAACGGCATAAAACGAATAGAATCGGAAAGATGAAAATTGTAGGTGAACCGAAAGCATTTTTGAGCAACGAAGCATTGCAGCTCTTGAATCTTTATGAATCGCTGGGGCCGAGGGCGGAGATTTTCCTGCCGCGCCACATTTTTGACAACCTCACGAGTTTCGTGAGCCTTTGCATGGAGGAGCCCGATGATCCGGCCAAACAGCAGGCCGAGATCAACCGTTACCTGTTGAAGTTCAGGGAGGATATTCCGGGTTATACGGACGTTTCGCTGATGCTCATTCCGCACAGCAATTCGAAAGCGTTCGAACTGAGTAACCGCCGCGGCAAATTCGTCAAAAAAATCAACGCCCTGCTCGATACCGACGGTACCACCACCGAAGTCAAAAACGTGCTGCGGAACATCCGCGATACGCACGACCTCTCGGTCGGAACGCCTCCGATCAACAGTTTCCACATCGACTTCATGTCGCAGGTGCAATTGGGCGGCCATGTCCGCGATCTGCGTAAATACCGCGACGTGATCGGCGTGACGGGCGATATCAACGAGGCGCACTGGAATTACCTGATGGACACGCTCGAGCAGATGATCAGCCAGAGCACCCACTATACGACCAAAGCCGAGATCAACGACTTTTTGCACCGCAGCCAGTGGGCCGTGAATTTCAAGGGGATGAACGGCATGATCCGCACGGTCGTTTCGGGCAATGCCGACAAAGCCGTGTCGCTGCTCAGGGGCGACGTGTTCAACAAGGATGCCGTCGTGGTGCTCGAAAGTCCCGCGCCGGAGGATCTGTACGACCGGATGACGGTCGACACCACGTCGATTTTCGTGGTAAAGGTGAAGCATGCCCGGATCAACCACTATTCCGGGCCGAAGTGGTTCCCGCTGCTGACCCGTCTGGTGATCGTCGACGATTCGAAGGAGTCGCGCAGTTCGAACACTTCGCTGGTTTTCTGTTTTCACAACGGGATTATCAATACGCTGAATAAAGTACACACCAAAAAGCTGGGTTCCCCGGCCAATACGCAGTTGAACCTACGGTTGATCCTTGAGAACGTGAATCCTTCGTTCCTGATGGAGTTCCGCGAGAAACTCGAGGTGCAAATCGAGGAGTACGGCCGCGAGATCAAGTCGCTGCTGGTCGAGCAGACCGGCGACGACGCCGACGTCGAAAAGCGGATTACGCTGTTCAAACTCGACGCCTTTTCGCGCCAGGTCGTACAAGACAAGTATTCGCTTGAGAAACTGCGCGATTTCATTTTCTTCCTCGAAAACTGCCACAAGCAGGAGAATAAGAAGATCCAGACGCAGGAACTGATCGACGAGTTCGAAGGCCGGATGCGGAACTATTTTTACGCCGGCAATAAGCTGATCGACGTCATCACGATTCTCGAAGGAGGCGGACGCCACCAGATCAAGACTTTCGGCGATTATCTGCGCAGCCGGACGTTCAATAACCTCAGCAGCAAGATCCGTTACGCCTGCCAGTTGATCCTGGACGTTATTCCGAGCTGTTACGAACGCACCCTCAAGAACCATTTCCATAAGAATTTCGGAATCAACTTGTTCCTCGAAAAGTATCAGGAGTACCTGACCAAGGTGGGCAAGGACGCCGACAACAAGGGGCGTTTCGAAAAATTCCTGATCGATTTGGGGATTCGCGACAAATATTTCGCATTGAGCGACGACGACAAGGATATCGTCAAGAATTTCTTGTCGGCGCTCGGCAATATGGATCAGACTTCGGTATCGGATTCGGTGCAGATGATTATCCGCGACCTGTTGTTCAATCCGAACGGCCGTCCGAAACCCTATATCATTTACAACGGCGTACAGGCTTGGGAGTATAAGGATCTGCTGCCGGACGACTGTTTCGACGTCAATCCGTTCGACATCGAGATCGAGAACGACGCAGACGGCCGCCTGGCTTACGATCGGCTGATCGACCGCCTGTCGCGGATCAAATCGACGCTGGCGCTGTTCGACGACAGCGGCAGCCTGTGGGATCTGTTCTGCGAGAATACTACGATCATTATCAACGACCCGAACAATCCGACCGGTTATACCGATTTTAATACCGAGTCGGTCAATAACTTCCTGCGTTTCCTGAACAGTTGCAAGATCACGCTGTTCCTCGACGAGGCGTATGCCGAAAGCGTGAAGATCGAAGATACCACGATGCCCAAGTGGCGGACGATTTCGCGCTACATCATGAACAATATCAACGCGCAGTCGCGAATCAAGGCGATTTCGTCGCTGTCGACGACCAAAAACCTGGCGGCGACCGGCGAACGTCTCGGAGCCATCGCGCTGACGCCGCAGGCTGCCGATTTCGCGAAATACGCCCGCAGTTGCAACAGTGCTGCGCACGGCAACAACAATTCGTTGCTGATGTTGAACAATACGCTCGAAACGGCCCAGGTCGCCAAAAGTATCAAGGACCGCGTCGAAGCCGAACTGCCGAAAAACGCGTCTCGGTCGAAGATCAAGAAGACGATCGTCAAATTCATCGTCGATCAGATCGGCAAAACCGAGCAGAACAACGAGATCAGCAAAACCAACCGCCAGTTGCACAAGACGGCCGGATTCGAAGGATCGCCGCTGTACCTGTTCCTGCTCGACGAACTGGTTTCGCTCGATAAGCTCGACGTGCTGGGCTTGCCCGACGACTTCAAGTACCATAACGAGCCGTTCTTCATGTACTACCAGTCGCGCCTGGTCGAAAACCTGAACCGTTTCCGTGTCAACAAGAATTTCCGCAAGGAGTCGTTGACGCGGCTGAAGATGGCCCTGTCGGTCGCTTCGCGGCTACTGGACGGCACCGCGGAAGGCAAATACCTGAATTATATCAAATCGGACGGTTCTTATCTGTTCAATTTCCGTATTCGCGGCAAGTTCAGCTATGCTGACATCCTGCTGTTCTGCCAGTCGCTGGCCCGTTACCGGGGGATCGCTACGGTTCCGTATCCGACCGGCGTAGTACGCTTTTCGCTGGGCGGTTACATTTCGGCCGGGAAGGAGGGGATGAAGGTGTTTACCGCCGAGATCGAGGATGCGTTCTCCATTTTCATCAAGTATTGGATCCGGTTCGCCGATGCCCGCAACGATGTTGCCAACAAGGAGGTCGAAACGGCCGATTTGTTGCAGGGCGTTTTCGGTTATGCGAAGGATCAGGACTTTATCGACAGCGTGATTGCGGATTACAAACTGTCGGGCAAATACAAAAAGGACAAAGCGCCGTCGTTGCAGATCCGCGACGTACGATCGCTGTACCATACTTCGCCCGAACGCAGCGGCGTGACGATCACGACGATCGGTCGCTCGGCCAATTCGGTGATCGAACTGCACGGCGATATCGTCGGCAGTTGCAAGGACGTGTTCGAATTCATCAAAAGCCCGGCCTTCACGAAGGTCTATGAAAACTTGTTGGCGCAGGTGTACAAGCGGGTTCCGGCGCTGGCCGACCTCGATTTCAATACGGTCAGCTCGCGTTACGGCAAGGCTGTGATCCTGAAGTATATCACCAACAAGCGGACTTTCCAGCCGAATCACCACGTGCTGGATAATCCCGAGGAGAAGAACGTGATGCGCGAGATCCTGATCGAGATGGAGAACCTGCTGTTCTCGGATAGCAAGATGAAAATCCTGGCGATCAACGCGACCGGGAACCCCGAACTCGACAAAGCCAAGCTGGAAGGACTGAATTCGATCCTGAAAAAGTATATCCGCGAAATCCTGCTGCACTTCAACCTGCCGTTCGAGAAGGAGAGTCTCGAACCGAGCCGCAAGGAGATCATCCGCGTAGCCGGGGAGTGTTTCGAGGAGATTACCGGAATTAAGCTTTCGGAACTGAACCTGAATATCTGGGTGGACGAGTTCATGCAGAACCTGCGCGACCTGCCCGAATTCAAGTCGCTGCGGATTTCGCAGAAGTGCATCGGTTACATTACCGACAGCGTGGCCGCCGGGATCGCCAAATCGCCGGGAATTACCGACAAGATCTTGTACCTGTATTTGCTGAACAACGACAATTCGTTCTACAAGCTGGTTTGCAAGAAGCTGAAATATTTCGACGACAAGATCAGCAACTGCGACGATTCCGAACTCAAGATGTTTACCGAAGAGTTCGTTTCGAGCATCCTGCCGATGGAGTTGGAAGAGTTGAGCAACTACATCATGCGCAAGAAAGACATCAAGATCGCCGAGAGCGAGATTTATGCCGTTTCGCGCCGCGTAGTGCGGTTTTACATCAGCATGATCAAGCGTACCCGCGGTACGGACTATTACAACCGTTATGCCCACACGATGGTGCGTATCGTCGAAACGGCGTTCAAGAAGCAGAATTCGAGCGTCAACGAGATGGTGCAGCACGGTATCTCGCTGTACAAAGGATTCGAGATGGACAACAAATCGCTGGAGTCTTTTGAAAACGGCAAGATCGGGTGGATCAATGAACTGATGATCAAATGCGGCGTGATTTCGTCCGAACAGCCCGTTCAGGAACATACCCGGATCGTGACCGATGCGAAGAAGCGCGAGTATCCGTTCCACAAGGTAGATCGCGTGGTGAGCCGCAAGGAGAATGCCGGAACGCTCGCCGAAACCCCGACCGAATATATCAAGCACATCGACACCCGGCCGGATTCGTCGTTCTTTACGAACCGTCTGGCCCGTTTCGTCGCCAACATGGACTCGGACGACTACCGTTGTAAAGTAGTGAAGCACGGGATCGTCAAGGAACTGGTGATTTTCCAGAAGGGATACATGAAGTACCTGACCGATAACTTCCGGTTGAATTATACGGAAGATATCAGCCTGAAAGATATCAAGAATTTCGTGCCGGACGTAATTTCGCTGTTGGGCGCTCCCGAAAAGCTGATCTCGTTCCCGCAGATCGGGTATTTCGATATCAAAGGGCCGGCCGGCAATATCAAGACGATCGTGACGCCGTTGAAATCGGAAGCCGACTACTTCGGCGACGTGAAAAAGCCGCGTCTGACGGTCATCAACGAGAAGGTCAAGGAAATCGGCGGCGTTCCTCGCCACGGTTCGCTGTTCTTGGTCGAAGAGAACGACGGCAGCGTGTTCGTGGTCGAGATCGACGGCGACAGCGGAGTCGGCAAGAGCGAGATGATAGCGGCTTTCGTACTCAAGTGGCTGCGCAACAACCTCGAAGGTATCCGTTCGGTGAAGATGATCGCCGGGGATATGTTCCACGAGTTCCAGGATGCCGAAGGCAATCTGTACGGGATCGGAACCGAGGTGGGCGATTTCTCGCGGACGACCGACTTCGACCCCGATTATATCAAGTATTACAAGTACCTGTTCGAAAACAGCGCCGACAGCAATGTGGAAGACCGCAACGCCCGCAGCACGGTGGGCGGCATGTGCGACATCACGATGCCGTTCAAGATCGACATCATGCTCAGTGCGAGCAACTATTCGAAAGAAGAGGGCGGTATTACGCGCGCCGACAATCCGGAAACGTTCCTGCTCTATACCGACGCCCACGGCGAACGGAAAGAGAAAGCGACCAGCGGCGACGGTCCGAACTTCCAGCGTACGTTGAAGCGCTATACGGCCGATAAGGGAATCGTCGAAGTGATTTCGCGTCACGGCAACTACTTGGACGATATCCTGGACTGGGACTACAATCCGTCCGACAAGCAGTATTACCTGGCTTCGTCGTTCAAGCTGCTGGATAAGATCGACGTAACCGAAGTGGTGAAAATGATTTTCGTCAACCGCAGATTCGTGCGCGACGGCATCAGTTACCTGATCGAGGACGTATCGTTCGATATGATCCAGAATCGGTTTATCGCAACGGCCGTTTACGAAAGCGATAACGAAAAGATCTATACCGACGTCGTGATCGACCGGAAGATCTTCAGTTCGATGTTCGACTCGCTGGCGAGCACGCCGGGCGGACAGCCGTTCATTTCCGAGGAAGGGCAGGTCGAATGCGTCGAGAATCTGATTCTCTGTCTGCGCGGAGGCAAAGACGGCAAGGGCAAGGCGCGCGAGATCCAGTGCGGCGTTCTTTCGACCGAAATCGGCAAAAAGGGGCGCGAGATCACCGGGCCACAGAAAGCCGCCGCCGCTCTGAAGCAACTGATCCAGGAAGTGCGCGTCAACAAGCCGGAGATCAACGAGGGCAAGATCAAGGTCAAGAAGCTGATCAACGAGAAATACCGTCATATTTTCAACGGAGAGATGAACAGTTCGGAACTGTGGCGTTACAACTTCTACTTGTACCAGCTCGAAAACATGCGCAAAGCCGATCTGCGCCGAATCGACAACCGGAACAAAAAGGTGGATATCAGCAACCTGGTGAACTTCCGCCCGTCGGACAAGCACAGGGAGTTCAGTCCGCTGCTGGTCAATCCGAACCTGAATATCGAACTGTCGAGTTTCAGCGAAACCTTCGAGGAGCTGATGAGTTTCCCGAATTATCCAGACTTTGCCGAGGAGTTTGCGGCGAAAGTGGGTACGCTATATATTGCCGAGGGTTATAGCGAGGAGACGAATATCAACAATATGATCGTTCAGTTGCTGATCCTGGAGGGGTATATCAACAGCGACGATATCGCCCGAGGCAACGTGATCGAGAAAGTAAACCGCGAGACGATCGCCGCCGCGAAGTATGCCGTCGTACAGTTCCTCAATCAGAAGAAGGAGAGTGCGCAGCAGGCTCCGGCTCCGGTCGCCGAGAAGCCGTCGCCGAAGAAAAAATAGGCACGGATCGATCCGAATAGAAAGGGGGCGTAACCATTGGTTACGCCCCCTTCCGGTTGTGAAGAAATTATTTGAAACAGTGGTCTGAGCTTATTGGAAGAAGATCGGTTGTTCGAACTATCGGATGGTTACGGATTTGGTACGGACATCGTTGCTTCCGGCCGGGCGCGTTACGGAGAACGACGAGTTTTGCTCCCGGAGTTTGAAAATACCCGACGCGCTGTCCGGAACTCCGCTGTATCCGGTCCATTGCAGGGTGACTTTGATCTGGTCCTTGCCGGCCGGAACGAGCCCGGCGATGTCGAAGCTGACGCGTCCCCAGCCTTTCTGCCGCGTTTCGTCCTTGAATGCGTTGTGGCGCAGCGTGACGAATACCTCTTCGGGCGTCGATTTTTCCTCGTCGACCACCAGGTTCAGGAAGTGGGCTTTCTGCGGATCGTTTACGAAAATGATGAACTCGATGTTCAGGTACTCTCCCGTTCCGAACCAGGCGTTTTCGATGTCGATCGGATCCGTCCCGAGGCTGTCGATTTCGTCCGGAGTCAGTTCCGACAGGTAGACCGGCATTTTCGTCAGCAGTTTTTTCATGGCGTTTACCCGGATGTCGAAGCTATTCTCGCCCGTTTGTTCGAGCGGCGTGAACGTAGCGACTACCCGTAGGCTGTCTTCCACAGGGAAAGACGGGTCGAGGTTCTCGGTTACCCGGAGCGTGTTGCCGTTGTCGGTCTCTATTTTGAAATTCTCCGGAGTGCCGACAATCGTTCCCCAACTTTCGTTGGGGTGGAAATAGGCGTATTTGTTATCGTCCAAACACGAAGTGAGTCCCCACAGCGGAATGGCCGCCAGCATGGTTATTTTCAGAAATTTGTTCATGAATAAATAAGTTGTTTTGTTAGCTATTCGTTCGATATGGCACCTGTCCGGGCAATGTCGCTTCGGACGGTGCTCTGTAAAGTAGATGAAAGGGGATTGTCAAACGTTGCTTCGGAGAGCGTAAAAACGTGCGGCCCGGTTAGAAATTGTACCGCAGCCCCATCCGCAGGTTGACATTCCAACGGTTTTCGGTGCGATAGGAGAGCGGCTGGCGGTCATTGCGGAAATAGTAGCTGATTTCCGGCTGGACGAAAAGTCCGAAATGATCCGCGAAGTTATAGCTGACCCCGGTTCCCAGGTGGGCCGACCAGAACAGCCCTTTGGCCGACAGTTTATCCGTAACCGAGGAGGCCAGCGTCGAACCGTCGTAAATTTTCGTAGTGCCCCGTGCGGCAATGGCTTTCTCCGCCATAAAACCGCCGATGAAATAAATGTCGAAACGTTTGTTGTCCAGTACCGAGTAGGTCAGCGACAGCGGAATTCCCAGGTAGTGCACTTTTTGCGAGTAGCGGTAACTGAAAGCGCCCTCGATCTCGGCCTGCGAACTCAGGTAGGAGTATACCAGCCCCGTTTCGATACCCAGTCGCGGCGCCAGGTATTTGCGCACGTTCAGTCCCACCGAAACAGGGAACTTGTGATCCATGCTGCCCCGGCCGAATTCCGGAACTCCCCCTTTCGTATAGGCGAAACTGCTGTTTCCGTCGAGCAGCGACGTGAGTCGCGCCGGAGCCGGACCGCTTCCGGAAGCGGCCGACGAGAATGTCGAAGCGTTCGCGAAAGCCGAAGCGATCCATCCGTGGCGCGGACGGCGTTTTTGGGGATCCGGCGTGTCGAACAGGCGGCTGTGATCGGCGAGACGTTTCGGAGCGACCGTTTTGGCCGCCGTTTCGTTCTGCGGCGATGCTTGCCGGTCGGACACGGTCGTTTCGCTCGCGGGTTTGGGAGCAGCCGTCTTCCGCATATCGGAGGCTCCCGAATGCGAATCGGTATTCGCGGCTAGTACGGTCGCGCTTCCGTCGGCCTGCGGGGTGATAACCTCGATTTTGGCGGCCGATTGCAGTAGTTTGGCCAGCACCGGATCGTTCCCTTTCGCAGGGGCGGGGAGTTGCGCCTTGTCCCCGCCGCTCGCCGTGTATGTTTGTTCCGGGATATCCTGCAGAGACGGGAGCCCCGACCGGTAGACCCCGATGCCTGCGGCGATCAGCAGCAGAGCGGCGGCCGTCCCGTATCCGAGACGTCTTCCCAGGCTGCGTTTCGGACGGATTTCCAGTTCCGGATGGGCGTTCGCATGGAGCTGCATCCGTCGTTGCATCTGCTGCCACGACGGTACGGACTGTGCAGGCGTATAATCCTGCAATCTCTTTTTCAAGGCGTCTTCCAGCGAATCGCTCTTCATGGTTTTATATAATCTCTTCTTTCTGAAGTAATCTCTGTAAAAAAACTTTGGCCCTTAAGTACTGCGACCGGGATGTTCCCTCGCTGATGTTCAGCATGGCGGCGATCTCTTTGTGCGAATATCCTTCGATGGCAAAGAGGTTCAACACGGCCCGGTAGCCGTCCGGCAGTTCGGCGATGCAGCGCAGCAGTTCCGTTTCGGTCATCTGTTCCACGGCGGTCGCTTCAGTGCTGCCGAATTGCCCGGCCGCCTCTATTTCCGCCGCGTGGCCGATGATATCGGTTTTACGCAGATGTCCCAACGCCGTATTGACGAATATCCGGCGGAGCCATCCTTCGAACGAGCCTTCCCCGCGGAAACTGCCTATCTTCGAGAAGACCGTGATAAAACCGTCGTGCATCAGATCCTGTGCGATCTCTTTGTTACAGGCATAGCGCAAGCATACACCGTACATTTTGGGTGCATACTTCTCGTACAATTCCTGCTGTGCTCGCGGATCATTCTTACAACAGCGTTTTATCAGCTCTTTCTCGGTCACCAAATTGCAGGCTAATACTCCGATCTTTCAAATAGATGCGCAGTGGTTCGGTTTTGTTGCATCAATAACGGTTTTTTCCCGGAAATATTTTCAGCCCGGACGTATTTAATGTTCCTGTCGAGTGCAAATTTAATGAAATTTGTTCGTTTTAAAAAATAACGTCATCTTTGTCGAAACATCCATTCCAAAATACATGATTGTTCAAGCTTCCGCAGCGCTCTCCGCAGACGGTTATACGGACGATACTTCGCCCGGACGCCTGGTGCTTTCGCATCCGGCCGACTGGCAAGAGGTGTATCGTTTACGAGCCGGTTGCGATGCCGTTATGGTCGGGGCGGAGACCGTCCGCCGCGACGATCCTTCGTTGCTGTTGAAAGATCCTTCCCTGCGGCATCGGCGGGTGTCGCTCGGGATGAGTCTCGATCCGGTGAAGGTGACCGTTACCCGCAGCGGAGATCTGGATTCGGAATCCCGTTTTTTCTCGACGGGGGCGGGCGATAAAGTCGTAATTGCCGCGGGGGACGCGCCGGGCGAAAAACTGGAACGGCTCGGACGGGTCGCGACGGTCGTTCGGGTCGGGGTTCCCGTGACTGCGGAGGAAATTGTCGGCGTTTTGGAAACGATGGGGATTCGTTCCCTTTTTCTGGAAGGCGGAAGCCGGCTGATGACGCTGTTTTTGACCGGGAACCGGGTCGATCTGTTGCGGATCGCTGTGGCGCCGTTTTTCGTCGGGGAGTCCGGCGCGCCCCGTTTCGCGCGGGCCGGCGCGTTTCCGTTCGGCAAGGATCGCCGCATGGAGGTGTTGCAGGTTAGGCAGGTCGGCGATATGAGCGTGACAGACTATTCGCTGAGTCGGCGGGGAACCGATTATTTCCGGCTGCGGCAGGCCGTCGCTCTGGCGTTTGACTGTCCCCGTTCGGATTCGGCTTATTCGGTCGGCGCGGTGGCTGTGACCGCCGCCGGGCAGGTATTTACCGGATACAGCCGCGAAACGGCCGCCGATAACCATGCGGAGGAAGAGGCCATTCTGAAAGCCGAAAAGGCCGGCGTTTCCCTGAAAGGCGGCGTAATGTACAGTTCGATGGAGCCGTGTTCCACCCGAAAGTCGAAACCGCTGTCATGCAGCGCATTGATTACGGCTCATAAGATGGCGCGGGTCGTGTTCGCCGTCCATGAGCCCGATCATTTCGTACAGTGCCGCGGCGCTGCGGTGTTGGAGGAAGCGGGGATCGAAGTCTCTGTGATCGGGGATCTGGCGGCGGAAGCGATGCTGGCCAACGCGCATATCCGGTTATAACGTCCTTGCGGATAAGAATAAAGCGGCCCGGTCTCATGTCGAGACCGGGCCGCTCTGATACGCTGGGAAACCGGGATTATTGTCCCATATCGGCCGAGTAACGAGCGACATACCCCTCCTTGGTGACGCCTTCGATGTTGATCCGATACGATTCGGGATCGTCCGAGGTGTAGAACAGCACCGAAGCCTTGCCCGTTCCGTCGAATCGAAGCGAGGGATTCCAGTAGATCGTCGTACGCAGGTCGGGGCTGGATGCGGCCTTTTGTTCCGGCGTTTCATAGACCGGATTGTAGAAATCGGCGATCGTGCGGCAGCCGAGCGGTTTGATGAACGCTACGCCCGGAGCCGGCAGGTCGGCGATGGGTTCCGATCCGTCTTTACGCATGATACTGATAACGCCTCCTGCGCCCTTGATCCCGAAAAACGATCCGCTTCCCCCTTTGATAATGCTGATCGAACTCACTTCGTTCATGTATATCCGCGTCAATACGTCGTTATCGTAGTAGGGTACTTCGTCGATTAGGATCAGCGGTTCTATATCGCTTCCCCGGATGCTCAGTTTGGCTTCCGACAGTTTCCGAATACCGGGCACGGTACTTAGATAGTCCGTCACCAGGCGGCTCTGCATGTTTACGGGCACTTGGTCGCTGGTAATTGTCTTTTCGGCCATCGTTGCGTAGAAATTCCGTTGCTTTTGCTTCGCTTCCACGATTACCTCTTTCAACTGAATGACCCGCATCCCGCCGCTGTTGTAATATTTGTCGCGGACGTTGGCCAGGTACTTGCCGATGCCGGCCAGGTTGTCTTTGCCGTATGGGAAAGGCATACTGTCGGCCTCGGGGAACGTTTCGGGATCGACAAGGATATCCACGCCCGATCCCCCTTTACGGGTGGTCGCCTGCAGGATCAGCGATACGGTGTCGCTGAACTGGATGCTGTCGATCAGGAAACGTCCGTTCTCGTCGGCCCGTTTCATCATAAAACAGTCGGGCGAATAGGCGACGATCGAGGCGTCGGAGGCTCCCTTGCCGAACGCATTTTTCACCTGTCCGGATACGGCCTGTCCGGCTTCGATAAAGTATTTCGCTTCGAATTGCGGTGTCTGGGTCAGGTTTTCGATCCGGAACCTCCGCCAGCCGTGGGTCAGCATGACCAGATCCAGGTGGCGTTGGACGGCGGGCGTGTACGGGCCGTTGAAATAGTAGCCGGGGTTTTCGATGTACCCTTTCAGGTCGGAGGTCAGCAGGATATTCGACAGGATGTTGTCCCCGAGCGAATCCGGATAGACGGTATGATTGTCGGTGATGCTCATCGAGAATTCTCCTTCGGCGGGTTGTCCGCCCAGATCGGCCAGCGAAATTTCCATCCGTACCGGTTCCCGTTTGCCGTATTTCGGCTTGTCGGTCGCGACGTTCCATTCCACGGCGTCCGGATGGCGGACGAACAGCAGCCTCTCGCTGATCGGCGTTCCGCTTTCGTCCGCCAGCAGGAAATGGACGATTCCGTCCGGGAAGGCGTCCCCGCTCAGCTTGCCGGACGTTTTTTCCGCGCTCAGCGGGAGCATCAGCCGGATGTCTCCGCGCAGGTGCGCGATCAGGAACAGGGAGTCCGGCCAAACGGCTTCGGCAGCCTTCTGCACATTGTAAAAGATAGCCCCGTTGCGGAAAGCCATTTGGAGTCCCATTCCGTCGCTACGTACTTCGGGCAGCGGAAAACGTTTGACGATGCCTTTCTCCGACCGGGTTTCGGCGGTGTATCGCTGCCCGGCTTCCGGAGTCAGCATCAGCGTACCCATGCCGTCGTGTTCGGTGGCGAACGACGTTAGCGTGTCGCCCTGGGCGTTCGTTACGAAACCGGTTACCGGTAGGGAGAATCCAGTCGCGGCCTGCGCTTTGAAAGCTACGTGCTGGGTTATGCCGTTCAGCAGACTGCCCCCTTCGGGGAAAAACGATACGGCGTATTCGTTTTCCGGAGCATTGTTGATGTTGAACGTATTCGAATAATCCAGCGTTTCGTCTTCGAATTTGACGGCGATGCGCATGTTGCCCGGCGAGAGTTTCAGGTTTTGAACGGTCAGGACTCCCTTGTCGTCGGTCGTTTGCTGCCCCGTTACGGTTTTCAGGTCTTTGCCCGATACGTCGTACGATACTTTGATTCCGGAATGCACGCCGCCCGCAGCGTTGAAAAAGCGGATACGCAGGGTGCCTCCGTTGTCCGGCGCCGGGCGTTCGGTCACTTCCGAAAGGATATCGGTGACGATGGAATTGCCGATTTGCAGGCCGTGTCGGTAGAAAAATGCCGGATCGGTATTCTGCATCCAACTGGTGTATCCCCTCAGGTAATACTCTCCGGCCGGCAGGTCGGCCGGCAGCGGGATGCTTCCCCGGAATCCCAGCGAGTCGCGCCTGAATTTGAACCGTTGCAGCACCGAATCGCCGCGGTCGGTCAGTTCCACGTATATGTAGTTGCTCGGGCTGTTGTCCATGTGCGTGATGGCGTTCAGCAGGTATCCCCGGAACCATATCTCTTCTCCCGCTCCGTAGTAGGGCTTGTCCAGGTGGAGATACAGTTTTTCCTGCGGGGTTTTCCCGATGGTCTGGAAATAGTTGATTACCGAACCGCCGAAATCGGGCTCCGGGGCCAAAGCCGAAAAGGAGCCGAAAAGCAGGATAACAAACACGGCGAGGAGTGTCGTCCCGGAAACGCGTAGTCTCATACGAATAAGTTTTAGGTTTAGGTGTATTCGACAATATGCGGCATGATTGGTGCCGCACATCGTTACTAATAATAAAATTAAATCTTTTTAGCGTATAATCCAAGCGTTACGATCGAAAATGTCGGCTGAGAGAGAATTTTCGGTTGGAATTTTCAAAATAGTTTTGGATATTTGCAGTCCGAACAAATGAATGTTCATTCATTATTTAACGAGGACGGAAAGGAATGGCCAAGAAAATGGATATGACCAAACTGGATCGGATCCGGGAGGCTTCCGTGGAGATCATCAGCGAACACGGGATTCTGAACAGTTCCGTGGCGTCGATCGCCGAACGGGCCGGCGTTTCGGTGGGTTATCTGTACCGTCATTATCCGGGGAAGGTCGATCTGATCAACGACCTGCTCGAAGATGCGCTCAGGACGATCACCGACCGGATCTATGCGTTGGCCGACGAGACGAACGACATCCGGAAAATCGTGCGCGGGATCGTGGAGTTCATCATCGAGAGCGCTGCGACTAACCGCCCGAAACATAAGTTTCTGATCATGCTGCTGAACGACTTTTCGGTGGAGATCAATCCGGATATCCGGGAACGGATCCGGAGCATCGGGGATACGCTGATTGCGGTGGGGCGAAAAAATAATGTTTTGCGTGACGATACATCCGTTGAAGATTTGTATATTGCATTGGTCGGAATCCCCATGCAGTACCTTGCTTCGCGGTATAAGTTCGGTTTCGGGGACGAGACCGGCGATCAGCGGAGACTGATCGAAAAGATAACGGCTATATCATTGAGTGCCATTCAATAACAGTCAAGGAGTATGAGGAATTTTTGGATAGCGGTTAGTATTGCTACCGGGCTTGCGACGGCAGTCTGCGGGCAGGATGCGAAATCGTTGACTTACGATCAGGCGTTGGAGATGACCCTGACGCGGAATCCGGAGCTGAAGGCGCTTCCTATGAACAGGAAGCGGCTCTGCGGGAGCGGAAAGCGGCTTACGGACTGAGACTGCCGCAAGCGAGCGTTACCGGTACTTATGTTTATATGGGCGACGACATGTCGGTCGGCATGAACGACCTGAAAGGGCCGGTCGGCGGAATCCTCGGCAGTTTGCCGGAAGGACTGCTTCCTCCGGCCGTTTTGCAGCAGGCCCAGGCTTTGCTGGCAAAGGATTGGGCGATGAAACTGCAGGATCGCAGTTTCGGAACCGTCGCGGCCAACATCACCGTTCCGGTCTATACCGGCGGTAAGATCAACGCGGCGAACAACGCGGCGAAGATCAAGGTCGAAAATGCGGCGCAGAAAGAGACGCAGGCGCGTAACGGGCTGGTGTCGGAACTTACCGAACGTTATTACGGACTCGCCCTTGCGATGCAGGTGGTCGAAGTGCGCAAGCAGGTGCTCGACGGAATGCGCCACCATTTGTCGGATGCGGTCGCGCTGGAAAACAACGGGATCATCGCCAAGGGCGAGCGGCTCTATGCGGAGGTGCATACCGCCGAGGCCGAACGGGAATACCTGAAGGCGCAGAAAACCGTCGAAACCCTGAAAAGCGCATTGGGCAGCACGCTCAACAGCGAGGAATCCGTCTCTCCCGCCAGCGATATGTTTATCCTCAGCGATATCGAAGGGGCGGATTATTTCAAGCAGTGCGCTCTCGACCGGAACCCGCTGTTGCGGCAGGTATCGTACGCGAAACGCCTTGCGACCGAGAATATGCGATTGCAGCGTTCCGAGTTCGCTCCCCAGGTGGCGCTGATGGGTATCGCTTCGCTGTATAATTACCAGGTGTCGTCGATCATGCCGAAATGGGCCGTCGGGGCCGGCGTATCGTTCAAGATCTTCGACGGTCTGCACCGCGAGTATAAGTTCAGCGCGGCGCGCTGGCAGATCCGCCAGGCCGAGGCGGTCGGCGAGCAGGCGCACAACAACATGTTGACGCTGATCGACAAACTGTACAACGAAATGGTCACTTATTCGCAGCAACTTCCTTCGGTGGACGCTTCGTATCGTTTTGCGACGGAATACTTGCGGATCAAGGACGAGGCTTTCAAGGAGGGGGCGGCTCCGTCGTCGGACGTCGTGGATGCGCGGCTGAACCTGGCCAAGATCAAGATCGAGCGGTTGCAGGCGGCCTATTATTACGACCTGATGCTGGCGCGGCTGCTGGAAGCGGCCGGAATCAGCGAGGCGTTTTCCGATTATGCCAAACGGTCGGCCGCCATGCCGATCCGGTTCGAGGACGAATCGAACTGATGAAGGGCCTGTGTATTTGAAAAAATGCCGAGAAAAAACGTAAAAATAATAATCGTATGAAAAAGAGTAATGTCATCGGATTGACCATCGGGATCGTGGTCGTGATTGTGACCGTTTCGCTGATCTGCTGGTTCGCAATCAAGCCCGTGCCTACGCTGATTCAGGGCGAGGTCGAAGTGAAGAGCATCAAGATCTCGTCCAAGTTGGCCGGACGTATCGAGCAGATGGACGTGAAAGAGGGACAACAGGTGAAAAAGGGAGAGCTGCTGTTCGTGCTCAGTACGCCGGAAGTCGAAGCTAAATTGCGTCAGGCCGAGGCGGCCCGCAACGCGGCCGGCGCGCAGAGCGCCAAGGCCAGCCGGGGCGCCCGCATCCAGGAGATCGAGGGAGCGCTGAATATGTGGAAAAAAGCGCAGGCGGGGGTCGAACTGGCCCAGAAAAGTTTCGACCGGGTGAAAAATCTATACGAGTCGGGAGTCGTTCCCGCCCAAAAATACGACGAAGCGCTGGCGAACCTGAAAGCGATGCAGACGACCGAATCGGCCGCTAAAGCGCAGTACGACATGGCGGTCGAGGGCGCCCGCCGCGAAGACCGGGAGGCCGCCGCCGCGCTGGTCGACCAGGCTTCGGGAGCCGTTTCCGAAGTGGAGTCCTATATTTCCGATGCGATGCAGTATTCGCCGATCGACGGCGAGGTGTCGTCGGTGATCGCCGAAAAAGGCGAACTGATCGGGTCGGGCTATCCGGTGATTACGTTGCTGGATATGAACGATCTGTGGATTACTTTTAATATCAAGGAGGATCTGTTGCCGAAAATCAGGATCGGGTCGGTGCTGAAAGCCTACGTTCCGGGACTGGGCGGAGCGATCGAGCTAAAGGTCGATTATATCGCCGTGCAAGCCGAATATGCGACCTGGTCGGCCACTCGGACCAAAGGCGATTTCGATATCCGCACGTTCGAGGTCAAGGCGCGCCCCGTAGCTAAAGTCGACGGTTTGCGTCCGGGGATGACCGTCACGGTGAACTGGGACGAAATCCGGTAAATCAGAGGTTGCCGGAGCGACGGATTTCCGGCGGCCGTTCGCGTTTCCGTCCGGCGGAGATGCGGTTTCAAATTTCGGAAAAAATGGAATATATCAGAGCATTCTGGCGGGTATTTGTCCGGGAAGTCCGGACGTTCGGCAACCACAAGGTCTTTTACAGGCTTTCGGTGGGGCTGCCGATCCTGTCGTTCCTGTTCTTCGTCGTGCTGTTCCGCAGCGGAGTGCCGCACGACATGCCGGTAGCCGTGCTCGATCAGGACAATACGCCGCTGTCGCGTCAACTCGTCCGGATGATCGACGCTACGCCGTCGGCGAAAGTGGCCTACCGGATTGCCGGTATGGACGAGGGCGAACGGATGATGAAGGAGGGTACGATCGATGCGATCGTCTTTATTCCCCGCGATCTGGAAAAGAACGTGTACAGCAATACGCAGACCGGAGTCGTGGCTTATATCAACGACCTGAACCTCGCCAAGAACGGTATGCTGAACAAAGATATCCAGACGACCGTTACGACCTTTTCTTCCGGGATACAGATCCAGACGCTGATGAAAAAAGGATTGTCCGAAAAGGAAGCCTACGAGCAGATGATGCCGATCTATTTCGAAAAGCATGTCCTGTTCAATCCCTATGTCAATTACACATACTACTTGCTGCCGGTTTTTCTGCCGGTCATGTTGTTGATATTTACGCTGATATCGACGGTGTTTACCATCGGGGTGGAACTGAAGAACGGCACGGCGCGGCAATGGCTGTCGACCGCGGGAGACAACGCGCTCGTCGCGCTGGCCGGCAAGCTGACTCCGTATACGATCATTTTCTTCGCTCTTTGTATGCTGATGAATACCATTCTGTTCAAATTCGTCGGCGTTCCGCTGAACGGCAGCGTTCCGCTGCTGTTCGCGTCGGGCCTGGTCTTCGTGCTGGCCTATCAGGCGATCGGCGTGGCGATCAGCGTTCTGTTGAGCAACCTGCGGCTGTCGCTGTCGATCGGCGGAGGGTATTCGGTGCTGGCGTTCACCTTTTCGGGGCTTACGTTCCCGTTCCTGGCGATGGATCTTCCGGTACGGATCATCGGTTATGTTTTTCCGTTGACCTATTACGTGGACATCTTCATCGACCAGGCGATGCGGGGCGCTCCGCCCGTCTATACCATTAACTACCTCGGATACATGTCCGTTTTCATCCTGCTGCCGGTCGTCCTGCTGCCGCGGTTGAAGCGGATCTGCACCGATGAAAAATACTGGGGGAGGTTGTAGTCATGGGTTTATCGAAATTCAAAATAAAATACCGGGAGTTCGTCGATATCCTGCGTCACGAATACCATTATATTTTTCACGACGGCGGGGTGCTGCTGGTCGTGGTCGGAGCGATCCTGATCTATTCGACGGCCTATTCGTTCGCCTATAAGAACGAGGTGCTGCGCGACATTCCGATCGCAATCGTCGATAACAGCCAGACCCCGTCGAGCCGTCAGATAATCCGTTCGTTCGATGCGACGCCGAACCTGCGCGTGGCTTATAAGCCGACCAGTCTCGAAGAGGCGAAAAAGCTGTTTTACCAGCGCAAGGTCAACGGAGTGATCGTGATTCCGTCGGATTACGAAAAAAAGCTGCAGCGGGCCGAAAAGGTGAATCTGGCGATCTATGCCGACGCCAGTTACTTTCTGATGTACCGGCAGGTGTTTTTCGACGTCACCAGCAGCGTGCTCCATTCGAACGGCAACGTGGAGTGGGTGCGGTTCGTTTCGAAAGGCGCCCAGCCGAAACAGGCCGAAGCGCTGAGCAATCCGGTGACGATCTCCGTAAAGAACCTGTACAATCCGTCCGGCGGTTATGCGACTTTTATCATGCCGGCCATCATCATGGTCATCATCCAGCAGACGCTGCTGATCGGGATCGGCATGGTCGGCGGAACGTGGCGCGAGCTGAAACTGTACCGGACGCTGATACCCGCCGGCGAAAAACGGCTGGCCGTGCTGCCGATGGTTTCCGGTAAAACGGTCGCCTACCTGTCGGTGTACTGCCTGACGCTGCTCTATGTGCTGGGCGTTCACTACCGGATCTTCGGTTATCCGATGAACGGGTCGTGGGGAACGGTGATGCTGTTCCTGCTGCCGTACCTGCTGTCGTGCATCTTTCTCGGTATCGCTCTATCCACGTTGTTCCGTTACCGCGAGAATTCGTTGCTGTTGCTGTTGTTTACTTCGATTCCGTTCCTGATGCTCAGCGGGGCTTCGATTCCGAAGGAGTGTATGCCCGAATGGCTTTACGCGATCGGGAAGGTGGTGCCGAGTAGCAGCGGCGTGGACGGGTTCGTGCGAATCCAGACGATGGGGGCCACGCTATCCGAGGTTTCCGTGCAGTGGTGCACGCTGTGGGTATTGACGGCGGTCTATTTCGGCTTGGCCTGCCTGGGTATGCGCAATATCATCCGGCGCGTGGAGAACCGACAGGAGTGACGATTCGGCCCGTATATTGCAGAGAGTTAAACGATCAATCATCCTAAGAATGCGAATCAAAACAGGTATTGCAGGTTTCGGCCTTTCGGGGCAGGTGTTCCACGCCCCGTTCATCCACGCCAATCCCGGTTTCGAACTGACGGCCGTCGTCGAACGCCGGACGAAAAAGGCGTTCGCAAGTTATCCGGACGTCCGCTCGGTCGCCTCGTTCGGGGAACTGTTGGAACAGGACGTCGAACTGGTCGTCGTCAATACGCCGGACGCCACCCACTTCGATTTTTGTCGCCGCGCCCTCGAGGCAGGTAAACACGTCGTGGTCGAAAAACCGTTCGTGACGACCTGTGCCGAAGCCGAATCCCTGGTCGAACTGGCCGAACGGAAGGGACTTATGCTGACGGTGTACCAGAATCGCCGCTGGGACAACGACTTTCTGACGGTACGGCAGGTGCTCGAAACCGGAGCGCTGGGGCGTGTCGTCGAACTACAGTCGTCTTTCCAGCGTTACCGGCCGTTTCTGGCCGAGTCGGTTTGGAAAGAGGATCCGGGCGAGACAAGGGTAGGGATCACCTACAATCTCGGTTCGCACCTCTGCGATCAGGCGGTGGCCCTGTTCGGCAAACCGCGTGGCGTATGGGCTACGCTGGGCAGGCTGCGCGACGGCAGCCGGATCGACGATTACAGTTTCGTCGAATTGCTTTATCCGGAGTTGAAAGTTTCGTTGCGCGCGAGTATGCTGGTGCGTGAAGAGGCTCCGCGGTTCGCCGTGCACGGTACGGCGGGATCGTATGTAAAATACGGAACCGACCCGCAAGAGAATGCGCTTCGATACGAAAATGCGACGCCGGACGACGGAGTCTGGATCGTCGAGGACGAACGGCAGTGGGGCGTTCTGCATAACGACAGCGGACGTTGCAGGTATCCGACCGTTCCGGGGAATTACATGCGGTTCTACGACAATGTCTACCGCGTCCTGCGCGAAGGGGACGAACCGGCCGTCACGCATGCGGAAATGCTGACCGACATGAAGATCCTGGATGCTGTTTTCGAAAGCGACCGGACGGGGAACGCCGTTTCGCTGTAGGGCTTTCCGGAGGCGGCAGACCTTCGTATGGATACCGTTGTATAACTTAATATAAAGAACGATTATGAAAATTAAGATCTTAGAAGAGTTCAAACAGTTTGCCATGCGCGGCAACGTAGTCGATATGGCGGTCGGTATCATTATCGGCGGCGCATTCGGCAAGATCGTGTCGTCGTTGGTGGCGGACATCATCATGCCGCCGATCGGGCTGTTGATCGGCGGGGTAAACTTTACCGAATTGAAAATTCCGCTGAAAGCGGCCGTCTTTTCCGAGGCCGGCAAGGAGGTGACTCCCGCCGTAGCGATCAATTACGGCACTTTTTTACAGACGACGCTCGATTTTATCATCATCGCGTTCTCTATTTTCCTGATGGTCAAATTGCTTAACCGCTTCCATACACAAAAGAAGGAAGAGGCGGCTCCTGCGGCCCCTCCCGCCGACATTCAATTGCTTACCGAAATACGGGATCTGTTGAAAAATAAATCGTAGTCCGGTCTTCTTTTCCGGAAACAGAGCGCCCGCCGGGAAACCGGCGGGCGCTTTTCCTATTTGACTGCTAAAACTGCATTATGAAAAAATGTGGTGTCGAAACGGTTAGAAGGGGGGCATTCCTCCGCCGCGCGGCGGGCCCGTCGGATGATCGCCCGGAGGAGGACCGTCCCGGCGGAAATCGTCGCGGCCTCGGGTCGGCTGTACGCTTTGCCGTCTTTGCCGGTGAGCGTCCGCAGATTGTAGACCAGGCTGATGCTCACGTAGCGTCCCAGTACGTTGGTGGTGACATTCTGGATATAGTTTTCGCTGACGTTGCGGACGAAGCTTTTGTTTTGGTTCAGAATATCGTAAACCTGTACGCTGATCTCCCCGCGCTGGTTTTTGAACAGTTTTTTGCCGATACCGGCGTTCAGCAGGAAGAACTCCTCGGTGAACTTATCGGTAACGCCCCGGTATTTGGAGTAGCTGCCATTCGCTTCGAGCGTGATCCCTTTCCACGTGATCCATTTGATCCGTCCGGTTCCCACGCCGTTGAAATACTCGTTGTTATTGGTCGAGTGGGCGATGTTGTATCCGGCCCGGTAGGTAAACGTAAAGTCGAGTTGGTCGCTGAAATTGCTGCCCAACGTGATACCGCCGGTGTAGGAGGCTGTGGTAGTCGTGCTCCGCACCAGGTTGTAAATGGTCGGCATCGCGGTGTACGAAGCCCTTAGATCCAGATTCAGGTTGCTGCCGAGCCAACCGACCGGAAATCCGTAGTAGGCGCCGCCGTCGATCGTCCAGTAACCGTTCAGGTTGACCGGCCGGGAGTACTGCGCTCCGCGGTCGAGTACGACGACCGTATTGCCCGTTTCGTCCTTGACTTCGTAGCCGTTCCGATCGGCGCGTTCCACCGAATTGGTGATCGAATTGTTCTGTATCCCTGCCGTCATTTGCGCTCCGAGGGTGGTGCCTTTCCCGACGTTGACCCGCGTGTAGCGGATATTCATACGTTGCGCGTATACCGGTTTCAGGTTCGGATTGCCCTGCGATATGAACAGCGGGTTCGATACGTCCAACACGTTTTGAAGTTGGGTGACCGACGGGTTGTCCGTCCCGGAGAACAGCCTGACGCGCATCGAATTGCTGCGGTTGAATTTGAGATGCAGCATGGCCCTGTAGACGATGTTGTCGAAATTGGCCGCCATTTTCGAACGGGATACGGTCGGGAACTGCTGATCCCCGGTGAGCGTGGCGTACTGGTAGTTCAGGTTGACGACCAGCATCGTCTTATCGCTGTGCAGGCGGAAGCCGGGACCGACGCGGTGGGTCAGGTAGCCGCTGTTGTACGTGTTCGACAGGCTGTCCAGGAACAGGTCGCCGGGCAGTTCGTACGAACGTTTGTCGCGGTCGGAATAGTTGTACGAAATGTCGTAATTGGCGAGCAGTTGAACCCGTTCGGAAACCGGTTCGGAATACGAGACGCGGCCGCCGACCCGATAGCCTTTCGAGTGGTTCAGAATCAACTGGTTCAATTGCGAAGTCGAGTCCGGATTCAGGTAGCGCGTCAGCGAATACTTGGTGTTGTCCCGGTCGTTTTTCGAGGCTCCCCCGTTGATCGAAACCGTCAGTACCCGGCCGTCCCTGCCGCCGAATTTGTGCATGAAATTCAGGTCGCCCGAAATGTTGTATCCCGCCGAATTGGCCGCGCTGTTGCTTTTGAAAAAGTTCAGCAACGTATTGCCCGCGTCGCCGTCGGTGGCGGCGGTCGCCGACGTGTCGGCGCTGTACGTGTCGTTGGTCTGGAAACTGAGCGACGGACGGAACATCAACTGGTTGTTGTCGTTGATTTTGTATTCGACCAGTCCGTTGATCCGGTGGTTGAAGTTGCGGGAGTTGTCCCGGCCGGTCTCGTCGTATAGTTGGTCTGAAAAGTACTCCCTTTGCGTCAGCGCTTCGGTGGTGTTCTTGGTCGTGTTGAACGAATAACTGCCCTGGACTTTCAGCTTGTCCCACCACTGGTTCGCATAGTCGACGCCGAACATTTTGACGGTCGAAACGCCGCTCTGATTGCCGATCATAAAGGCATTCCCGCCGCGTCCGCCGGGTCCGCCACGTCCGCCGCCGGAACTGAGCACACCCAGCAGGTCGTCGGTAGCGAAGTTCTGCTGATTGACGTTGTTGGCCATGCCGAGCAGCGTGAGCCTCCGGTTGTCCTTGAGCAGGTTGATACTCGCGCTGACGTTATACAGTTCGTCGAATCCGTAACTTCCGTAAAAACGACCGAATTTGGCATGGTTGAGCCCGCGTTGCGTGACGATATTGATCGCTTTGTATCCCTGGCCGTCGTCGACGCCGCTGAATGCGGCCTGGTCGCTCAGTTTGTCGAACACTTCGACCCGGTCGATCACTTCGGCCGGCAGGTTTTTGATGGCCGTCGTAACGTCCTCCCCGAAAAATTCCTTACCGTCGACAAGCACTTTTTTAACCTGTTCGCCCTGCGCTTCGACGCTGCCGCCTTCCACTTTGATACCCGGCATTTTTTCCAGCAGTTTTTCGGTCGACGCGTCCGGAGTCACTTTGAAAGCTCCCGCATTGTACACCAGCGTGTCTCCTTTTTGCGTCGTGCGCATGGTCAGTCCTTTGACGACGATTTCGTCCATTTGTTGAATGTCGGGCGTCATCGTAATCGTGCCGAGGTCGGTCTTCGGTTTTGCGACCTCGACCTGCGAAGTGTGGGACGTAAGTCCCAGGTAGGTGATCGTAACGTCGTAAGAGCCGTAGGCGAGTTTCGGGAAAGTGAAAGCGCCGTCCTTGTCCGACGTGGTATAGAGTTTTTTCGTGCTGTCGGCCGGACTGCATTCGATGACGGCTCCGATGACCGGCTCCTGCGCCGTCTGGTCGATGATTTTTCCGGTTATGCTGCCCGATTTGGGCGTTGCCGCCGAAACCGGCTCCGGAAGGAACGGCAGTGCGAACAGCAGTAGGAGTAGCAGCGTCGTATGTTTCATAGTTCGTGTCATTTCCGGTTGCAAAGAAAAGCGTTTCACCATAGAAAACATGCTTCTGTCCGGTAAAACGGAAAATATAGAGGGTGAAACGCCCGCATCGCATCCCAATCGAAAAGCGGGGAGCGATTTGCTCTCCGCTTTTACGAACCGGGACGTTTCCTGTGTTTTCCGTTATTCGAATACCGACATGACCGGTCGCCCGATCCACACCTGCGGCTGGTCGATCGAAAAGATATGGCCGATCGTCGGGGCGCAGTCGAACACCATGACGCTTTCCGGGATTTCGTGCCCCTGTTTGATCCCCTTGCCGCAAACGACGAACGGGGTTTCCATCTCTTTCATCGAGATGCCGCCGTGTCCTTTGCCGGTACCGCCGTGATCGGCCGTGAAGAATACGATCGCATCGTCCTTCATATCGTTTTTTTCGAGGGTTTCCATAATCTTGCCGACATAGCCGTCGATCTGTTTGCACATTTCGAAATACTCGTCGCTCTCCCAGCCGCACCGGTGTCCGGTTTCATCCGGTTCTCCGAAGGCGATGAACGTAAAGAGCGGTTTCTCGCGTCCGATATAGAGGCACATACTGTCGGCCAGCGCCGGATCGCTCGGTACGTTGCTGTTGATGTTCACGGCTTTTTGTTCATACAGGCAGCCGATGGTCGGCCAGTTGTAACCGCACGCCATCACGGCGTCGGGCCGCGCGTCGCGGATCGCTCCGCAGATACCGGGGAAGAGTCCGTATTTACCGATCACGCGCGACGGCAGGTCGGGAACCTGACTGCCCCATGTCGTATAGCCGTGCAGTTCCGGCCCGGCTCCCATCAGCATCGAGGCCCAGTTGACGGCGCTCGACGACGGAAGCACGCTGCGCCGTTCGAGCGTATAGCTGCCGTTTTTCATCAGGGCTTCGATGTTCGGGAATGCTCCGGGATGCGCGCGCACGACGTCCGAACTGAATCCGTCGCTGCCGATCAGCACGACGTATTTGGCCTTTTGCGCTTCGCATTTTTTCCCTTTCGCGACGGCTCCGGTCAGCGAAGCGGTTGCGATAACCAACAGTAAAAGCGTAATTTTTCTCATAGTTTGTAGGATTAGTTATACAACTTAGGTGTTATAAAAGTAGGTTTTTTGTTTTAAAACAGCGACAAAAAACCGGCAGGCAGTATTTTCGGTTTAGCGCGCCGTCAGTTACCGGTAAACCATTTTTTGAAATCCGGAACCCGCGCCTTGCTGACGACGATGCGTTCCGGGGTTTTGACGGTCAGGTTGACCGACAACCGGCTGCCGAACCATACCGACAGGTCGCGGACGGCGCGGCGCGAGACGATGAATTGCCGGTTCGCCCGGTAAAAGTCGCGTTCCGGCAGCAAGGCGATCAGCGTGTCCAGCGGTTTGTCCATCGGCAGGCTCCGGCCGTCGAACGTGACGACCGAGACCTTCTCGTCGGCGGTGTAGCAATAGGCGATCTCGTCCGGGGTCAGCGGAACCAGTTTGTCGCGAAACGGAATCAGAAAACTCTGCGCCCGCGCCGAGAGGTAACGCTGGGTCTGTTCGACGTATTCGGCCTTTTCGCGGCCCGACAGCCGTTTGAATTTTTCGAAAGCCCGTTCGAGTTCCTGTTTTTTGATCGGCTTGAGGATATAGTCGATGCTGTTGACCTTGAATGCGTCGAGCGCGTAACGGTCGTAAGCCGTCGTAAAGACGATCGGGCAGGGGATATCGACTTGTTCGAAAATCTTGAAAGCCTGTCCGTCGGCCAGGTGGATATCCATGAAGACGATGTCCGGCAGCGGGTTGGCGCGTATCCAGCCGATCGAGTCAACGACCGTGTCGATCACGTCGACGATCTCGACCGACGGGTCGATTTCCCGCAGCAAGCTTTTCAGGTTGGTTGCCGCCGCCGTTTCGTCTTCGATGATTAACGCTTTCATTGTTCGGAGGTTTCAGAGTTCCGGGGTTCCGCCTGACGGTCGAGCCAATCCAGGACGTAACGGATGTTCAGTTGCTTTTCGAGCAGGTCTTGCGGGACGTAAAAATAGTGGTTCGACGATTCGTAGCCGATCGTAGGGTCGTTCCGGACGATCGGCAGCAGATCGTCGGTCAGTTCGGCTTCGGCTTCCGCCGCCCGGCGCATCGTGTCGATGTACCGGCGCCGTTCGTCGCGGTCGGTCGATGTCAACAGGCGGTTGCGGGCTTCGGTGAACCGGGCTTGGTTCGCCGACGAAGCGCAGTGGATGCCGACGGTACGGGCGCGTCCCAGGTCGTCGGTCAGTTGCTTGCGATATTTTCCTTTCGAAACCGCTACGGCTTTTTGCAGCAGTTCGCAGCCTGCCGCGAACCCGTCCGCCACTTTTTGCATCTGGGCGACGAACGTTTCGGTCGGGTAGACCGACCGCCAGTTGTCCAGCGCGTCGTAGGGGATACCTATCATGCTGGCCAGCCAGCCGGTCGGTTCCGTATACAGCGGATTGGCGGGGCCCATGTGCTGCGGCCCGCTATAAAGCGTTCCCCCGTTATAGGGAAATTCCTTGAACGCTTCGGAAAAGAGGTGCCATGCCCGGCATACCAGCGGTGCGGCCTGTTTGCCGTAATGTTTTTCGGCCAGTTGACGCAAGCAGGTTTCCTGCTGCTGTCCCGGACGGAAGGACTGGAACAGTTCCAGGTTGGTCGACGGATAACCGCCCAGACTCCAGCTCAGCATCACGCCGTCCGTAGCCTCCGACGTCAGGTTTTCGGCGTGCTGCGCCACGAGTTCCAATACGGGAACAGCCGGTACGACGGCCATTTCCCACGAGGCGTTCACCTGTATTTTGGCGACGGTTTTCAGGCCTGCCTGCTTGGCGTATCGCCAGTGTGCGAGCGCCCGCGGTCCCGGGCCTACGGCTGACAGCGCGTATTCGCCCACGGCCGACCGGATCCCTCCGCGTTCGATCGGCAGCGCCCATTCGCTGACCGACATCAGCCAGCAGCTTTTGGGCAAACGGCCGATGATCTCTTCGGCGTAAGAATCGTTCCATCCCCAGTCCCATACCAGCACTTTGGCGTCGGGACTGCCGCTCCTTACGCCTTTCTCGATCGCCGTGTTGACCTCTACGATCAGGTCGGCGTACGAGCGGTTCCGGCAGCGTTCGCATTGGTCCTGTCCGCCGCGCGACGCACAGTTGGTCAGGTTTTCCGATGCGGTGATCGTAAATACGCCGGAGAGTCCCGGAACCTGCCGGAATACCGATTCCAGCGACCGGCTCGTCCAGTCGAGCACTTCGGGCACCGACGTGCATAGGGCGCGCTGGTCTCCTTCGGCCGATCCCATCAACGCTTTCCTCTGGGGATCGGATTCGAAAAACGAGAGGTTCATCGCACGGGGTTCGTTCACATACAGGTAGATGCCGATCCCGTATTTGGCGGCGCGTTCGACCAGCCGTTTCAGCCCTTCGATGCGCAGTCCAGCATCGTCCGCCCCCGGGAAAATGCCGTCCGGCGGAACCAGTGTCCGCAGTACGGAGTGCATCCAGATTCCGTTCACGCCGGCCTCGGAGAGCCGCTGCAACAGTCCTTCCGGATAGGACGACAGTTCGGGATCGGTCAGCGGATCGCCGAACGTCGCGCAGTAAGGGTAGATGATCCGCAGCGCGAAACCCTGTCCGCCGGTATCGGCCGTTGCCGGTTCCTGTCGTTTGCGGGCGGGTTTATGACTTCGGGAAAATTCGTCGATGAATGCGAACCGGGGCGTCTCGGCAACGGCGGTTGCCGGCCGGATATCCCGGACTTGCGCGGCGATCCGGGCGGCTTGTCGTTCGGCCTGTTCGGAAGGCTTTTCGTAATACAGCGGCGGGCAATAGGGTTTCCTGTAACCCAGTTTTACGAACAGGTAGTCGTCTTCGATCAGCCGCCATGCCAGTTCCTCGCGCGTGATGCCGAGCAGCGTGAGCAGTTGGTCGTATGGCAGCAGGTGCCAGTTCCGCCGCAATACGGTGATATATCCCTGCGGGGAGTTCCATTCGGGTTCGATCGCCCGTTGCGGAGGAAGGCCCATCGATTCGGCCAGCGCACGGACATTTTCGACCGGGGTTTCGAGCACTTCGGCCAGTTTCCGGGCCGGGACGAGCGTCCAGTTGCGCCATACGAACGCGTATTGGCGTCCCGGGAACCAGGGCGATTCGACGGCGGGCGCCGTTCCGTTTTCATCGGGCAGCGGTGCGGCCGTCGATGCGGGTAGTGCGGCTGCGGCAGAGCCGAACAGCAGAAGCAGGGATACGATCAGTTTACGGGTCATGACAGGGATTTGATTGGGTTCGGGGATTCGATGAGCGGAAGGATCACTTCGAACGCGTCGTCGGTACGGATGATACGCACCTGTTGCGACGTGAGCAACAGGTAGCGGGACGACAGGTTTTTAAGTCCGATCCCTGTTCCGGTCGTTTCGTCGATTTTAGGGATCAACGGGTTCGACACTACGAGCGTGCCGTCGTCCGTGCGGATGGCGATCCGCAGCGGTTTCGTCCGCGAGATGCTGTTATGCTTGACGGCGTTTTCGATCAGTGGCTGTAGCGACAGTACCGGCAGTTTCCAATCCCGGTAACGGTCTTCGATCCGGATGTCGCAGAACAGTTTGTTTTCGTAGCGGATCGTCAGCAGGTAGAGGTAGGCTTCGGTGAAGCGCAGCTCTTCGGACAGCGTGGTCAGTTCTCCCTGGCCCGATTGCAGCATGTAGCGGAACGTGTCGGCCAGCCGGTCGATGTACAGCAGCGCTTTGTCGTTGCTTTTTTCACGCACCAGCATCGACAGCGAGTTCAGCGAGTTGAACAGGAAGTGCGGGCTGATCTGGTTGGCCAGCATGTTGTAGCGCGTTTGCAGGTTTTCGTTTTTGAGCTGCTCGTTTTCGATCGTGATGTGCTGTTTTTGGTAAATCAGTTCGAATATCAGTCCGTACAGCACCGAAACGATCAGCACGAACGAGCATTTCATGATGTGCAGCGGATTATACAGCCGGCCGGTCATCAGCGGGATGTTCCAATTGCCGCCGCGGCTCAGCGTCGGGATGAACAGGTAGAAAAGCACCGTGATCGCAATGGTCAACAGGATTTTGCGCGTCAGCGACAGGCTGCGTACGGTATTCAGCACGACGATCGCGATCGCCATGGCATAGAAGTAGAACAACTGGAAAGCGATGAATCCGGGAGCCATCGTCATCATCGGAGGCGGACGGTGACCGCGCACGTCGTTTCCGTTCAGCAGGAACGAAAAATTGACGATCAGCGTCAGCGCCAGCGCTACCAGCAGGTTGATGACGATTACCCGATGCTTTCCGGTCTGTTTCATGGCTTTCCGGCTATTTGTACCACGAAGCGTACATCATGTAGTCGCGGGCCGTGCGTTCGATGATGTCGCGCACCTGTTCCGGCGTCACGTCCTTCACGCGCCGCGCCGGTACGCCGGCGTAGACGCTGCCCGGTTCGATAACGGTTTTCGACAGTACCAGCGAATTGGCCGCGACGATCGATCCCGTGCCTACGACGGCATGATCGAGCACGGTCGCTCCCATGCCGATCAGGCATTTGTCCTCGATCCTGGCGCCGTGAATGTTGGCGTTGTGGCCGATCGAGATGTCGTTGCCGATGACCGTCACCGAACGCTGGTACAACGTGTGGACGACTACTCCGTCCTGGATGTTGACCCGGTCGCCGATCGTGATTTTATTGACGTCGCCGCGCAGCACGGTGCTGAACCAGATGCTACAGTCCCGGCCGATCGTGACGTCGCCGATGATCGTGGCGTTTTCCGCCAGAAACGTATTTTCTCCGATTACGGGCGTAAAGCCCCGCAGCGGTTTGATAAGTGCCATAATTCCGTTTTTTAAGTGATTCGCCGATAAAGTTAACGATTTTCCCGGATTTTCGCTTCGTTCCACAGGGCGTCCATCTGTTCGAGCGTCATTTTGCGCAGGGTCAGCCCTTGTTGTTCGGCGCGGTCTTCGATGTGGGCGAACCGTTCGATGAATTTGCGGTTGCTCTGTTCGAGCGCCGCTTCCGGATCGACGCCGTAGAGCCGCGCCGCATTGATCAGCGCGAAGAACAGGTCGCCGAATTCGGTTTCGGTGCGCCGCCGGTCGCGGGCGTCGATCTCGTGCTGTACTTCGCCGATCTCTTCGCGGACTTTCGCCCAGACGTCTTCGCGCTTTTCCCAGTCGAATCCGGCCGAAGCTGCCTTTTCGCCGATCCGGTAGGCTTTGACCATCGCCGGCAGCGAACGCGGCACGCCCGAAAGCACGCGCTTTTTCTCGTGCGCCTGCGCTTTTTCTTTCAGTTTGATGTCCTCCCAGTTTTGTTTTACTTGTTCGGCATTGTCGGCTTGCGTGTCGCCGAACACGT
This sequence comes from Alistipes sp. AF48-12, assembly GCF_003477565.1. NCBI lineage: Bacteria > Pseudomonadati > Bacteroidota > Bacteroidia > Bacteroidales > Rikenellaceae > Alistipes > Alistipes sp. AF48-12. The sequence goes on from NZ_QUDJ01000013.1 coordinate 72,572, forward strand.
GCGGATGCCGGAATACCAACTTGTCGCAAATGCCGTTCGCCACGTCGCCCAGGTCGAACGCTTGCTGCTCGGAGCCCATCTTCGAGTAGAATACCACGTGCAGCAGCAGATCGCCCAGCTCTTTGCGGATTTCGTTCAGGTCGTGGTCAAGGATCGCGTCAGCCAGTTCGTAGGTCTCTTCGATCGTGTTCATCCGCAACGAATCGAACGTCTGCTTCCGGTCCCACGGGCATTTTTCCCGCAATTCGTCCATGATGTCGAGCAGGCGGCCGACCGCTTCGAGTCTTTTATCCATAGTCTTTTCGGTGTTTGATAGAGCAAATATACATTAATCCGAGGGAAAATCGTTAACTTTGTAAATCGGGGGTATCCGATAAAATGAAAGAGGAGGTGCGGAATTTATCGGTACTATCGGCGAGAAGGGGGGCTTGTCCGATTTCGATAAAGAGCCTGAGCCGGTTTGCTCGCCATGCCGATGCGAATGATATCAGGGTGTGGTGGATCGGCCCCGAATTTTGCTAAATCCGTTATTGTTGAATAAATTGAGACTACTGATCGTTGTTTTTGCGTTGCTGGCCTGCCGGGTTGCGGGGAGCGACCGCGTGGTCGTCGGAGCCGAGCGCACCGACCGGTACCTGCCGCTGATCGAAGGCAAGCGGGTGGGGATACTGACTAACCATACCGGCCGTATCGGCCGGACGCATATCGTGGATTCGCTGTATGCGCTGGGAGTGGATCTGAAAATGGTTTTCGCGCCGGAACACGGGTTTCGCGGCGATGCCGACGCAGGCGAACACGTTTCCGACGGCCGGGACGCCCGGACGGGGATCCCGATCGTTTCGGTTTACGGGGCCAACAAATGCCCGTCCGCCGAGTATATGAAACAGCTCGACGTCGTGCTGTTCGACATCCAGGACGTCGGCCTGCGCTATTATACGTACCTGTCGTCGATGCATTACATGATGCAGGCCTGTGCCGACAACGACGTGCGGATGATCGTGCTGGATCGTCCGAATCCGAACGGCTTTTACGTCGACGGCCCGGTGCTCGATCCGAAATACCGGTCGTTCGTCGGTATGCATCCGATTCCGGTCGTGCACGGGATGACTCTCGGCGAGCTGGCCGGGATGATCAACGGCGAAGGGTGGCTCGACGACGCTGCCGTCTGCTCCCTGACAGTGATTCCGTGCCTGAATTATACGCACCGAACGCGGTATGTACTGCCCGAAAAACCGTCTCCGAATCTGCCGAACATGCGCGCCGTTTACCTGTACAGTTCGCTGTGCTTTTTCGAAGGAACGCCGGTCAGTCTCGGACGGGGCACCGATTTCCCGTTTCAGGCTTACGGGCATCCGGATCTGAAAAGGACTTCGTTCCGCTTTACGCCGCACAGCAACGCCGGAGCGAAAAATCCGCCGCTGAAAGACCGGCTGTGCTACGGCGTCGATCTGCGGAGCGTCCCGTCCGACGAACAGGTGTGGCGCGAAGGGGTCAACCTGGCCTACGTGATCGATTGTTACCGGCAACTGAACCTGGGCGAAAAGTTCTTTACGCCGATGTTCGAAAAGCTTATCGGGGTCGATTACGTTCGCCGTATGATCGTCGAAGGAGCCGACGCCGGGCAGATCGAGGCCCGCTGGAGGGAGGATGTGGAACGTTTCAAACAGAGCCGTAAACCGTATTTGCTGTATGAAGAGTAGCCTGAGCCTGTTATTCGTTTTGCTGGGTCTGTTTTGTCACGGCCAGAACCTGATTCCGCGACCCGAACGGGCGGACAAGCGGGAGGGGGAGTTCCTGGTCGCCAAGCAGACTGAAATTTACAGTCCCGCTTTTCCGGATTTGTTCGATTACCTGAACGACCACATCGAGCGGGTGTGCGGCTACCGCCTTGCCGCCGGCGGACATCGCCGCAGCATCCAGCAGATATCCATCGAAAAGCACGAGGGCGGATTGTCCGAGGAGGGCTACCTGTTGGATATCTCCCCGAGCAGGATCACGATCCGGGCGAACGACCGGGGCGGAGCGTTCTATGCGCTGCAAACCCTGTTTCAACTGATGCCGGTATCGGTTTACCGGCCGGACGCCGCGCAACATGCCGAAACGTTCGCGATCCCCTGTTTTCATATCGAGGATGCGCCCCGTTTCGCTTACCGGGGCGTTATGCTCGACGTGTCTCGTAACTTTTCGGACAAGGCGGCCGTGATGCGGTATATCGACTGGATAGCGCGTCATAAGCTCAATACGCTGCATTGGCATTTGACCGACGACAACGGCTGGCGGGTCGAAATTAAAAAGTATCCGGAACTTACGTCCCGGGGAGCTTGGCGGGGGCCCGGCGAAGTGCTACCGCCTTCCTACGGCTCGGGGAACGAGCGTTACGGCGGATTCTATACGCAGCAGGATGTCCGCGAGATCGTGGATTACGCCGCGTTCCGCAACGTGGAGATCATCCCGGAGATCGACCTGCCCGGACACAGCCAGACGCTTACGTCGGTTTATCCGGAAACGTTCTGCCGGACGTCCGGTTCGGTTACCTACAAGCCGGAGGAGATGCGGGAAACGCTTTGCGCCGGTCGCGAAGAGAATTTCGAAATGCTGCGCGACATTCTGCAGGAGCTTGCCGGGCTTTTTCCGTCGAAATACATCCATATCGGCGGCGACGAGGTCAGCGTCCGCTATTGGCGGAATTGTCCCCGCTGCCGGGCGCTGATGACGGAGAAAAAGATGAAAACGCCCGCCGAGCTGCGGGGATATTTCGTACACCGCCTCGAAGACCTCGTCCATAGCGTCGGCAAGACATGCGCGGCCTGGAACGAGGCCGTTCAGGCCCGCAATTTGCGTCCGGCGACGCTGATTTACGGTTGGGAGAACGTCGACGTATGTCGGCAGGCCGCCGCGGCCGGACAGCCTGTCGTGATGATGCCCGCTTCCTATTGCTACATTGACATGAAGCAGCATCCGTGGGACCGCGGCCATACCTGGGCCGGTCGGGTCGACGTGCGGCGGGTGTACGATTTCGAGCCGGCGGATTTTCTTTCGGCCGAACGGTTGGAACGGGTGCGGGGCGTTGAGGCGGCGCAGTGGGCCGAATTGCTGAACGAGCCGGAACGTTTCGCCGAGTATCAAGGCTATCCGAGGCTTTGCGCGTTGGCCGAAGTGGGGTGGACGCAGCCCGGACAGCGCGACTGGAACGATTTTTACCGGCGGTTGACCTCCGGGCACCTCGAACGGTTGGGTGCGATGGGCATCCGGTTCCGCATGTTTCCGCCGCAGACGGAGTACCGCTCGGGCGTCGTTACCGTTACGCCGGAAATCGCCGGCGTCGAGATTCGTTATACGACCGACCTGAGCGAGCCGGACGAGTCGTCCGCGCTCTATACCGAGCCGCTGCGCACGGATCGTCCGGAGCGCTACCGGTTTCGGGCGTTCGGCTGCGGCGGGTACAGTACGGCCGTTTTCCCTGTCGCCGAGCTTTTCCGGGCGGAGCTGGCTCCAGCCGAACAACGGGTTTTCAGGGTGCCGTTGAAAGATTACGTGACCCGCGACGGGCTCTGGCTGTTGTCGTTCACGCAGCGGCGGGACAATGCGATGATCGTGCGGCTCGAAGTGAGCGGCCCGGATACGGCTTATACGATTATTCGAAACGGGCAAAAAATCAATCCGCTGCGCGATCTGAGATTGTACGCCGATTCGGCGAACCGCACGGCCGACCTGCTGGTCACGCTGAAAAACAACAGTTCGAAACGGGAAGAATTGACGCTGAACCTCAGGCCTTCGCCCTATATCGAGCCGGCGGTTTCCGTAACCAGTTCGCTGACCTGTTCCGGGAAATTTCCGATCCGCAACAGCGCCGATTACCAATTTTCTTCTTACGTACGTACGGTTTCCCCCTGCAAGGCGGGCGATTATATCCTGTTCGCGTTCGACGAGCCGGTCGATTGCGAGGAGATCGATGTCCGGACGGGACTTCCGGACGTTACCCGTTACATCGTGACCGACGGTACGGCCGCTTGTTCGGCCGACGGCAAAACGTTCGGGGAAGAAATTCCGTTGAAGCCGGACGGAAGCGTCGTGCTGCGTCCTTCGGCGCCGGTTCGGTCCGTCCGCATCTCGATCCGGGGCGGCAATGGCGAAACGATTCTCGGATGGCAGGATTTGCGGGTAGTTCCCCGGTTGTAATTTAAAAAAGATTCGATGGTTCGAAAGATTGTTTTATGTTTTATCGTATGGGCGTCGGCTCTGTCGTCGTCTGCCCGGGATATTCCGGAGTGCGTGCGTGTGAAACTGGATTCGATGATCGACGACGGGCTGAAATGCCGGGCCTTTCCCGGGGCTTCGCTCGTCGTGGGCGACCGGGACGGGATCCGCTATGCCCGCCATTACGGCTGTCACGACTATTCCGGAAAACGACCCGTAGCGGACGGAGATCTTTTCGACGTAGCTTCATGTACCAAGGTGCTTTCGACGACTTTCGCCGTGATGCGGTTGTACGATCAGGGTAAATTGAAAGTTATGGAAGCCGTCGGGCGTTACCTGCCCGAACTGGCGGCTACGCCGGTCGGAGGGATTTCGCTGCGGGAGTTGCTGACGCACACTTCGGGACTGCGCGCGCAGGTTTTTTATACGCCGTTGGTGCGCAATGCCGCCGGCGGAAGCATGTTCAGCGGCAAACGGACGGCCGCCTATCCGCATCAGGTCGGCAAAAACTATTACGTGGCCGGGGAGATCGCTTACGATACGGCTTACCTTTGTTCGACTTCGCGGCCCGGCTGGCGTCAGGCGGCCGACGACCTGTATGTCAATCCGGCGGTCGATACGCTGATCCTCGGACAGATCGTGCGGGATTATAAGCCGGCCCGTCGCGGCAGTTACCTGTACAGCGATACGAATTTTTTGCTGTTGAAGATGATTGTCGAACGCGTTTCCGGTCGGCCCCTCGACGAACTGACGCGGGAACTGTTCGCCGAATTGGACTGCACGGACACTTATTACAATCCGTTGCAATACCGCGATAAGAGGAACTGCCTGCCTACCGAGACCGACTATATCCTCGGACGCGGAACGGTGCAGGGGTATGTGCACGATGAACTGGGAGCCCTGATGGGCGGCGTGGGTGGCAACGCCGGGCTGTTTACGACGGCGCGCGACATGGCTCGTTTCTGCGAGATGATCCTCGGGGGCGGAACTTATGCCGGACGGCAGGTGCTGACCCGCAAGACCGTCGAGCTTTTTACGGAGTCGCCCTATACGGAACAGGGCGTTTGGCGCGGTCTCGGGTTCGATAAGCGGGACCCGAAAACGGGCGAATTGGGCGGCGAGACCCGTTTCGGCCATACCGGGTTCACCGGGACGATTTTCTGGATGGACAGCCGGACGGGCGTTTACATGGTTTTCCTGACCAATGCCGTGCACCCGACCCGGGTGAACAACAAGCTGAACGCTTCCATGCTGCGTACGAAAATCTGGGAAACGCTTTGCTGTATGCCGGACAGTTCCGGTAGTTTTTGAAAAATGTCCGGAGCGCCCGTGCGAACGGAGGTGCGATGATAAAAGACGCCCGGCCTTTCATTACAGTGAAAGGCCGGGCGCCGTATTTGTCAGGGAATCCGCTTATTGATTCATCGTAACGAGCAGTTCTTCGTTCGAACGCGTGGATTCCATGTGTTTTTTGATGATCTCCATCGCTTCGCTCGAATTCATGTCGGCCAGGTAGCGGCGCAACACCCAGATTTTCTGCAGAACCTCTTTGCTGAGCAGCAGGTCTTCGCGGCGCGTGCCGGAAGCGATGATGTCGACGGCCGGGTAAACCCGCTTGTTGGAGAGTTTGCGGTCGAGTTGCAGTTCCATGTTGCCGGTGCCCTTGAACTCCTCGAAGATCACCTCGTCCATTTTCGATCCGGTATCGATCAGCGCCGTTGCGATGATGGTCAGCGAACCGCGCTCCTCGGTGTTGCGGGCCGCGCCGAAAAACCGTTTGGGCTTGTGCAGCGCGTTGGCGTCCACCCCGCCCGACAGGACTTTGCCGGATGCCGGCTGTACGGTGTTGTAAGCTCGCGCAAGCCGCGTAATCGAGTCGAGCAGGATCACGACGTCGTGTCCGCATTCGACCATCCGTTTAGCTTTCTCAAGCACCATTTCGGCGACTTTTACGTGGCGCGAGGCCTGTTCGTCGAAGGTCGAGGCGACGACTTCGGCTTTGACATTGCGGGCCATTTCGGTCACTTCTTCGGGACGTTCGTCGATCAGCAGGACGATCAGGTAGACTTCCGGATGGTTGTCGGCGATCGCGTTGGCGATCGATTGCAACAGCATCGTTTTACCGGTTTTCGGCTGTGCCACGATCAGTCCCCGCTGGCCTTTTCCGATCGGAGAGAACAGATCGATCACCCGGGAGGACAGGTTATTGTGCCCGTTTCCGGTCAGGTTGAACTTTTCGGACGGGAACAGCGGGGTCATGTATTCGAATTGTACGCGGTCGCGGGTTTCGTCGGGACCGAGTCCGTTGATCCGGTTCACCTTGACCAGCGGGAAATATTTTTCGCCCTCTTTCGGCGGCCGGATGACGCCTTGTACCGTGTCGCCGGCTTTCAATCCGAATAGCTTGATCTGCGACGGCGATACGTAGATGTCGTCCGGGGAGTTCAGATAGTTGTAGTCCGGCGAACGCAGGAAGCCGTATCCGTCGGGCATGATCTCCAGTACGCCTTCTCCCTGTACGCTGCCCAGAAACTCGTCTTTCGCATCCTTCTTGGAACCCGTTTTCGGGGATTCGTGCTGCGGTTCCGCGTGGCGTTCCGCATGATCCGTTCCCGGCAGGTTTCCGGAACGGTCTCGGTCGGAACGATCTCCTGGCGTACGGGGGATTCGTTGTCATGGACGGGTTGTTTTACAGCGTCGTTCTGATCCGCCGTCGGCGTTTCCGGTTTCGTATAAACGATCCGGTTTCTTTTCCGGTCGCGTTCCATTTTGTTTTTTTCCGGACTGGCCGTGTAATTCCGCGCTTTCTGGTTTTCGCGGGGGGCTTCCGGATGGGCCGTTTTTTTCGCGTTCCGGGATTGTCCCGTTTCGGTCGCCGCAGGCTGCGGGTCTGCCGTTTCGGCGCGTGCCGCGTCTTCCTGTTTTTTCTCTTTTCCTGCGGCATTTTCCGCGAAGAACGGTTCGGACGGAATCGGGAGTTCGGTTTCCGGCTTTGTATCGGAGCCGACTCCGGTTACTTTGACGGCATTGATCTTTTTGCGTCTTTCCCGTTTTTGCGGCACCGGATGGTCGCTTTGCGGAGTTTCCGCGGGACTCGTTTCCTGGAGGGGGCTTTCGCCGCTTTCCGGCCGTTCCGACTGTTCGAGGATTTTATCGATGAGGGCCTGTTTGCGCATCTGGGCTTTGATACCCAACTTTTTCCCTATTTCACGCAATTCGGCAAGACTCTTTCCGCTCAATGCTTCTGCGTCATACATAGAATATGCTGTTTTTATTTATTTCAGTGATTTACGTTTGTCCGAACGGACAACGAAGACCATCGTTTAATGATGATACAAATGTAGCGGATTTTTTGAGAATAACAAAACGGAGGTCTATTTTTCGCTTCGCCGCAGGAATTCGACGGCTGCTTTCAGGTCGTCGGGCGTGTCGATCGCCAGGCTTTCCGAATGCGTTTCCGCCGCTTTGATGCGGAAGCCGTTTTCGAGCCAGCGGAGTTGTTCGAGCGATTCCAGTTTTTCGAGCGTGCCCTGCGGTAGTTCGGCGATCCGCCGCAGCACGCTGCTCTTGTAGGCATACAGGCCGATGTGTTTCAGGAATTTGTGGGATCGTTGCCACCGATCGCGCTCCGTGCCGCGCAGGTAGGGGATCGCCGAACGGCTGAAGTAGAGCGCATAGCCGTCGGTCGAAAGCACCACTTTCGGCGAGTTGGGGTTGAAGATGTCTTCGTGCGCGTCGAACGCTTTAACCAGCGTCGCGATTTCGGTGGCAGGATCGTCGAAACATCCGGTAATCAGCCGCAGTTGTTCTTCGGCGACGAACGGTTCGTCGCCCTGGATATTGACGACCGCGTCGAATCGTTTGCCGGTCGAAGCTCGATGCGGTCGAGGGCTTCGCGGCAGCGGTCGGTTCCGCTGCGGTGTTCGGCGGAGGTCATAACGGCCTGTCCGCCGAATCCTTCGACGGTGCGGACGATCCGTTCGTCGTCGCTCGCCACGTAACAGTCGGGGAAAAAGGCGTGCGCTTTTTCGTAGACGTGCCGGATCATCGGTTTGCCCGCGAGGTCGGCCAGCGGTTTGCCTGGGAATCGGGTCGATGCGTACCGTGCCGGTATCAGTGCCAGGAATTTCATGTTTTTCGTTTTTTTAACGGCCGGAGAGCAGCGGATGCGGAAAGTTTTACCGGCCTGAATGCGTTGCAAATTTAACTTTTTTATAGTTTTGCGCCTACGGATATGGAAACAAATTATCGGATAAGCCCTTTTGTCGAACTGGGCAGGAGGTTGGCTCGGCAACTTGCCGGCGGGGAACTGGATGCGGTCGTCGCCCGTGCGATTGCCGAAAACGGCTGGTTTACGCGGCAGAGCGTCGCGCAGGCGATCGAAGCCATTTGCACCGATCTGCTCGACGAGACCGTGTTGCGGGACTGGCTCGCCCGTTATCCCCGTCCGGACGCTTCCGCCGTTCGGCGCGTCGGGATCGTTTTGGCTGGCAACATTCCGCTGGTCGGCTTTTTCGACCTGCTGTGCGTTTGCATTTGCGGGCACCGCTGTTTCGTAAAACCTTCCTCGAAGGATCGCGTGCTGACGGGTTATGTCGTGGAGCAGTTGCTTCGGATCGAGCCCGCAATGCCGGTCGCTCCGCTGGAAGAGGATACGCCGCTGGACGCCCTGATCGCGACCGGAAGCGATTCGACCCGGAGTTATTTCGGGAAGCGTTACCGGGAAATGCCGTCGCTGTTGCGCGGTAGCCGGTACAGTATTGCCGTACTGGACGGAACCGAAACGGAAGCGCAGTTGGAAGGACTTTCGAACGACGTTTTCCAATATTTCGGTTTGGGGTGCCGCAATGTCGGCCGGATTTTTGTTCCTCGCGGTTACGATCCGACGTTGCTGCGCGATGCGTTGTCGCGCTATCCGATGTCGCATCCGGGCTACCTGAACAATTACCGCCAGGCGCGGGCGCTGCGGATGCTCGGCGGAGAGCCGCTGCTGGACGGCGGTTTTTTCCTGCTCCGCGAGAGCGACGAGCAGAGTCCAAACCTCAGCGAGATCGGGTATGCGTATTACGATGATCTGGACGGAATGGAGTCCTGGATACGGCGGCACGACGACCGGCTGCAGTGCGTCGTTTCCGAAGTCGTGGGCCACCCGCGCCGGGTCGGTTTCGGCCGGGCGCAGCATCCTTCGCCTACGGATTATCCCGACGGGACGGATGTGATCGCTTTTTTGCGGCGGATTTAAATAAGTTTGATTATATTTATTGGATATTAAAACGAACAGACCATGTCGATGATTTTTCAATTCAGGATGCTGTGCGACGAAGACGATTATTTCCTTCGCGAATACGAGGTGCCGTACGATATGACGCTCGCCGCTTTCCGGGATTTTATCAATAAGGATCTGCAATACCGTCCAGAAGAACTGACGTCGTTCTTCACGGCGGACGACCGTTGGAACAAGTTGCAGGAGTTTACGGCGATGGATATGGGCGCGACGGAGTCGGACGGGGAACTGTTGCCGCAGGCGATGGACCGCACGTTGCTGTCGCAGGTGGTTCGTAAAAAACGCGACCGGTTGATTTACCAGTTCGACGTGCTCGGCGACCGAGCGTTTTTCTTGGAACTGACCGAGGCCATGAAGGCGGAACCGGACAAGCGCTATCCGGCCGTAACGCTTGCCGAAGGCGATGCTCCCGACCAGTATCGTGCAGGGGCGGGAAGCGGAAGCGGTTCCGTTTTCGACGACGCGATGGGCGATTTCAGCGATTTCGCAGGCACCGACGGCTATGGCGATGACGAGTAACGTGGCAGGACGTAAGACGCTGGCGGTCGTTCTGGGAGCGACCGCAACGGGCAAAACCGGGGTCGGGATCCGTTTGGCGCAGGCGTTCGGCAGCGAGATCGTCTCTTCCGATTCGCGTCAGATCTACCGGGAGATGAGTATAGGCACGGCCAAGCCTACGGCCGAAGAGCTCGCTGCCGTGCCGCACCATTTCATCGATACGCGCAGCGTGAGCGAGGATTACTCAGCCGGACGCTACGAGGAGGATGCGCTCCGCCTGCTCGGGGAGTTGTTCGCAAAGCACGATCTGTTGTTTCTGGTGGGCGGATCGGGGCTCTACATCGATGCGGTTTGCGACGGAATGGACCCGTTGCCGGCTGTCGACGAAGAGTTGAGGCGGCGGTTGACCGAACGTTTCCGTGGGGATGGGCTGGCTCCGTTGCTGGAGGAACTCGAAAAATACGATCCTGCGTATTACCGGCAGGTCGACCGTGAGAATCCGCACCGGGTGATCCGTGCGCTGGAAGTGTGCCTGCAAACGGGGCGGCCTTACAGCTCCCTGCGCCGGGGAGAGGGTAAACAGCGTCCGTTCGATATCCTGAAGATCGGGATCCGGATGCCGCGCGAGACGCTTTACCGGCGGATCGACGACCGGGTCGACGGGATGGTGGCCGAAGGTCTGGAACGGGAGGCGAGGGCGCTTTACCCGTTGCGGGACTGCAATGCGCTGCAAACGGTCGGCTACCGCGAGTTCTTCGGGTATTTCGACGGGAAGATCACCCGGGACAAGGCGATCGAGCTGATTAAGCGCAACAGCCGCCGGTATGCCAAGCGCCAGCAGACCTGGTTCGGCCGTGACGACCGGATCGAATGGTTCAACGGCGGGGAGGGATGCGCCGAATCGATCGAAAAGTACCTGCGAAAGTTTGTATAATCCCCGAATATCCCTATATTTGCGCTCCATGCGTAGAAATAGGGCGATGATGCTCGGATGGTGGAATAGGTAGACACGCAGGACTTAAAATCCTGTGGACAGCAATGTCCGTACGGGTTCGATTCCCGTTCCGAGCACTGTAAATAAAGTAGTTGCGATTTGCTTCGCAGCTACTTTTTTATTTGTCCCGCTATGTACATGAAAAATGCGCACAAGAGAGGTTTATTATATCATCTATTTGATAGTTTTTGTCTATTAAAACGTAATTGTACTTTCTCGAAACAATTGTGATTATATCTATTGGTTTTACTTATTTTCTCTCTTCAAATCAAATAGTCTATTGATAAATAGGTATATTTGTATTTCTCTGACAGCCTTTGTGCCGATAGGGTTTTCCTGTGTGTATTTTCTGCAATTAAAATAGCCGTGTTTCAAGTGTAAATATATGAAAATTAACGTGTTTGGTGTTTTTATGCAGTCTCTGTCTCCAGTACGTTAGCCGTAGGGACTGCGTCGGCTTACAGTATGTTCAATTCAAATAGGGAGGGGATTTCCCGTTTCTTCCCGGATAATTGGAAAGTCTCCGCGATACAGGAATGTATCGCGGAGACTTTGTTTTGCAACAGATCCGTTTTCCGGGGAAAAGTATTCCGTTTACAGCGAGACGCAGCAGTTGAGCGCTTCGAGGGCTTTCTTTTTGTCATTCCGGCGCAGTACGAACGAGATATCGCAGTTGTCGCCGTAAGAGATCATGCGCACGGGGATGTCTTTCAGCGAATCGACTATGCGGTGTTCGAATCCCACGTTGTACCATTTCAGGTCGCCCACGACGCATACCACGACCATGTCGTCTTCCACCGTAACGTCGGCATAACGGCTCAGGGCGGCGGCGATTTCCGGCAGGTGCTTCCGGTTGTCGATCGACAGGGATATCTCCGTGTCGGAAGTGACCATCAGGTCGATCGGGGTGTGCGAACGAGCGAAACAATGGAATACCTTGTCGAGGAAGCGGTAGCCCGGTACCTTGTAGGTGGAGCGTATTTTTAGGTAGGTTATATCGTCCTTGGCGGCCACCGCTTTGATTCGTCCCGTGTCGGCCGCCTCGGAGATCAGCGTGCCGGGTGCCTGTGGATCCAGCGTATTCAACAGTCGTACCGGGATGTTCTTTTGCCGGGCGGGCAGGATGCAGGTCGGGTGCAGGATTTTCGCGCCGAAATGGGCCAATTTGGAAGCTTCGTCGAAAGTGAGTCTGCGTACCGGAGAGGTTGCGGATACGATCCTCGGATCGTTGCTGTGCAGTCCGTCGATGTCGGTCCATATCTGGATCTCGCAGGCGTCCAGCGCGGCGCCGAGCAGCGAAGCGGTGTAATCGCTTCCGCCCCGTTGCAGGTTGTCTATTTCGCCCGAAGCGTTGCGGCAAATGTAGCCCTGGGTAATGAAAATCCGGTTGAGGGGATAACCGTTTATGGCTTTGCGCGCATGTTTCCGGATAAATCGCATGTCCGGCTCCCCGCATTTGTCCGTCCGTATGAAATCGACTGCCGGCAGCAGGGCGGCATGTACTCCCGTCTCCGCGAGATAAAGGTACATCAGCCGGGTTACGATCAGTTCCCCCTGGGCCAGAATGATTTTTTCTCCGGCGGCGGAAAAGGGTTTCCGGCAGATTTCTCTCACCAGCGAAAAGCTGTTCTGGATATGTTTTTTCGCCTTTCCCGCGCTTCCTGCGCGGCGGTAAAGCGCGTCGGCGACCGCCGAATACTTGTTTTCCAGGCGGGCGGCGTCGTCCAGCGCGCCGTCCATATCACCGCCGGACAGTTTCGCCGCGATCCCGGCCAGCGCGTCGGTCGTTCCCGACATGGCCGAAAGTACGACCACTTTGGGCTGTTCGTCGCTGATAAGTCGTGCGACGTGTTTGATTCTTTCGACGGAGCCTACCGAGGAGCCTCCGAATTTCAGGATTTTTATTTTCCCTTGCTCGTGATTCATTGGTTTGTTTTTTTGTTTGCGATTTGGTTCGCGGTTCCTATCGGACAATTGGAGTGCCGTTTTCCGGTGTCTTAGTTTATGCTTTGAATGTCAGTGTTGTACGGGAACGAAAGGGAGCGTGCCGGTCTACCGAAATGAAAGGGTGCCTGTCGTTTTGATATACTTCGATATGGTTCCCGATTTGCCGTATGACAAATATTGTATATCTTCGCGGCATGACGACGACGTTTAAATCGGATTTGGTGCGGTAAACAATCTGTGTTTTTGATACGGATTGTCCTTTCGTTCGCTCTCGGATCGTTCTTTCCGGGAACAATTTTCGTATTGCTGTAATTTTAATTTTTAATCTGCGTGCGGTGGTGAACGGTATGGTTATGCCTTCACGCGTGCGCTAACATACCGAAGTAATGAGTAACGAGTATAAAACGATTCACGAATTTGATTTCAATTTAATCTGCGAATATTTTTCGAACGTAGAACGTCAGGTACCGGGCAGTCCCGAAGTGACTGTCCGGGCGCTGGGCTTTATCGACGGCCTGACCCCGCAATCCCGCATTGCCGATCTCGGTTGCGGGACGGGCGGACAGACAATGACGCTGGCGCAAAGAGCGCCGGGGCAGGTCACGGGGCTCGATCTCTTTCCCGATTTTATCCGGATATTCAACCGGAACGCCCGTGCGCTCGGCCTCTCCGACCGGGTGAAAGGGATCGTCGGCTCGATGGACGACCTGCCCTTCGGGAAGGAATCTCTGGATCTTATCTGGTCGGAAGGCGCTATCTACAACATCGGTTTCGAGCGGGGATTGAAAGAGTGGCGCGACTATCTGAAAACGGGCGGATATATCGCCGTTTCCGAATGTTCGTGGTTTACCGCCGAACGCCCCGCCGAAATCCACGACTTCTGGATGGCGCATTATCCCGAAATAGATACGATTCCGAACAAAGTCGCCCGGATGCAGGACGCCGGTTATGTTCCCGTCGCGACCTTTGTTCTGCCGGAAAACTGCTGGACGGAGCATTTCTTTTTTCCGTGCGTCCGGATACAGGACGCGTTTCTGCAAAAACATGCGGGCAGTAGAACCGCTGAAGAATTTATTGCCGGTCAACGCCGCGAAATGGAATCGTACCGCAAATACAAGGAATTTTACGGTTATGCGTTTTATATCGGGAAGAAAATTTAAGTAACTTATCGCGGAGATCGTCGCCGGAGACGGTCGCATACGACCGTAGAGGGGCTTGGACGTAAGGACACTTTCCGTATGAAGGCTCGCGAGGCCGACAGGAAAGGAATGTCCGGGCGTTCTCTCCCTTTCTTTTTTATAGTTTTGCCGTAGCGCCTTGTCGCGGACGCATGGGCGGAGGTTTCCGACGCTCGGCTCGATCGTCGTCGGGTTTCTTTCGCACCGGGAGCTGCTGTGGATCGAGGCCCGGCTCCGCGACGCGGTTTCCCGTTTCGTCCGTTCCGCTTCGTCGTCTTCCGGATACGCTTCCCGCGGTCAGGGCTTGTGCCCGCAAACGCGGCTGCGCCGGGGATTCCCCCGGCGGACGGGTAGTCCCGTCTGGGGAAGGACGTGCCGGCCGGAAAGTCCGACCGGAGCGGAATCCGGTCCGTTTTTGCCGGGCGGCAGCGCAACACGGTTGCGTCCGGATACGTTCCTGTAAAAAAGAGGCAATATTTTTGCGGGAATGATGAAATGGATTTTAATCGTACAGGCGGTACTGATGCTGTCGTGTACCCAATCGAATGGGCAGACTATGAAAAAAGAACTGACTCCCGAGGAGAAGCGCGTGATCGTCGGCAAAGGAACCGAAGCGCCGTTCTCCGGCGAATACTACCGTTTTAAAGGAAAAGGAACTTACTGTTGCAAACAGTGTGGCGCGCCGTTGTACCGCTCTTCGGACAAGTTCGACTCCGGATGCGGCTGGCCGAGCTTCGATGACGAGATCGCAGGGGCCGTCAAGCGGGTTCCCGATGCGGACGGGCGTCGGACGGAGATCGTCTGCGCGAAATGCGGCGGCCATCTCGGTCATGTTTTCGAGGGCGAGGGACTCACCCCGAAGGATACGCGACACTGCGTCAACTCGGTTTCGTTGCGGTTCGTGCCGGAAGAGACCGAAGGAGCGGAACGGAAAACCGAAACTGCCGTTTTCGCCGGCGGTTGTTTTTGGGGCGTGGAGCACCTGATGGGCAAGACGCCCGGCGTCCTTTCGATCGAGTCGGGCTATACCGGTGGAAAGACCGGGCATCCGACTTACCGCGAGGTCTGTTCGCATACGACCGGCCATGCCGAGGCCGTTCGTATCCGGTTCGATCCGGCCGTCGTGTCTTACGAGACGCTGGCCCGTCTGTTTTTCGAAATACACGATCCGACGCAGGTCGACCGCCAGGGACCGACGTCGGGGATCAGTATCGTTCGGAGATTTTTTACACGACTCCCGAGCAGAAACGGACGGCTCTCGAACTGATCGGGCGGCTCCGAGCGAAAGGGTACGACGTGGTGACGAAACTCTCTCCCGCGACCACGTTCTGGAAGGCCGAAGATTACCATCAGAATTATTACGACCGCAAAGGCGCGTCGCCCTATTGCCACCGGTATGTCAAGCGCTTTTAGGCCCCGGACACCGTTTTCGGGCGGATTCTGTCCGGATTCGTTAAAAAGAGGACATAATCCGTTATGATTTTACGGATGTCTCTGTGGAACATGCCGGTAATAATATTTAACTTGTGCTCTGTTCTTCCGGGGTGTCCGCAGCGGGGGCGATTCGCGAATTCCGGCCCGGAACTCGGGGCTTCGGGAGAACGGATATTTTTATAACTTTTATAAAATATAACTATTGAATCAGGGCAAAGTTTACCTTAAGTTTCGTTGTACTGCGAAAGTCGCCGCTCGCGTTGCGATCGAAGGTTTGAATCCTAAGTGGCGGCTCGAAGACATATCCGGATCGTAGCGGATATCGAGGAATGAAAGGGGGGCCGGATCAGAATGAATCCGACCCCCTTTTTCGCGCTCTTTTTTGCATTTTCGCGAAGAAAAGGTTATATTTGTAAATGTCATATAACCTACTGACCCATGAAAGAGGATTTTAAATTAAGTCGTAGAGATTTTATCAAAAGTTCCGCGTTGGGAACTTTGGGCGTTTTGAGTACGGTCGGCGTGCCCGCTTTGCTGACGGGTTGCTCGTCGCCGAAGAAAAAAGTAACGGTAACGGTTCCCGAGATACTGGCCAGCGCGCCGGAAGGCCGTCCGCTGAAAGCGGGGCTGGTCGGCTGCGGAGGCCGCGGCACCGGAGCGGCTTGCAATTTTTTGGATGCCGGTCCCGGTTTGCAGATCACGGCTCTGGGAGACGTGTTTCCCGACAAGCTGGACGCGTGCCGGAAGACGCTGAAAGATAAGGGACAGGAGATAACCGACGAAAATTGCTTCCTCGGTTTCGACGCCTACCAAAAAGTGATCGACTCGGGCGTGGATGTCGTGCTGCTGTGTACGCCTCCGGTATTCCGCCCGATGCATTTCGAATATGCCATCGAAAAGGGCAAGCACTGTTTTATCGAGAAACCGTGCGCAGTGGATCCCGTAGGGGCCAAGCGGGTTCTGGTTACGGCTAAAAAAGCCGATCAGCAGGGACTGTCGGTTATCAGCGGTACGATCCGTCGTTCGCAGAAGGATTGCATCGAGACGTACCGTCGCGTAGCCGAAGGCGCTATCGGAGACATCGTATCGGCGCATGTGACGCGTTTGGGCGGGGCGCTGTGGTACATCAACCGCAGACCCGAATGGAACGACATGGAGTACATGCTGCGCAACTGGGTGAATTTCTGCTGGACTTCCGGAGATCTGGTGGTCGAACAGTTCGTTCACGAGATCGACATGATGAGCTGGTTCATGGGCGATAAGACGCCTGTCCGGGCTGAAGCCACCGGTGGCCGCCAGCGCCGTGTCACGGGCGATATGTACGACTTTTTCAGCATCGAATACGTATATGACAACGGCTTGCGCGCGCACTGTACGTCGCGCCAGATCAACGGTTGCGATACGACGCACAACGTGATGGTGTACGGAACGCAAGGGTACACGAATTGTTTCGATACGATTTACAACCTCGACGGCACCATTGCCTGGCAGTACCCGAAGCCTGCGCCGGAGGATCCCGACCAGTCGATGGCCGTTCCCGATCCGTATGTGCAGGAACTGATCCGCCTGGTGACGGCTATCCGTACCGATACGCCGGTGAACGATGCCGAGCAGCACGTCAAATCGACGCTGATGGCGATGATGGGACGGCAGTCGGCCTATACGGGCAAATTCGTAACCTGGGACGAGATCATGGCTTCCGAAATGAAACTGGGCCCCGAAACCTACGAATTCGGTCCGGTGCCGGGGATTCCCGAAACGCCTCCGGTAGCAGGATCGCCGGCCTGATAATCTGAAACCTAAAACGATACAGTTATGCACCGCAGAGATTTTTTGAAAAACGCCCTGCTGGCCGCAGGAGTTCTGTCGTTTCCGTATTTGCGCGCCGGTGTGCTAGCCGATTCCGTGTCGGTTCCTGCCGATGACAAGGAGCCGGTTTCCGGCGATTTCCGTAAGTCGATCATGTGGGGAACGGTGGGCATGGAGGGTTCCGTGCTGGACAAGTGCAAGGCGATCAAAGCCGCGGGTTACGACGGAATCGAGCCCAATAGCCACATGGATCGCGATGAAGTGCTGGCCGCCATGCGGGAGACCGGTCTCGTGGCGTCGAGCGTCTGCAACGTCCACCATTGGGCGAAACCGCTCTCGCATCCGGATGCCGCCGTGCGGCAGGAGGGGATCGACGCGATGATCGTCGCGATGGAAGACGCGAAGGCGTACGGTACCGACGCCGTGCTGCTGGTGCCGGGTATCGTCAACGAGGAGGTT
Source organism: Alistipes sp. AF48-12 (assembly GCF_003477565.1). NCBI lineage: Bacteria > Pseudomonadati > Bacteroidota > Bacteroidia > Bacteroidales > Rikenellaceae > Alistipes > Alistipes sp. AF48-12. The sequence continues at coordinate 90,372 of NZ_QUDJ01000013.1, forward strand.
AGCTATGACGATTGCTGGAACCGTTCGACCGAATGTATTAAAGAGTTGATCCCTACCGCCGAAAAGCTGGGGGTCAAAATCTGCATCGAAAACGTGTGGAATAATTTTCTGTTGAGTCCGGTCGAGGCGTGCAATTACGTCGATCAGTTCGAAAGCCCGTATGTGAAGTTTTATTTCGACTGCGGCAATATCCTGGTTTACGGATGGCCCGAGCAGTGGATCGACATTCTGGACAACCGGATCGGACGTATCCATATCAAGGAATTCAGCCGCAAGGAAGCGGACTCCAAAGGGAGGGGAGCCGGGTTCGGCGTGTCGTTGACCGAGGGCGACGTGAATTGGAGCAAAGTGATGGAAGCGGCCCGCAAGCATTACCGGGGCGGATGGCTTACCACCGAGCAAGGGAACAGCGCTTCGGCGGAAGCGCTGGCGGATCTTTGCGCCCGGCTCGACCGGATCGTTGCTTTGTAGTTTATTGATTGAATCCGATAAACCGATGGAAAAAAGAGCGGTCACCGCCGTCGTGCTGGGAGCCAGCGGGCGCGGAAAATTGTACGGCGATTATGCGCTGGAGCATCCCGAAGACCTGAAGATCGTCGGCATCGCCGAGTTAGTCGATCTACGCCGTACGATGTACGGGGACAAATACGGCGTTCCGGTCGAAAACCGGGTCGCAACGTGGCAGCAGATGCTCGACCGGCCTAAATTCGCCGATGCGGTCATTATCGCGACGCCCGACCACCTGCATTACGAACCCTGTATGAGGGCGCTCGACCTGGGTTACGATATCCTGCTCGAAAAGCCGATCGCGCAGACGTTCGACGAGTGCCGCCGGCTGGTCGCCCATGCCCGCGACAAAAAGAAGATCGTCTGCCTGACGCATGTGCTGCGCTATTCGCCCTATTTCCTGAAGCTGAAAGAGATGATCGATACCAAACGGATCGGCGACCTGGTGAGCATCCAGCATTTCGAGCCGGTGGATCATATCCATATGTCGCATTCGTATGTGCGCGGAAGCTGGCACGATTCGGTCAAAAGCACGCCGCTGGTGCTTGCCAAATCGAGCCACGACCTCGATATTCTGTACTGGATGATCGGGAAGCCCTGTCGCCGGATAGCGGCCTTCGGCGGCCTGAAACATTTTAAGTCGGAGAACGCTCCGAAAGGGAGTACCGAACGTTGCACGGACGGATGCGCCGCAGAGGCGACCTGCCCGTTCTCCGCGTTGAAAATCTACTATCGCGACCGAACCTGGCTGTACGTATTCGACCTGCCGGAGGAGGAGCCCGAACGCGGCGAAGCGATTCTCCGTTACCTGCGTACGACCGATTACGGCCGTTGCGTTTACCGTTGTAGCACGATCAGCCGGATCATTACGTGACCAGCATGGAGTTCGAAGGCGGCGTGACGGTAAACTTTTCGATCGAGGCTTTTACCTCTTACATGGGGCGTCGTACCCGCATCATGGGAACGCGCGGCGATATCGTCGGCGATATGGAATCGTTCACGCTGACCGATTTCGCGACCGGCGAAAAGACGGTTTACGATGCGAATGCGATCGATGCGGAGAATTACAAAGGAGCCGGTCACGGCGGCGGCGACGCCGGCATGATCCGCGATTGGATTGAGCTGTCCGCAGGCAGGATGCGACGATCATGAGCACTCCGCTCGACGACTCGCTCGAAAGCCATGCGATCGCTTTTGCCGCCGAACGGAGCCGCAAAGAGGGACGTATCGTCGAGCTCGAATAACTAACGGCGGTAAAGGAAGGGGGGGCGGTCGGTTTCCCGAAGTGTGGAGGAAAATCCCTCGCGCGAAATTTTCCGACCGGATAAGGTTTCCGGTTTTTTCTGTTCTGAATTTAAAACAGCCGCAGGATTTTTAAATCCTGCGGCTGTTTTAGTCGGTTTTGCGTCCGGCTTATTTCAAAAAATCTTTTACGGCCTGCCAGGCCCGTAGTTTCTTCTCCAACGGAACGGCGTGTGCCGGACTGGTCGACGGCAGGATGATCCGTGTGATTTCCGGATCGACATTCGGAAAATAACGTTTGAAAAGCCGCGCGGCATACTGCCCGTTGAAAGCGATTGTGCGGATCTGCGGGTATTGCCGTAGCAGTTCCCCGATGCGGTTCGGTGCTTCGTTGCTGATGTTGCTGTCGAGGCTGCCGTCGCGCTCGCACCGGCGGCAAACGTCCCAAAGCGCGATTCGCGTCTCCAGCAGCATAGCTTTCCGATGCTGGTACGCGTCCGGAAGTTCCTGTCCGCAGAGTGCGGCCATGATGGGCCAGAATGCGTTGCGCGGGTGTCCGTAATATTGTTGTTTGCGCAACGACTCTTCGCCGGGCATCGTTCCGAGTACCAATATCCGGCAGCCTCCGTCGACGATCGGGTCGAAACTGTGGATCAATTTTCCCATGTTCTCTGTTTTTACGGCCTGAAGTCCGGTCGTTCGGACTTCAGGTCGATACAAAGATACGGAAAAACAGGGCAGCCGGGAGGTTCCCGTCTATTTTTTGCCAGGGGTTGGCATACAGGGCCGTAGTAGACCGCGCCGCCAAGGTGAGCCTCTTTTACGATCGTACGGCCGGACAAAAAAGAGGCGACTTGTTCGCTGATGGCGGTGGTTTCGGGGATTTCGAGCATGACGAGGACGGGGTGGTTGTTCCCCGAGATAAGAAATAATTTCGGGTTTATCCGATCGTTTGACGGATCGTGTCGGCGACTCGCTGCATCAGCCATTTCGGGGTGGATGTCGCGCCGCAGATGCCGACCGATCGGCAGTCGTCGAACCACTCTCTTTGCAGTTCTTGTTCGTCCTCGATGTTGTAGCAGCGCGGATTGGCTTCCGTACAGGTTTGATACAGCACTTTCCCGTTCGAACTTTTCCGGCCGCAGACGAAGATTACGACGTCGAACCGCCGGACGAACTCTTTTAGGTGCGGGTTCCGGTTCGAAACCTGCCGGCAGATCGTATCGTTGACGGTCACCTGCGACGGGGCGGCGGAGCGTTCCAGGATGGTTCGGTGCACCTCTTCGAACAGAGCAAGGCTCTGCGTGGTTTGCGACAGCAGGTAAACGGGTCTCGTGAAATCGATATTGTCCAGGTCGTCGAGCGTTTCGATGACGATCGCATCCCCGTCGACCTGTCCGGTCAGGCCGACCACTTCGGCATGACCCCGTTTGCCGAGGATCACGACCTGGCCGTTGCAACCGCTCATTTGTTCGTGCGCCTTTTTGACCAGCGTTTGCAGGCGGGCCACCACCGGGCACGTAGCGTCGATCAAGCGGATACGGTGGGCCGCTGCCAGCGCATAGGTCGTCGGCGGTTCCCCGTGCGCGCGGATCAGCACCGTCTGTCCGTCCAACTCCGGAAAATGGCTGTGTGCGATGGTTTCAAGCCCGAGCTTCTCGAGCCGCTGGACTTCGACGCGATTGTGTACGATATCTCCCAGCGAAAAGACCTTGCCGAGTTCTGCGAGCGATTCCTCCGCCTTGGTGATGGCTTTGACCACTCCGAAACAAAATCCCGATTTGTCGTCTATTTCGATGTACATGGAGCGCAGGTTATTTTTTCGATCCGCCGCATCACCCAATCCATTTGCTCGGGGAGGGTCATGTGGCTGTTGTCCAGGACGACGGCGTCTTCGGCCTGCCTGAGCGGGCTGACGGCGCGCGTCTGGTCGGCATGGTCGCGCTCGCGCAGGTTTCGTTCGACCTCTTCCAGCGACACTTTTTCGCCTTTGACTTCCAGCTCCTTGTAGCGCCGTTGCGCGCGGATCGCCGGGTCGGCCGTCATGAAGATTTTCAGTTCGGCGTCCGGGAATACGACGGTGCCGATATCGCGTCCGTCCATCACGATCCCTTTCTGCCGTCCCAGTTGCTGTTGCTGCCGGACGAGTTGCTCGCGTACGGCAGCAATGCCGCTGACTTTGCTGACCAGGTCGCTGACTTCGATGCTGCGAATCCGTTTTTCGACGTTTTCGCCGTTCAGGAAGATATCGCTCGCTCCGCGTTCGGAGTTGAATGCGAACGTGATCTCTATCTCGGGAAGCATCGCGATCAGCAGCGCTTCGTTCACGTCCCCGTCCTGTACGGCGCCGTGCCTCAGGCCGTACAGCGTTACGGCCCGGTACATCGCTCCGGTGTCGATGAATACGTAGCCGATCCGCGCGGCGATCTCTTTCGCAAAAGTGCTTTTGCCGCACGATGAAAAACCGTCGATCGCGATAACGATCTTTTTAGTAGGGGAATATTTCATGGACAGGTACTTTCATGTGAATGAAGATGGATAAAATGGCTGCGGCTCCGAGCATCACGATGACGCTTCCCGATATCCGGTTCATCCACAGCAGGTGGCGGGGCCGGAATTTGCGACGCAGAAAGCTGATGCAGAACGTCAGCAAGAACCACCACAGCGAAGTGCCGCACAGCACGCCGAGGATCATCAGCAGGCCGTTGGCGTACGGGATTCCTTCGTGGTTGACGCCGAGCGCCGCGAACAGCGCGACGAAGATCAGGATATAAGCCGGATTGGCCAGCGTAATCAGCAACACCGACAGGTAGTCGCTCCACAGGTTGCTGCCTTTGCCGGCCCGGTTGCGGCGGATCTGACCGACCGGATTTTTCAGCAGGATGGTCATGCCTACGATAATGACCGAGATGCCTCCGAGCACTTTAATGATAACCATGTTGTCTTCGATGAAAGAGAGCACGACTGTCAGCGAAAACAAGGCGACGGTAGCGAAAAGCGTGTCGGCGGAGGCGGCTCCCAGACCCGATACGAACCCCGAACGCTGGCTTTTGCTCAGTGTCCGCTGGATGCACATCACGCCGATCGGCCCCAATGGAATGGAGGCCAGAAGTCCGATAACGATTCCTTTCAAAAAAACTTCAAAACCCATAAATCATGCGTTTTCACGGAGATTTCGCAGTTGCGGCCGCGAAATCTTTCATGCAAAAGTAATAAATATAATCTATCTTTGCAGAACAGAAAAAGCGAAAAGATGGGAAAACGTATTCTTTGTTTGCTGCTCAGCGTGGCGTTGTTTTCGATCCCGTGGCTCGGGGGAACTTCCCTGACGCTGTTCGTGGCTTTCGTCCCGCTGTTGTGGATTCAGAGCGACGTGGCCGCGAAAACGGGACGAAAGGGGAAGCCGTTGCGATTCTGGCCCTATGCGGTGGCGACTTTCACGCTGTGGTGGCTCGCGACGGTCTGGTGGGTCGGTTTCGCGGCCGTGATCGGGGTCGTTGCGGCGACGGTGACCGGAACGGTATTGATGTCGGGGGCCTTTCTGATCTACCATGCCGTCTGGCGCAGGGCCAAACGGGCGCTGGCCTACACGGTGTTGGTCAGCGGCTGGATCGCTTACGAATATCTTTTCCTGAACGGCGAGATCTCGTTCCCGTGGCTGGTGCTCGGCAACGGGTTCTCGATGGACGTGAAGTTAGTGCAGTGGTACGAATACACCGGTGCGCTCGGCGGATCGCTGTGGGTGCTGGTGGTGAACCTGCTTGTGTTCGAAGCGTGGAAACGGCGACGCGAGCCCGTCCGGTGGATCGCTCCGGCGGTGGCGTTGCTGCTGCCCGCGGTCGTTTCGCTGATTATGTATGCCACATACGAAGAGCCGTCCGAACGGACGAAAATAACGGTCGTTCAGCCGAATATCGACCCTTACCATGAAAAATTCGTTTTGAAGCAGAGCGAACAGAACGAACTGTTGATCGGGTTGATGGACCAGGCGCCGCAAGACGCCGACCTGATCGTGGCTCCGGAAACGGCGATCGATGAATATTTCTGGGAAGAATACCTGGAACGGACGCCTTCGATGCTGCTGTTTCACGATTTTATCCGGCAGCGCAAACCGGGGACGATGGTGGTGACCGGTGCGAATACGTATGTTCCTTACGATTCCGAAGAGACCGCGTCTCCTACGGCGCGCGAGCGGGGCGGACAATGGTACGATGTTTTCAACACGGCGTTGGGGCTCGATTCGACGGAAGCGATCAAAATACACCATAAAGGGAAACTGGTGATCGGGGCGGAGATGCTCCCTTATTATTCGGTAATTCGAAAATGGAAATTCTTATTCGTCGATCTGGGCGGACTGTCCGGACAGATCGGATACGGGAAAGTGCGCAAGGTGTTTACCGCTCCGGGCGGCGTCCGTGCCGGGCCGGCGATCTGTTACGAGGCGGTTTACGGCGAATATTTCACCGAGTTCGTTCGCAACGGGGCGCAGGTGATGTGCGTGATTTCGAACGACGGCTGGTGGCGGGATACGCCCGGACATCGCTATCTGTTCGCTTATTCGCGGTTGCGGGCCGTCGAAAACCGGCGTAGCATCGCCCGCAGCGCCAATACCGGTATTTCCGGATTCATCGACCAGCGCGGCGACGTGTTGCAAAAACTCGGATGGGACCAGCGCGGAGCGCTGACCGATTCGTTGAGCCTGAACGACAGGATGACTTTTTATACCCGTTACGGGGATGTGATCGGTCGGGTGTCGAGCTATGTGTTCGTGCTGGGCCTGCTCTATTTCATGGCCTACCGTTTCCGGCGGAAGAGCCATATCGTCGATTAAAAGTGTACCTTCCGGTTTTTGCCCGGAAGGTTTTGTTTGTCCAAATAGTATTCGAATGACTTATCAGCAGACGCTCGATTTTTTGTATAATTCGCTGCCGGTGTTTCAGCACGTCGGCGGTAGCGCTTACAAGGCCGGATTCGATAATATCGTGGCGCTGGAGGAGGCTTTGGGGAATCCGCACCGCAAAATCCGCAGCGTTCACGTAGCCGGGACGAACGGTAAAGGCTCCGTGTCGCATATGGTCGCTTCGACGCTGACGGCGGCCGGATATCGGACGGGGCTTTTCACTTCGCCGCACCTGAAGGATTTCCGGGAACGCATCCGGATCGACGGACGAATGATTTCCGAGGAGGAAGTGATCGGTTTCGTCGAACGGAATCGCGGGACGATCGACCGGGTGCAGCCTCGTTTTTCGAGATCACTACGGCCATTGCATTCGATTGTTTTGCGCGGCACGAGGTCGATGTAGCGGTGGTCGAAGTCGGAATGGGCGGCCGTCTCGATTCGACCAACATCATCCGTCCGTTGGTGAGCGTCATTACCAACATCGGTTACGATCACACGCAGTTTCTCGGCGATACGCTCGAAGAAATCGCCGGCGAAAAGGCCGGGATCATCAAGGAGGATACGCCGGTGGTCGTCGGCGAAAGCCGGATCGAAACGCAGCTCGTTTTTATCGACAAAGCCAAAGCATCCCACGCCCCGATTCTCTTTGCCGACCAGACCTACCGGGTGCTCGGACAGATTTCCCGGCCGCAGGGACAGTCTTTCGAAATCGAAAACCGGCTGGACGGCTCTCGCTTCCGGATCGACAGCGATCTGCCGGGACTGTATCAGCGCAAGAACGTATTGACGGCGCTGACGGCGCTGGACGTACTGAACGGGGCGGGCGGGCTTTCCATCTCACGGGAACAGGTGTTTCGGGGAATTGCGACGGCGGCCCGGACGACCGGGTTGATGGGACGCTGGCAGCAGTTGGGCGAACGCCCGCTGGTTGTGTGCGATACCGGTCACAATGAAGCCGGAATTACGGAAGTGGCGGCGCAGCTTGCCGCGCAGCATTATCGCAAACTCTTGATGGTCGTCGGCTTCGTCGAGGACAAGGACTTGTCGAAGGTATTGCCGCTGTTGCCGAAAGACGCTTACTATTTTTTTACCCGGGCGGCGATCCGGCGCGCGCTCGACGAAAAAGAACTGGCGCGGCGCGCGGGAGCGTACGGATTGCGCGGGGAATGCGTCGGAAGCGTTTCCGAGGCGCTCCGTTTGGCCAGGTCGCAGGCCGGCCCGGAAGATCTGATATTCGTCGGCGGTAGCACGTATGTCGTGGCGGAGATCATCTGATCTTTGTCGGGGATAAAAACGATCAGGCCGGCACTCGTTGGGGTGCCGGCCTGATCGTTTTTCGGGAAGAATCTATTTGACCGTGTAGATAAAGTTGAAACGCGCTCCCGGCGCAGCGTCGCCGCAGGTATAAAACTGCGAGGCGTTGTATTCGGGTTTGCCCGATTCTGTATTTTTCGGCATGTTGTCCACCCATTTGAATTCGAGGTCGATTTTATCCTTGATTCCGAGTACCGACCGTTTCATCCGAATCGCCATTTTGTTGCCTTTGACGACGTAATCGAAATCTCCGGCTTTATCCCATTCGCATTTGCCTCCGACGTTTTTCGAGACGGTTCCGGTCGATGCGTCCGGCGTTTCGTAATTGACGACGTAGTCGTAGCCTTCCCATCCGGTCGATTTGTTCCGGTCGATGTCGATAAAAAGCATCATCCAGTTTTCGTCCTGCGGAGAGGTCATCGCCGAAGCGGTTTCGACATAGAAGTAGATGTATTCGGCATCGCGGGCGATTTTCGCATCGACGATATCGTTGCGTCCCAGCGAGCTGTTGTAATACTTGTCGGCATGCCCGGCGTGGGCCCGCTTGATCGCGTTTCCCTTGTAGTGCCTGAAGTCGGGTTTCACGTCTGTCCAAGCTGCCATCGAGTCGAGTTTGATCGTTTTGGTTTCCGACGCATATTCGCGCTGGGTCATGCCTTTGAATTTACGCACGTTCTGGATCAGTTGGTAATAATAGGTGTCTCCCCTGTAATTGCCGTCGGCGTCCCACCATTCGTTGTTCGGTTCGATGTCCCGGCTGTGTTCCCAATCGAATTGGTCGACGAACGAGAACGGGTCGCCCTGCCATCCCGTATCCCATTTCCCGGCGATGTATTCGTTCCATCCGGTGACGAAAATCAGGTACGGATCGAGCTGGATGCCGCGGTCCCATTGTTCCTGGAAATTGGCTCCGTACAGGTAAGAGTCCGGGCGCGTGTCCCAACTTTTGTTCTTTCCCGTGTAGCTTCGTCCCAACGTACCGGGAATATTGAATGCGCTGGCATGGTAGTAGTTCGAAGCGCAGGTATTCTGGGCTACGCCGACTGCTACTTCCTCGTTATAGGCGTATTTGTTCTGCGGGTAAATCTCCAGCCAGCCCCACTGGGTGTTGTTCGAAGGGCCGTTGACGTAGTCCGCCTGACCGGGCCGGAATGTGAAGAAGTTCTTCATTTCACGGTCTTCGGCGTTGTTCGTCGGGATGTTGTCGTTATAACCCATCAGCATCGGCTTGCCCTGCCAGGTGAACCAGAGGTTCTGGTATTTGCGGACTTTATACACGTCGTTGTACAGTCTTTTGATCATCTCGTACGATGCGTCGCTCGGACCGAAAGGAAGCAGGAACGAAATTTTCGGGACTTTCACGCCGTCCTTACGCGCCTGATCCCAGGTTTTCATCAGGGCATTGTAGGACTCGTCCCACAGGTGCGGCGCGTTCGTGCAGTCGAAGAACACGACGTCGACTCCGGCGTCGGCGAGCATCTCGGCATGTTTGCGCAGTACGTACGGGTCGGTCGTCCGGTAATAGCCGAACAGCGGTTCGCCCCAGAAGTGCGTATTGCTGCCTCCGCGGTCCCATACCGGGTTGTCCTTCTCCTTGATGGCATTGGGGTTCTCTTTCAAAATTTGGGAAATATTTCCGACCGTACCGTAACTGACCATGTTGGGGTTGTGCCACGTCCAGTAGAACATGGCTATGTATTTGTTTTTCTTTTTTGTGCCGGTCTGTTCGTAGTCGGGCAGTTTGCGTCCCAGCGGATCGGTGGCCGTCCACAGGTCGCTGTTTACCTGCGCTTCTTCGTAAACCGGACCGGGCGTATTGCCGCCGTTATCGCCTCCTTCGCCGCCGTCGCCTTTCTCCGGTTCGTCTTTCGAGCAGCCCGCCAGCAGAGCCAGCATCATCGCCAGAACGGATAGCCTTAAAAAATTTTTCCTACGTATCATACATTTGAAATTTTAGGGAAATTGGTTAAAAGTTGTATTTGTAAAATTACAAAAATATTTTTTCGGGACAACCGGATTCCGGCAAGAAACGTTCTGCCGGAATCCGGTCGATCCGAAGATTTTACTTTTTGAATTGGTAGCGGTAGCGGAAGCGTCCGTTCGGCGCGGCGTCTCCGTCCGAGAGACATTCCTGAATATCGCCTTCTTCGACCGCATTGTCGATCCATTTGAAGTCGATCGCGAAATCGTTCGCATTCGCGATTCCGATCGCCTGGGCGGGAACCGCCACGACCAGTTCGTTGCCGGCGACCCGGTAGTCCAGATCGGCGATTTTCTGCCAGTTCCAGCCGTTCAACGACTTTTCGAGGCTCGTTTTATTGTCGGTCACGTCGTTGTTGATCCGGTACTGAAAACCTTCCCAGTTACCCGATTCGCTGCCTTTGACATCCAGGAACAGCCGCATCCATTTCGGATCGGAGAACGGGGTTACCGGCGCTGCCGTGCGGACGTAGAAATAGAGCGTTTTGCCGTCGTTGGCCATTTTCGCTTCGACGATGTCGTTGCGTCCGGTCGTATTGATCAACTGTCCGATCCGTCCGTAACCGAAGTGGTCGCGGTGGAACGTGTCGCCCCGGTCGTCCGCGTAAACGGCTTTGACCTGCTGCCAGGTCGTCATGTCGCCCGGGTCGATTCGGTGAATGTCCGAATGTACCTCGATCGGTTCCACGCCTTTGTAGCGGCGGATGAAGTCGCAGAGCTGGTAGTAGTAGTTGTCGCCGAACCCGCCGCGCAGCGGTTCGATGTCGCGGCTGTATTCGTGATTGTAGTCGTCGCAGAAATAGCTGTCTCCGATTTTACACTCGTTATTTGCCAGGGTCAGGATCTCGCCCTGATTGATGAAGCGCATCGCGCTCCATTCGTTCCATCCGGTGAAGAACAGGAAATCCGGATCGACCTCCATGGCCCGCGAAAACTGTTCGTTGAAATGGAGTCCTTCGCCGGAGCGTTGTTCCGCTTCGGTCAGCGGTTGGCGGCCGTTGTGAAAGCTTCGGCCGATCCTCTGTACGCGATCCCGGCGATCGGTAGGATGGGTGGCGGGAGCGACCGACATCATTTCGGCGACGTTCGGGTCTTCGTCCCATCCGTAGTTCTGCGGATAGTAGTCCGCCCAGGGGCAGCAGCGCTGGCCGTCGCGGAACCAGGGTTCCCGCGAGTCGAACCAGCAGTGGCGCGTCGTGAAAAACGCATCCATTTCCGGAGTCAGCGCTTCCCGGGGGCAGAATACCAGCGGTTTGCCCTGCCAGCGGAACCACAGTTCTTCGTACAGTCCTTTCGAATAGATGTTGTCGTACATCTTTTTCAGCGTCTCTTTGCCGTTGGGCAGCAGCGTGTGGAATACGCACGAGATCTGCGGCGTCCGGTTTCCTTCGCTGCGCATTTTCCGGTAAACTTCCATCAGCTTGGTCACGATCGGCAGATAGATCACTTCGTTGGTCATGTCGATGATGATAACGTCCACGCCGGCGTCGGAAAGCATTTGCGCGTGTTTGCGGATGACCCACTCGTCGTTGGCGACGTAATAGCCCAGGTAGGGTTCGCCCCAGTGGTGGAAAGCCCCGACCGGTCCGTACTGCGGGGCGTCCGGACGCTCGTCCAGCAATTTCTGGATGTCGTACGGACTTAGCGTGTCGTTTTTGCCGGGGACGATCACATCCATGTCGGGGCGCGCTTCGTAGTGGTCGTATCCGTGCGCACCGTGCCAGACGACGAAGAACATGCCGACCGTTTTGCCCGGACGCGGTTTTCCGTACTGAGCGTCCGTGCCGATCGTGCGTCCCAGCGCGTCCTGCGCCGTCCAGGTCGGCGGCACGACCTGCGCCGCAGCCGCCCCGCCCGTTATACTCAGCAAGCAGACGAGGCGTAATATTCTGAATTTTATCGTTTTCATAGATAGGTTTGTTGGGTTTGTTTGCCGGGTTATCTGCTGAAGGCATATCGGTATCTGAACCGTCCGTTGGGCGCGGCGTCTCCGTCCGAGAGGCACTGTTGGATGTCTCCCTGATCGACCGCGTTGTCGATCCACTTGAAATCCACGGTGAAGTTCTTCGGATTTTTCACTCCGATTGCGGCGAACGGAACCGCAACGACCATTTCGTTGTCCGAGACGCGGTAATCCAGGTCGGCGATCTTTTCCCAATTCCATCCGTTGCGCGACCGCGACAGCGCGGTTTTCGATCCGTCGGCGGCCGGATTTCCGACCGCATACTGGAATCCTTCCCAGTCGGGCAGCCCGGAGCCTTTCACGTCGATGAACAGCCGCATCCATTTCGGGTCGGTGCAGGACGTGATCGGCCGGTCGGTGCGGACGTAGAACCACAGCGTTTTTCCGTCGTTGGCCATTTTCGCTTCGACGATGTCGTTGCGTCCGGTCGTATTGATCAACTGTCCGATCCGTCCGTAACCGATGTGGTTGCGGTGGAACGTGTCGCCCCGGTCGTCCGCGTAAACGGCTTTGACCTGCTGCCAGGTCGTCATGTCGCCCGGGTCGATTCGGTGAATGTCCGAATGTACCTCGATCGGTTCCACGCCTTTGTAGCGGCGGATGAAGTCGCAGAGCTGGTAGTAGTAGTTGTCGCCGAACCCGCCGCGCAGCGGTTCGATGTCGCGGCTGTATTCGTGGTTGTAGAGATCCCAAAAATAAGTGTCTCCCTCTTTCAGATCCCGGTCGCCGCACTTGAGAAAGTCGTTGTGATCGATGATCCGGATCGCCGTCCATTCGTTCCATCCGGCGAAGAAGACAAATTCCGGATCGAGCTCCATTGCTCGCGAGAACTGTTCGGCGAAACAGAGCCCCTGCTCCGAATGTTGATGCGCCTTGTCGGGTTGCTGTCCGTTGTGGTAGCTGCGTCCGACGCGGCGTACGCGTCCTCCGTCGGTGATCGGGTGGGTGGCCGGAGCGACCGAAACCGCTTCCGGCTTATCGGGCGATTCGTGCCAGCCCGCATTCTGCGGATAGTAGTCGGCCCACGGCCATTTGTCGCGTCCGTCGCCGAACCACTCCCACTCCGGAAGCGAGCAGAACCACGAATGCCGGATCGTGAAAAAGTCGGCGAACTGCGGCGTTACGTCCTGCGGAGGGCATAGGATCAGCGGTTTCCCTTTCCAGTAGAACCATAGATCTTTGTACAGTCCTTTTGCGTAAAAATTGTCGTACAGACGTTGGACGGTCTCCCGGGCCTGCGTGTTGAAGATGAATGACAGTTGCGGGGTTCTTCCGCCTGCTTCCCGGATCTGCGTATATACTTTGCAGAGGTTTTTCAACTGCGGCAGGTAGATCACCGCATTGGTCAGGTCGACGATGATGACGTCCACGCCCGCATCGGTCAGCATTTGCGCGTGTTTGCGGATTACCCAATCGTCGTCGGCCAGGTAGTAACCCAGGTAGGGTTCTCCCCAGTGATGGAATACCCACTGCGGTCCGTATTGCGGATTCTGCGGATTTTCGGTCATCAGTTTCTGGTTGTCGTACGGACTCAGCGTATCGGTCGGCTGCGGAATGCGGACGCCTTCGTCGGGCAATTGCTTCATGTAGGTGTCGTAACCGCTCGTGCCGTGCCAGATGACGAAGAACATGCCGACCGTTTTGCCCGGTCTCGGAGCGCCGTACTGTTCGGTCGATCCGATCGTGCGTCCCAGTGCATCCTGCGCCGTCCATGTCTGCGGGCGCGTCGCGGGGGGAGCGCAAAACAGCGTTTGCGGCGTCGTCAGAGCAGTTGCCAGTAAGATGCTTAGGTAGAGTTTTTTCATAGATTAGGTTTTAAGGTCGTAGGTTTGCAGGTTAAAGGAACAGCCGGAGTCCGACTCCGGCTGTTCCGGTCGTATCGGGTCGTCTACTGCTTTCCGAAACGGAACGCGTCGACCGTAAACAACTCGTCTGCGTCTTTGTCGCCGGTGAAACGCAGCGTCAGGGCATGTACCCCCTTGACAGGCTGTATTTTTGCGGTCAGCGTGACCGGTTTCCCGTCGTCCGACGCCGGAACATCGACGACGCCTACCGGCGGGGTCCACAGGTTGTCGATCCATACTTCGATCTTGCCTCCGGCTTTCGGGGTGACGTCCACCGTAAAACTGTCGGCCCCGTCTCCGAAATCGAGGTATTTATAGACGGCGTAATTTTCGTTCTGTATGCCGCTCAGTTCTTCGTTATCCGGTGCGCAGAGGCGTATCCGCGTATTTCCCCACAGCAGACACGCCCGTTCCGCCCCGGTTTTGTCGAATGCGTTCAGCGGATCGCCGGCTCCCTGAGAGGTCATTTCCACTTCGTTGATGCTTCCGTCTTCGTTGAATGTGATCGGTTCCATACAGGCTTTGCGCATCGACCGAGCGCCGTTCGTCGTCCGGTGGTAGAGTACGTACCATTGTCCGTTGAACTCGCAGATCGAGCCGTGGTTGTTCCACGATTCGGGATCGCATCCGGCGTTATCGACGATTACGCCGCCGTATTTGAACGGTCCGAGCGGCGATTTCGACGTCGCATAGCCGATGCAGGTCGGACGTCCTTTGCGCAGGTGAGCGTAAACCATGTAATAGATTCCGTTGCGCTTGCGCATACTGCTGCCTTCGTGGAAAAAGTGATCTTTTTCAGTGACCAGTCCGTCTACTATCGTCGTAGTGTCCACTTCCAGCATGTTGTCTTTCAGTTTGGCCCCTTTGGCCGAGAATTGCCCCCAGTAGAGGTACGCCTGTCCGTCGTCGTCGACGAAGACCGCCGGGTCGATCTGCGAAATACCTTTCATCGGCTGACCGTTTTTGAACGGTCCGTCGGGCGAGTCCGATACTGCCACGCCTTCGTCGATCGCGTCCCGCATACTGTAATATAAATAGTATTTGCCGTTTTTGTAAGCGGCGTCCGAAGCGTAGAGTTCGCCGTCGCTGTACGGAACCTGGTCGTTCGGCCCCTTCGAGGCGAAAGCGTTTTTGGTGATCTTCCAGTTTTTCAGGTCGGATGTCGACAGCAGGTCGTAACTCCACGAACAGTAGTAGTCCGGGCTTTCGTCGCGCGAAACGTAGAGGTACAGTTTCCCGTCCTTCCATTGGTGTCCTTCGGGATCGGCCAGGTATACTCCCGGCGGAACGATCGGGTTTTGTCCGTAAAGCGTGCCGCAAGCCAGCAGGCCGGCAATAAACAGTGATTTTTTCATTTCCAGATGGTCTATTGGGTAAAGTTAACCCGTTGGCGGAATTAATTTAAGTTGATAAATATGAGTAAAAAGTTGTACATGTCGCTGATTTTTAGTAACTTAGTGGTGATTAAAACATTAAGTTCAAACCATCGT
>NZ_QUDJ01000014.1:0-104796 GCF_003477565.1 Alistipes sp. AF48-12
CGCATATCCATGCGGCGGTCGTACCTATCGTAACGGGAGAGCGTCGCAAGGTCAAAGAGAAAAGAATCCCCGACAAACCCGGCAAAAAGAAATACCGGAAGAAAAGCCCGGATGCCGTCCGGTTGTGTAACGACGATGTAATGTCGCGCATAAAATTGAAAGAATATCAGGATACCTATGCCGAGGCGATGGCCGGTTATGGCCTGCAACGCGGCATCGACGGATCGGTCGCCCGCCATATTTCCACGCAGGAGTTTTACCGCAACGCCATAGCCGGGCAGAAGAGTTTGCAGAACAACATCGACGCACTGCTCCAGATCGAAGAACAGAAGCGGCAGGCCGTAGAACAGCTGAAGCAACAAGAGCAGGAGGCCCGGACGGATTACGAGCAGACAAAGGCCATGCGTGAACACAAAACCGCCGAGTTGGAAGCGACCGAGCATGAGTTGAAGGCGGTGAAAGGGGAACTGAAAACCGAAAAGCTGAAAAGTGCGGCGGCGGAAGTAGGTTCCAATATCGTGGAGGGTATCGGCTCGCTGGTAGGAACATCGAAAGTCAAAAGGCAGGAGCAGCAGATCGGGGCATTGCGGCAAGAGGTTGCCGCCCACGAGGAAACCATCGAGATCCTGCAAACCCAGATGCAGACCATGCAGACCGACCACAGCCGGCGATTGTTGGAAGTGCAGCGCCAATCACAGCAGACCATCGGAAAACTGCAAGGTGAGATAGATCGGATATACCACTGGCTTCCCGACACGCCCCGGCTTATCAAGTGGGGTGAGTATTGCCGAGCAATAGGATTCTCCGACGGGCAGGCCCGCGATCTCGTAAATATGCGCCCCGTCCGTTTCTCCGGAGAACTCTATTCGCACGAACATTCCCAACACTTTGAAGTCGAGAACTCGGAGGCTCGGCTCATGCGGGATGAAAAAGGCCCCGGAGGGTTTCAACTGTTCATCGACCGGACTCCGATCCTAAGATGGTTCCGGAAAAAAGCAAAAGAATTTCTCGAACGATTAGGAATAGAAATTCCCGAAAAAAGGCATCAGGCTAACACTCCTAAAATGTGGCATTGATAAAATAATGGAATGATATTGCAGATTAAAAATTAATTCGTACATTTGCGACATATTCGTAAATATACGAATTAATTTTTATGTCAAAAAAAGAACTTACATACCAGCAGGAACAGATCGCCCGGATAGCCAAAGCGCTGGGGCATCCGATCCGTGTGGCTATTCTGCAAATGTTGGCAAACCAGACCTGTTGTTATCACGGTGATATGTCTGAAATTTTGCCAGTTGCCAAAAGTACCCTGTCACAACATCTGAACGAATTGAAAGATGCAGGACTGATACAGGGCGAAATAAACCTGCCGTCTGTTAAGTACTGCATCAATAAGGAAAACTGGGCGCTGGCAAAGAAACTGCTCGGCGGTTTCATCGACGAAGTTTCAGCATCACAAGGATGCTGCAAATAGCCTATTTTTTTATTTTTACAATTCGTGTTTTTACGAACTTTTCGCAAATAAACGATTAACATATAAGCCGCATGAAAGATAAGGATTTAAAGAGACTGGTTTACGATAAATATAGCCAAATAGCTGCCCGGAACGAGAAAAGCACCTGTTGCTGTTCCGGTGCGGACAAAACCGAAGTCTATAACATACAGACAGGCGACTACTCCGAACTTAAAGGCTATGAACAGGATGCAGACCTCGGCCTTGGTTGCGGAGTACCGACAAAATTTGCTGGACTGAAACCGGGCGATACGGTTGTGGACTTGGGATCGGGAGCTGGAAACGATTGCTTTGTGGCCCGTGCAGAAGTCGGAGAATCCGGTACAGTTATCGGCGTGGACTTTTCTGAAGCCATGATAGACAAAGCACGGAATAACGCTGCAAAACGCAGTTATTCAAATGTGGAGTTCCGGCAGGGCGATATAGAGGAAATGCCCGTCAACGGCAACTCCGTAGATGTGGTTATAAGCAACTGCGTGCTGAATCTGCTGCCGTCGAAGGATAAAATTTTCCACGAAATATTCCGGGTGCTGAAACCGGGCGGACATTTCTGCATTTCCGACGTGGTTACTATCGGTACGATGCCCGAAACCTTACGCGGAGCTGCCGAAATGTATGTGGGCTGTATCGCTGGGGCCATACCGAAGAACGAATACATGGACAAGATACTGGATGCCGGCTTTGTATCGCTGGATGTGGTTAAGGAAACGCCTATTGAGATACCCGACGAAATCCTGTCCGAATACCTAACCGCCGAAGAAACGGAACAGTTCAAACGCGGTGGCAGTCCGGTTTTCTCCGTTACCGTCGTAGGTACTAAAAGTGAATGCGGTTGTAAAAGCGGATGTTGCTCATGAGAATTCTGATACTCTGTACCGAAAACAGTTGCCGCAGCCAGATGGCGCACGGTTTTCTGAAATCCTTTGATCCAACGCTTGAAGTGTATTCGGCGGGAACAAAAGCCAGCGGTATGTTAAACCCCGGCGCTGTTGAAGTGATGAAAGAGGCAGGTGTAGATATATCCGGTCATACCTCGGATAGTGTCGATAAATACATCGGTCAGACATGGGATTACGTGATAACCGTCTGCGGCGGAGCAAATGAGAGCTGCCCGGCATTTACCGGGAAAGTAAAACACCGGTTACACATAGGTTTTGACGACCCGTCGGATGCTGCCGGGTCGCCGGAGTTCATTCACAGCGAATATATAAGGGTCAGGGATGAGATAAAAGCCCGGTTCCATGAATTATATGTGACAAAACTGAAAGATCATGAGTAGAAAGAAAATGGGGGTATTGGACAGATACCTGACCTTATGGATATTCCTGGCAATGGCCATTGGCGTTGGCATTGGGTATTTTTTCCCGTCGGCCAGCACCTATGTCGATTCTATGTCCAAAGGAACGACTAATATCCCGCTGGCTATCGGCCTTATCCTGATGATGTACCCGCCGTTGGCAAAAGTGGATTACAAGCAACTGCCCAAAGTATTCAAAAACGTAAAGGTACTGACTGTTTCGCTTGTTCTGAATTGGATAATCGGCCCGCTTTTGATGTTCGCCCTTGCGATCATATTCCTGCATGATTACCCGGAATATATGGTCGGCGTAATCCTGATCGGACTGGCGCGGTGTATCGCTATGGTGTTGGTGTGGAACGACCTTGCCGAGGGAAACAGCGAATACGGCGCGGGATTGGTTGCCCTTAACAGCATCTTCCAAGTATTCTTTTACAGTTTCTACGCATGGATTTTTGTTACCAAGCTGCCGCCCCTGTTCGGATTTGAGGGGGCAATAGTGAATATTTCCATCGGAACGATAGCCAAAACAGTCGGTATATACCTTGGCATTCCGTTCCTTATGGGGATTCTCACGCGGTTCATTATGGTAAAATGGAAAAGCGAACAGTGGTACAAAGAGAAATTCATCCCGAAAATATCCCCGATAACGCTGATTGCGCTGCTGTTTACCATTATACTTATGTTTAGCCTGAAAGGGGAACTTATCGTGCAGATCCCGCTGGATGTGGTACGCATAGCCATTCCTTTGCTGATCTATTTTGTGGTTATGTTCTTCTTCAGCTTCTTTATCGGCAAATGGATGGGAACCTCATACGATAAAAATACCTCGATTGCGTTCACGGCCACAGGTAACAATTTCGAACTTGCCATAGCGGTAGGCATCGGCGTTTTCGGACTGCACAGCGGACAGGCTTTTGCCGGAGTGGTTGGCCCGCTGGTCGAGGTTCCGGTACTTATACTTCTTGTCAATATCGCTTTTTGGCTCAGGAAGAAATACTATCATAAATCAATTAATAGCTGACAACATGAGAAAAATTCTATTCCTTACCGTCATTGCCTTGGTTTCATTAACCGCTTGCGGCCAGAACCGCAGCAACAGGACTAATGCCGATGAATCGGCATCTGTCCATATGACCGCACAAATCGACCAGGCCGATGTAGTGAATGTGTATTACTTTCACGGGAAACAACGCTGCAAGACCTGTATCGCAGTGGGCGATGTGAGCGAGAAAACCATCAAAGATGCCTATGCGAACAATCCCAATGTGAAGTTCACCGAGGTTAAAACCCACGAAGAACAAAACAAGGCGTTGGTCGAAAAATATCAGGTAACGTGGAACGCATTGATTATCGCCAAAGGCGACAACAGCATTGAGATCACACAACAGGCGTTCGCTAATGCTATCAACAGCCCCGAAAAACTTACCGACCTTATCAAAACCGAGGTAGATAAAAGGCTGCAATAGGCTATGATGGAGTATTTGCAGAATCTTGCTGACGGTTCAAGCTGGCCGATACTGACCGCGTTCCTGCTCGGTCTTATGACGGCTATCAGTCCGTGCCCACTTGCGACGAACATCACGGCAACGGCCTACCTGAGCAAAGATATAGGCAACAAACGACGGGTGTTGTTCAACGGTGTATTCTACACGCTCGGCAGAATGTTCACTTATACCGCTCTCGGCATGATCTTTTACTTCGGGGCAAGCCAGTTCCGGATTGCAAAGCTGTTGCAGGGAGTGGGCGGCATGTGGCTCGGTATTGCGCTGGTCGTGATCGGGGTGCTGATGCTCGACGTTATTAGGCTGGGGGGAATCAGCACCGGCAAGCTGGCGGAGAAACTCGGCAATAAAAAGGGAAAGAAAACCTATCTCGATGCCTTTTTGCTCGGCCTGTTGTTCGCGCTAGCCTTTTGCCCCTACAGCGGAGTGCTGTACTTCGGCGGCCTTATTCCCATGACGATAGCGTCGCCGTCCGGATTACTTCTGCCGCCCGTGTTCGCCATAGCTACCGGATTGCCAGTTATCATCATTGCATGGCTGTTAGCTTACAGTGTCGGCAACGTGGGGAAGTTCTACAATAAGATGAACGTCTTTCAGAAATGGTTCAAGCGAATAATCGCCGCCGTCTTTATCGTGGTCGGTGCGTACTACATAATCATAAACATCTAACAATTAAGAATATGGAAATTTTAGTATTAGGTCCCGGTTGCCGCAAGTGTGTAACAACCTACGATGCGATTAAAAAAGTGATCGACGAAACCGGTGCGGATGCAACCGTTCGCAAGATCGACGATATTATGGAGATTATGAAGTTTAACGTAATGACTACCCCTGCGATAGTCGTGGATGGAGAAGTGAAGATAAAAGGCTATGTTCCATCCGACACGGAAATCCGCAAATTGTTAGGTGTGTAGTATGGAAACGAAAAGGGAACTAAAAATCCTCGTCTGGATGACTGTCATATTTTCAGCGGTATTCTTTATGCCGTTGGGAAGCGAACGTTTTATGACGGCCATAAACGCGATGCTCGACCTGTCAAAGTGGTACGCACAAGAACACATCGTGATGTGCCTGCTCCCGGCGTTTTTCATTGCCGGAGTTATAGCGGTATTCGTCAGTCAGGGGGCCGTGATGAAATACTTCGGGGCGAATGCGAAAAAGTGGTTGTCTTATACGGTTGCCGCTGTGTCCGGGGCTATATTGGCCGTGTGTTCTTGTACGATACTTCCACTGTTTACGAGCATCTACAAACGCGGCGCAGGGTTAGGCCCGGCAATCGCGTTCCTTTATTCCGGCCCGGCGATCAGCATACTGTCGATTATCCTCACGTGGCGCATACTCGGTACTGAAATGGGTGTTGCCCGGATGATCGGGGCTATCGCGTTCTCGGTAATTATCGGCCTTATTATGTCGTTCATTTTCCGCAAAGAGGAAAAGGCGAAGAAAGAGGAACAGATGAATTTCGAGGCCCCGCCAGTGAAACGACCGATGCGGCAGACGATGTTCCACTTCTTTGTATTGGTGTTTATCCTTGTGTTCGCTAATTGGGGTGCACCGGCTCCGGACGACACTACAAGCCTCTGGTATTACATCTTCACTTACAAATGGTATATAACCGGGATACTGTCGCTCGGACTGGCCTACTCTCTTATCGCCATACTGAAGATAAAATGGCTGTGGGTTGTGGCCGGGGTTATCGCTACGGCAGGCTCGGCGGTGCTGGCAAATATGCTTATCCCGACCCCGAAACTTATACCGCTTGTTCCTATGGTAGTCGGTATCGCATCGCTGTCGCTTATGACCTTGCTCGACAAACGCGATCCGGAAAACCGCGAATGGACGCTATCGGCTTGGGGTTTTGCAAAACAGATAATGCCCCTGCTTGCTATCGGCGTGGTTACGGCAGGCTTCCTGCTCGGCTCGACGCATGACGATACGGCGATTGCCGGAATTATCCCGAACTCTTGGATTGAATGGGCGGTAGGCGGAAACTCCCTGCTGTCGAACTTCTTTGCCAGCTTTACGGGTGCGTTCATGTACTTTGCCACGCTGACCGAAGTGCCGATTATTCAGGGATTGCTTGCGTCCGGCATGGGTAAAGGCCCTGCATTGGCCTTACTTCTCGCCGGGCCGTCGCTCTCCCTGCCGAATATGCTCGTTATCCGTGGCGTTATGGGAACGAAGAAAACAATTATCTATGTTTCGCTCGTTATCGTAATGGCGACAATCTCCGGATTTGTGTACGGAACTATTTTTTAGAAAAAATTTGGGTGACAATGGAAAGTGCCCAAATTTTGCCCAAAACCATCAAGATAAAAGCCTCAATAATTTGATTTTCAAATTATTGAGGCTTTCCAAAAGTACCCGGAGCCGGGATCGAACCGGCACGGATTGCTCCACTGGTGTTTGAGACCAGCGCGTCTACCTATTCCGCCATCCGGGCAAGATGTGTTTCGAGAGTGCAAATATAGCGCTTTATTCCTTATCTGCAAACCGTTTTCGGGAAAATGCCGCCGGAATGCGTAAAGGATTGCGTTTATTCGTGGCTGGTTCCGTTATTTGCCATTGATGTCCCGCAGGCGGATCGCCGTGATGACTTTTTTCGTATACTGCGGGAAATCGCCGTTCATCATCCACGAGTAATAACTCGGTTCCGTTCGGAACACTTCCGACACGGACCTGCCTTTGTGCTTGCCGAAATTGAACACTTCGACTCCCTTGTCGTTGTATACGATACGTCCGGCATAGTCGACGTTTTGGTCGCGGCACGAAAATTCGGCCAGAAAACCGATGTCGTTTTTCAGGTCGTCGGGGTAACGGTCGAGCTGGGCTTGCAACACTTCCAGGGTGGCCAGCGTATCGGCTTCGGCCGAGTGGGCTTCGGTCAGGTCTTTCTGGCAGTAGAATTTGTATGCGGCGACCAGCGTGCGTTGTTCCATCTTGTGGAAAATGTTCTGCACGTCGATGAAACGGCGTTTTTTCAGGTCGACGTCTATACCGGCTCGCAGGAACTCTTCGACCAGCACCGGGATGTCGAACTTGTTGGAATTGTATCCGGCCAAGTCGCATCCTTCGATGTAGCTCCACAGCGATTTGGCGATCATCTGGAAAGTCGGACAGTCGGCTACGTCCTGGTCGTAGATATGGTGGATGGCCGATGCCGCTTCGGGAATGTGCATCTCCGGGTTCAGCCGGCGGGTTTTGGTCTCCTGGCTGCCGTCGGGCATTACTTTTGCGAGCGATATTTCGACGATCCGGTCTTTGGCAGGATCGACTCCGGTCGTTTCGAGGTCGAAGAAGACGATCGGATTTTTCAGATTCAGTTTCATGGGGTGCGCGTTGTTTTCCGTGTCTCAGGTACGTATATAATACGGCACGGACTTTCCTGCGGGTACGCCGCGGGGGGATGTCCGTGCCGCAGATTCGGTTATGCGTTGATCATCATCGGCATCAGCAGCATCAGCGTGTCGGTGGCCGGCGCTTCGTCGTAAATGGGTTTGAACACTCCGGCGCGGGTCGAGTCAGCCAGCTCCAGCACGACGTTTTGCGTATCGATATTCGCCAGAATCTCGACGAGGAAAGTCGATTTGAAACCGATCGAGATAGCCTCTCCTTCGTACTCGCAGGCCAGCGATTCTTGGGCCGATACCGAAAAGTCCAGGTCCTGCGCCGTCAGGTTGATCGTGCTCGATTCGATGTCCATCTTGATCAGGTTCGTAGATTGGTTCGAGCAGACGGCCACGCGGCGGATGCCGTTGAGCAGCTCGACGCGGTCGACCCGCACGTGATTCGGGTTGTTGCTCGGGATGACGGCGTTGTAGTTCGGGTAGTTGCCTTCGATCAGCCGGCAGATCAGCGTATGGCTTTTCAGCCGGAACGTCACGTTTTTGTCGTCGAATTCCATGCGGATACTTTCGTCTTCTTTACCCAGCATACTGCGCAGCAGGTTGGCCGGTTTTTTCGGCAGGATGAACGAGGCGGCGATTTCGGTTTCGATCGGCGATACGTATTTGACGAGCTTGTGCGCGTCGGTCGCCACGAACGTAATGCTCTGCGATTCGATGTTGATGTAGACGCCGTTCATCACCGGACGCAGTTCGTCGTCGGCCGTCGCGAAGATCGTTTTGTTGATGCCCGTAAGCAACATGTCCGCGTCGGCGTCGAGTTCCCGGCGGGATTCCGGATTCAGTTCCGGCAGGTTCGGATAGCTCAGCCCCGAAGTGCCGGGAATGGTCAGCTTACCGGTTTTCCAGCTTACCTGGATCTCCCAGGTCGATTCGTTGGCTTCGATCGTCAGCGGCTGTTCCGAGAACTCTTTCAGCGAGTCGAGCATCAGTTTTACCGGGACGGCGATCAGTCCTTCTTCTTCCATATTGTCCACTTTCAGCGATCCGATCAGCGTGGTTTCCAGATCCGAAGCGGTGATTTTGAGGACGCCTTCCTTCAGGTCGAACAGGAAGTTGTCCAGAATGGGCAGCGTGTTTTTGTTGCTGACGACTTTACTCGAGGTTTGCAGCACGTTCAGCAGCGCGGTAGAAGATACGACGAATTTCATATGTTATACATTTTAGTGTTTTATATGCATTTGAACCAAATTCCAACTTCAAAGATAATTCAAAAAATTACAATCCGGCCAGCTTTTCGAGGGACATTTTGATCATCTTATCAACAAAAGGCCGGTAGTCGGTGTCCATTTCGAGGGCAACTCGCTGTGCGATAACCGTGCAGATCGTGGCGGCATCGTGCCCCAGCAGCAGCGACAGTCCGGCCAGCGCCGAACCTTCCATTTCGAAATTGGTAAAGCGTCGTCCCCGGTATTCGAACGATTCGATCTTGCCGTTGAGCGACGGATCGGCCGGCGAGAGCCGCAGGAAGCGGCCCTGCGGGGCATAAAACCCGGGGGCCGAGATCGTCATGCCTTCGACCGTCCGGTCGGCGAACAGTTCGGCCAGCCGATCCGAGCAACGGACGAAATAGGGGGCGGTCAGCAAGCGGCTCCAACCGGTGTGCTCGACGAAGTCCTGTTCCATTTCGAGATCGCAGACCGCGTTGCGCCCTTTGTAAAAATTTAGCAGCCCGTCGAAGCCGGCCGAGATGCGCGACAGCACCAGGTCGCCGATCCTCAGTTCGGGCTGGATGCCGCCGCAGGTTCCGAGCCGCACGAGTGTCAGCCGCGTTTTTTCAGCCTTTTCGGTACGGGTCTCGAAGTCGATATTCGCCAGCGCGTCCAGTTCGTTGACGACGATGTCGATGTTGTCGGTGCCGATGCCGGTAGACTGTACGGTCATCCGTTTGCCGAAACACTCTCCGGTCACCGCAACGAATTCGCGGTTTTCCGCACGGCATTCTACCGAGTCGAAGTATGCGGCGACCTGCTCTACCCGTCCCGGATCGCCGACGAGGATCACGGTATCGGCCAACTGGCCCGGTTTCAAATGCAGGTGGAAGATCGAGCCGTCGCCGTTGATAATCAATTCCGAGGGGGCGATAATACGCATGGTTTTCAGGTTTTGGATTTTTATTATTGCTATAAAAGTAATTAATTTGCGTTAAATTTCATAGGTTATGACACTGATAAAATCAATTTCCGGAATACGGGGGACGATCGGCGGACAGCCGGGCGACAACCTGACGCCGATCGATCTGGCGAAGTTTACGTCGGCCTACGCCCAGTGGCTGAAAGAGACCAGCGGTGATAAGAGACTGACGGTCGTGGTCGGTCGCGACGCGCGGCTGTCGGGTGAAATGGCGGCTTCGATCGTCGAAGGGACGCTGTGCGGTTGCGGTATCGACGTGATCGATATCGGTCTGGCTACGACGCCGACCGTCGAAGTGGCCGTGACGGGCCGTAGGGCCGACGGCGGGATTATTCTGACGGCCAGCCACAACCCGAAACAGTGGAATGCGCTGAAGTTGCTCAATGCGCGCGGCGAATTTCTGAACGATGCCGAAGGCAAGCGGGTGCTCGCTATCGCCGCATCGGACGGTTATACGTTCCCGGACGTGGATCGCATCGGACACGTGCTCGATCGCACAAGTTACGATAAGACGCATATCGATCGGGTGCTCGCCCTGAAGTTGGTCGACCGGGACGCGATCCGCGCCGCCCGTTTCAAAGTGGTCGTCGATGCGGTCAATTCGGTCGGCGGCGTGGTGATCCCCGCGTTGCTCCGGGAACTGGGCGTCGAGGTGGTGGAACTGAACTGCGCTCCGGACGGGCATTTCGCGCACAATCCGGAGCCTATTCCGGCGAACCTGACGGAGATTTCGGCGCGCGTGCCGGCCGAAAAAGCCGATCTGGGGATCGTGGTCGATCCGGATGTCGACCGCCTGGCGCTGGTGTGCGAGGACGGGACGATGTTCGGCGAGGAGTATACGCTGGTCGCCGTGGCCGATTACGTGCTGTCGCATACGAAAGGGGCTACCGTGTCGAACCTGAGTTCGTCGCGGGCTTTGCGCGACGTGACCGAACGGCACGGCTGTCGGTATTACGCCGCTGCGGTCGGCGAAGTGAACGTCGTGACGAAGATGAAAGAGGTCGGCGCGGTGATCGGCGGCGAGGGCAACGGCGGGGTGATCTATCCCGAAATCCATTACGGACGCGATGCGTTGGTCGGCGTGGCGCTGTTTCTGACGCATCTCGCCCGCAAAGGGATGAGCGCGTCGGCTCTGCGCGCCACCTATCCGCCGTATTACATTTCGAAGAATAAAATCGAACTGACGCCCGAGATCGACGTGGACGACGTGCTCCGCCGGATGAAAGCGAAATATGCGCACGAACAGGTCAACGATATCGACGGCGTGAAGATCGACTTCCCGACCGAGTGGGTACACCTGCGTAAATCCAATACCGAACCGATCATCCGCATTTACAGCGAGAGTCGCGACGAGGCGGCGGCCGATGCGTTGGCCGAAAAGATCATCGCCGATATCCGTTCGGTGATCGCCGGCTGACCGGCGGAACCGTTCCCGTATCGAAAAAGCCCCGTTCCGGATTCCGGAGCGGGGCTTTTCTTACTAAATTTGGAAACAAAACAGGTAATTTTTAGGTTAGAGTACGGTACATGCATTAAGTTCCGGCTCCGGGTGTTCGGATCTGTATCGGAAAATATCCATAACCGTGCCGTGTTTTTTAATAAGTCGGTTGCTCCGTTGGGCGTAGGCGTCGATATTTCATACTTCCGGCGACTTTTCGTGCGATCGATCCGCCGTGTTTTGATTTGTGCGCAAAGCGTATTATATTCGTCGTATGATAACCGATTTCCGACTGAAAGTTTTCCGGGCCGTGGCCGAAAGGCTCAGCTTTACCCGTGCGGCGGACGAGCTGTTCGTCACGCAGCCGGCCGTGACTAAACATATCAACGAACTGGAGAAGCAGCTCGGCGTGCCGCTTTTCGTCCGACGGCGCAATGCCGTCGCGCTGACGCCGCAGGGCGAGTTGCTGCTGGGCTATGTCCGCCGATTGCTGGCGTTGTATGCCGAACTGAACGACGCGTTCGCCGGGGACGGCGAGACGTTCGGCGGTGAATTGGCGGTCGGAGCCAGTACGACCATTTCGCAATACGTTCTTCCGGCCATTCTGTCCCGTTTCAAAAAACGTTATCCGGAAGTCCGCCTGACGCTGTGCAACGGCAATACCGAACTGATCGAGCGGATGGTGGCCGATGAAAAGCTCGATTTCGGGGTGATCGAGGGCAATGCCGGAAATCCGCAACTGCATTACGAGACGTTTATGGAGGACGAGCTGGTGCTCGTGACCGCTTCGTCGAACCGTTCGTTGCGGCAGGAGGAGATTGCGGCCGCCGATCTGAAGAAACTGCCGCTGGTGATCCGCGAAACGGGATCGGGGACGCTCGACGTCGTCGAACGGGCGCTCGCTTCGCGCGGAATTTCGTTGCGGACGCTGCCGGTCGAGATGCAGTTGGACAGCACCGAGAGCATCAAGCACTACCTCTACGGGTCGGATGCCGTCGCCTCGTTTCGGTGCAGGCCGTGTTCGAGGAATTGCGGCACAACCTGCTGCGGGTGATCGAGATCGCCGACCTGTCGGTGGTGCGCCGTTTCAGTTTCGTGATGCGGCACGGCCGCAATAGCCGCATTTGCGAGTTGTTCAAACAGTTCTGTATCAATTATTATAACCAAAAGTTATAGGAGAGCACTTTTCGTGATTGGCTTTGAACGGATCGGCGGTCTATTTTTGCGGCGTAATTCAAAAGATGAAACGACGTATGCAAACACGATCCGCCCGAAAAACCGCTGTTCTGAAAGCCTGTTTTATTCTTTGTATCGCCCTTTGCGCGACTCCGTACGTATCCGCTCCGATCGCTCTGGTCGGCGGTTTTTTATTCTCCTTGTTTTGGGGGCATCCTTTCGCCAAACTGAACCATAAGGCCACCGGACTGCTGCTGAAAGTTTCGGTCGTGGGGCTCGGCTTCGGCATGAACGTCCACAGCGCGTTGCAAGTCGGTCGCGAAGGGCTCGAACTGACGGTCGTTTCGATCGCGTTGCTGTTAACGCTCGGTTATTTCGTCGGCCGCTGGCTGCGGATGCCGCGCAAATCGTCGCACCTGGTAGCTTCCGGGACGGCTATCTGCGGCGGCAGCGCGATTGCGGCGGTGGCTCCTGCCGTGGACGCTTCGGAGAAGGAAATTTCGGTGTCGCTCGGCGTAGTGTTCCTGCTCAATTCGGTGGCGTTGATCCTGTTCCCGGCGATCGGACATCTGCTGGGGTTGACGCAGCACCAGTTCGGAATGTGGAGCGCCATCGCCATTCACGATACCAGTTCGGTGGTCGGCGCGGCGTCCGCCTACGGCAGCGAAGCGCTCGAAGTGGCCACGACCGTGAAACTGGCGCGGGCGCTGTGGATCATTCCGGTATCGCTGCTGTCCGCCCTGCTGTTCCGCAGCAAGGGGAAGAAGATCTCGATTCCGTGGTTCATCGGGTTCTTTATCCTGGCGATGTTGGCCAATAGCTACCTGCCGTTCGTCGACGATTTCAATACGGCCGTTGTGACCGTGTCGAAGGCCGCGCTGGTCGTGACGCTGTTCCTGATCGGCGCAGGGCTTTCGGTTTCGAAAATCCGCGAGGTCGGTTTCAAACCGTTGTTGCTCGGCGTCACGTTGTGGGTCGCGATTTCGGTGCTGTCGCTGGTGGCGATCTGCCATCTGTAGACCCCCGTTCCTATTTTCGGAAACCGTTGCGGATTGTCCCCGATATTTTTTATCTTTATCCCGACCTCTTAAATGCAGACTTATGGATAAAGCGAAAGCGTATATCGACGAACACAAGGAGCGTTTCGTCGGGGAGCTGTTCGAACTGTTGCGGATTCCGTCCGTCAGTGCGCAGAGCGTGCATGCGCCCGACGTGGTGCGTTGTGCCGAATTGTTGGCCGGATTGCTGGTGCGTTCCGGAGCCGACCGCGCCGAAGTGATGCCCACTGAAGGAAATCCGATCGTTTACGCCGAGAAAATCGTCGATCCGGCGGCTAAGACCGTGCTGGTCTACGGCCATTACGACGTGATGCCGGTCGATCCGCCCGACCGGTGGGAGACCGATCC
Source organism: Alistipes sp. AF48-12 (assembly GCF_003477565.1). Classification (NCBI taxonomy): domain Bacteria; kingdom Pseudomonadati; phylum Bacteroidota; class Bacteroidia; order Bacteroidales; family Rikenellaceae; genus Alistipes; species Alistipes sp. AF48-12. The sequence continues at coordinate 13,879 of NZ_QUDJ01000014.1, forward strand.
GTTCGAACCGGTCGTCCGCGACGGCCGGATCCGGGCGCGCGGCGCCGACGACGACAAGGGACAACTTTATATGCATGTCAAGGCGCTGGAAACCATGTTGCAGACCGGCACGCTCGCGTGCAATGTGAAATTTATGATCGAAGGCGAAGAGGAGATCGGTTCGGGCAGCATCGCCCGATGGTGCGGCCTGCACCGGGAGTTGTTGAGAGCCGACATCATTTTGGTTTCGGATACCAGCTTGCTGTCGTGGAAGGTGCCGTCGATCACCTGCGGCCTGCGCGGTCTGTGTTACGTTGAGGTCGAAGTGACGGGGCCGAACCGCGACCTGCATTCCGGTCTGTACGGCGGAGCGGTAGCCAATCCGATCAATGTGCTCTCCGGGATGATCGCTTCGCTGATCGATGCCGAAGGGCGCATTACGATTCCCGGCTTTTACGACGGCATCCGTGAGCTTGCTCCGCAAGAGCATCGGGAGTTTGCCGCCGCGCCGTTTTGCGAGGCGGCCTATTGCAAGTCGCTCGGTATTCTCGAAACGCAGGGCGAAAAAGGATATACGACGCTGGAACGCACCGGGATCCGGCCGTCGCTCGACGTGAACGGCATCTGGGGGGCTATACCGGCGAAGGGGCCAAAACGGTGATTCCGTCTTCGGCGTATGCGAAGATCTCGATGCGATTGGTTCCCGGCCAGGATTTTCATAAAATAGGGGAGCTGTTCGCGGCTTATTTTCGGGACATCGCCCCGCGCAGCGTGAAAGTGCGGGTCAAAGTGCTGCACGGCGGCGCTCCGTACGTGTCGCCGACCGATCTGCCGGCTTACCGGGCTGCTTCGGCGGCGTTCGAGCAGACTTTCGGCCGCAAGCCGGTTCCGTTCTATTCGGGCGGCAGCATCCCTGTAATCAGCGTTTTCGAAAAGGAACTCGGCGTAAAGTCCATCCTGATGGGATTCGGACTGGACGAGGATGCGATCCACTCGCCGAACGAAAGTTATCCGCTGGCCAATTTCTACCGGGGGATCGAAACGATCGTTCGTTTTTACGCGAATTACACCGCGATGGAAACAGCATAATTTCCTTCGCGGCTTTAACCTGTTGTTTGTTTATAAGAAGAAATACGCGACGCAAAACAGAGCCAGGACACACAAACGTCCGATCGTCTCATATTTTCTTTTATACTTATGCAACACTAAAGATATAACCAACGATATAACCGATACGACAAGCGCTATCAATGCCAAATTATAATTTTTCCCAAGGGGATTTCCAATATATAGATAGAGAGCTAAGATAATAAATACCCATATCCCTGTTTGTATCGGCACTTTTTTCAAGACGGTTTATTTTTGGCGGTTAACGGCGGCGGCGCAATGATGTCGGGTCATTTGTTGATGGATGATATAGAAGATGAATAAAGATAATTATTACCTACTATATCAAAGCACAAAAGGCGGCATTTATTAAATGCCGCCTTTTAGGCGTTGTTTCTTCCTGCATTTCACATGCAATTCGGAGATAAAGAGCCGGATAATTAAGCTTCGGCTACCACTTCGAATTTAACGGTTGCGCTGATGCCTTTGTAAAGCTTCACGGCGGCTTCGTAAGCGCCGATCGTCTTCACGGGGTCTACGCTGATGCTCTTGCGGTCTACGGCGATCCCTTTTTCGTTCAGGGCTTCGGCCACGTTCGCTGCGGTTACCGAACCGAAAATGCGTCCTTCCTCGGCTTTGGCGGTGATGGTCAACGCGATCTCTGCCAGCTTGGCTGCCAGCGCTTCGGCGTCGGCGATCAGCTTGGCCTCTTTGTGCGCCTGCTGTTTCAGATTTTCGGCCAACACCTTGCGGGCGGAAGCGTCGCGCTTTTGGCGTATCCCTGCGGGATCAGGTAATTATTGGCGTAACCGGGGCGAACTTCCACGATGTCGTTGGCATAACCCAAGTTCTCGACGTCTTTGATAAGAATTACTTGCATGATATTTCCTCCGGTTTTAGATTATTTAAACATATCGGTAACGAAAGGCAGCAGAGCCAGGTGGCGTGCACGCTTTACGGCGGTGGCTACCTTTTTCTGGAATTTCTGCGAAGTTCCGGTCAGGCGGCGGGGCAGGATTTTGCCCTGTTCGTTGAGGAACTTTTTCAGGAATTCGGCGTCTTTGTAATCGACGTATTTGATGCCGGATTTTTTGAAACGGCAGTATTTTTTCTTTTTGACCTCTACGGTAGGAGGGTTCAGGTATCTGATTTCGGATTGATTCTGTGCCATGACTTGTTATTCCTGTTTTGATTTGTATTTGTTTCTGCGTTTTTCTGCGTACTCAACGGCGTATTTATCCATTTTGAAAGTCAGGAAACGGATCACGCGTTCGTCGCGGCGATACTGAGTTTCGAGGATGTCGACGATATCGCCTTCCGCTTCGAACTCGATCAGGAAGTAAAAGCCGGTGGTCTTTTTCTGGATCGGGTAGGCGAGTTTCTTGAGTCCCCACTCTTCGCCGCTTACGATCCGACCGCCGTTCTCGGTGATGACACCCTGGAATTTGCCGAACACCTCTTTGGTCTGAACGTCAGACAGCACCGGCGTGGCAATGAAAACGGTTTCGTAATGATTCATAACGATTTGATTTAATTTGTTTTGTGAAAATGTGCCGCAAAGGTAATAAAAAACAGGGAAATCCCAATGCTGTCCGCCGTTTTTTATGGTTTTTGCCGTTTAATTGTCTTTCAGCAGGCGGTCGATCGCCGCGCTGGCGCTGGAAATCCCGACCGGGGCATAGCGGGTGACGATCCTGCCGCTGCGGTCCATCAGCAGGTGGGACGGGAACATATAAAAGTCGCAAACCGTACTGAAGACAGTCGCCGAAGCGAAGTCGAACAGGAAACATTCGCCGGGGATTTTACCCTCGCCGACCATTTCGACCCACCTCTCCCGGGGCGACCATACCGCCAGGGTAACGAATACGACCTCTTTCCCTTCGTATTTTTTTTGCAGTTCGGTCAGCTCCGACATTTGGGCGATGCAGGGAGAGCACCACGTGCCCCAGACGTCGATGTAGACTACTTTCCCGGCATACCGGGAGCGAAGCAGGCCGAAAATGTCTTTTCCTGAGACGGTGTCGACCGTGCCGCCCTGTTTATCGAAATAGCAGATCTCTTTCAGGGGCGTTTCCGGGAACCGGATGTCCGTTCGCTCCCGTTCCGCCCGTACTGCCCGTACCGTCCGGTCGGAAAAATAGGGCGATTCGAAAAAGGAAGCGGGTTCCGTATCGGGTATGTCCGGGGCGCCTTGTTCCTGCAGCGTTTGGGCTACCAGTTGGAAAGTCATAAAGTCCCGGCGCGGAGAAGCGGGTTGCGTGCCGGCGAAGCGCGCGATCCGCTCCCACGGGGTGAGCGCCTTGTTTTCGGGACGGTCCGAAAAGAGGCCGAAACCGCGTTGCGCGTAATCCGTCAGAAAAGCCTGAGCGCCGGAAAAAGTCAGGCTTTGCAGATCGTTCGAAGCGATCTGGGACAGAAAGGGAAAATCTATTTGGTAGAAGCCCAGCGTCTCTCGGAGCTGGATATACACTCGTGCCGGAATGGTTTGCCGGGCCCACTCTTTCGCTGCTTTGGATAATTTGGCGCGCGCGCTGTAACGGGCCAGCGAATCTTGCATTTGCGCCGTTTTTTCCGGATACAGCCCGTAGGCGGACGAATCCCGGGGGAACCGGATCGTTTCCGACAGTTGCGACAGGTATTTTTCGCACGCGTTGATCTGGGCGTTCAGCGAACCCTGTTTGCCGCCGAAGACGAATCCCGTGTCGTCGTTGCCGCAGATTTTGCCGAAATCCAGCGTCAGCGATGCCGAATCCCCCGGGGCGGAGAGCAGGACGGCGTGGTGGGTGTCCATCCGGGCGCCGACGCCGATGCGGATGTCTTGGCGCCACGGCATTTCCCGTTTCAGGGTGAAGCTCGTGTCGCTGTCTATGAAAAAGGCTTGTTTGCCGTCCGTGCAGGGCGAATAAAGCGCATTGAGCGGGTCCCGGTAGCAGGTCGGGTCGTGGAAATCGACGGTAAGGACGCCGGTCGGATTCGTTCCCGTGTTGATGATTTTCAGATGCAGGGTCGACAGGGAGCGGGAGGTGTCGGAGGCCCGGAGCGTGCAGGAAATGCTGCCGGCAATCATTGCCAGGGCGATCAGTTGTAAACGTTTCATGGCGGCGAGTTTTAAAAGGGCGATTATAGACTGTATATTCAAAATTAAAGACTTTTTGTGGTATTTCCAAGGAGGGCGGACTTTTTATCCGGTGAAATTTACTGAGAAGATTCCCGGCGGCGGCGATCCGTTTTTCAGAGTTTCTTTTTACCTTTGTAAAATTGAAATTAATTTAAACCGCAGATAGCGCTATGTCAGAATTTATTTATCAGGAGCCTTTTCCGATTTCGGAGGATACCACCGAGTATCGCCTGCTCACCAAAGATTATGTCAAGACGGTCGAATGCGACGGCCGCAAAATCCTGAAGATCGACCCGAAAGGACTGGAACTGCTTTCGCGCGAGGCGTTCGCCGACGTATCGTTCTACCTCAGGCTTCGCACCTGCAGAAACTGGCCGATATCCTGAACGATCCGGAGGCCACCGATAACGATAAATTCGTCGCTTATACGATGTTGCTGAATCAGGCGGTGTCGGCCGAGGGCGAATTGCCTACCTGCCAGGATACCGGCACGGCGATCGTGATCGGGAAGAAAGGCGAGGACGTATATACGGGCGCGAACGATGCCGAAGCCTTGTCGAAAGGCGTTTACGAAACGTATCGCGACCGCAACCTGCGCTATTCGCAGGTGGTGCCGTTCACGATGACCGAAGAGAAAAATTCGGGGACGAACCTGCCGGCGCAGATCGACTTGTACGCGACGCAGGGCAACAAATACAGCTTCCTGTTCATCACCAAAGGGGGCGGATCGGCGAATAAGACGTTCCTGTACCAGCAGACCAAGGCGCTGCTGAACGAGGAGTCGCTGACCAAATTCATTCGGACGCACATTATGGACCTCGGTACGTCGGCCTGTCCGCCGTACCACCTCGCGCTGGTGATCGGCGGTACGTCGGCCGAAGCGAACCTGGCGACCGTCAAGAAAGCGTCGGCCGGTTACCTGGATCACCTGCCCACTTCGGGCAACGAAGGGGGGCGCGCGTTCCGCGACCTGGAATGGGAAGAAAAGGTGCTGAAGATCTGCCGCGAGAGCGGCGTGGGCGCTCAGTTCGGCGGTAAATACCTCGTACACGACGTGCGGGTGATCCGCCTGCCGCGCCATGCGGCATCGTGTCCGGTAGGCATCGGCGTGAGCTGCAGCGCCGACCGGAACATCAAGGCGAAGATCACCGAAGAGGGGATTTTCCTCGAACAGCTCGAGAAGAATCCGGCCCGCTTCCTGCCGAAGACGGCTCCGGGCATGAAACCCGCCGTTGAGATCGACCTCGACGAGGGCATGGATAAAGTGCGCGAAATCCTGTCCAAATACCCGGTTAAAACGCGCCTGAACCTCAAAGGCACGCTGATCGTGGCCCGCGACATCGCCCATGCCCGCATCAAACAAATGCTCGACGAAGGCAAGCCGATGCCCGAGTATTTCAAGAAACATCCGATTTATTACGCCGGCCCGGCTAAGACGCCGCAGGGAATGGCTTCGGGCAGCTTCGGCCCGACGACCGCAGGCCGTATGGACCCGTACGTCGACCTGTTCCAGGATCGCGGCGGATCGCTGGTGATGGTGGCCAAGGGAAACCGGACGCAGGCCGTGACGGACGCCTGCAAGAAGCACGGCGGGTTCTACCTCGGTTCGATCGGCGGCCCGGCCGCCGTGTTGGCGAAGAACAGCATCAAGAGCGTCGATGTGGTCGATTTCCCGGAACTGGGAATGGAAGCCGTCCGCAAAATCTATGTCGAGAATTTCCCGGCGTTCATCATTGTCGACGACAAAGGCAACGACTTTTTTGCCGAGTTCAAGAAAGACGGCTGCGGGAGCGGACATTGATTGCCGCGCACCGTGTAAATGAAAAGCGGCGCCGTCTCCCGAAAGAGACGGCGCCGCTTGTATAGCGTCTGCCGTTTGATTGCATTTATTCTTCTTCTACCCGTTCGAACCAGGAGATCATGCCTCCGTCCGTATCGGCGTATCGGATGATGTCGAACTTGCGGACGTTGGATGCGGGAATCATGTAACTCCGGAATTTCCCCTTGATCGTTTCTCTGTATAAACCGCGTTCCGGGTCGATAAGGCTGAAATCCGCTTCCCGACCCGGAAATCCGGTCGTGAAGTTACCGGCGGAATCGGATTGGAAAGAGGTGATCAGATCCGGTTCGGGGCCGTCCATATTTAAAAACGAAAAGGTTGAGTCCGAGAGACAATAGACGAATTTCCATGTACGGTTGTCATCCAGGTAGTAGTCTTCCCTGCCGGGGTATTTATAGACGCACACCCAGTATCCCCGGTATCGTTCGATGGTCGAGTCCAATCGGATGATCAGTGTGTCGCGTCCGCGCTGAAGCGCTTCGTCGAACAGCGCGGCGGAACCGTCCCGAATCATATCTTCACGGTACGAATCGAATCTTTTTTGCAGCGAGTCGGGTTCGAACCACCTGTAGGCAGGGGCCTCCCGGTTGTGGTTGATGTAGACGTAAGTCCGGGATAACCCGTAGACGGAATCCTGATCGTAATAGGTTTCGAGAACGGTAATCGAATCGGCCGGGTCGGCCGCATCGTATAGGGCGCCGCCCAATTGAAGGCGAATTGTATCGGCTACGGCCCGCATGTAGGCCGGATTCCTTAGGTCGGTTAGCGTACCCGGGGCGATCCTGTCGCTATCGGTTGCGTCGGTTATCGTATCGATTACTACGGCGATTGGACCGGACGGGGTCGTCCGGGAGTTCCTGTTTCCCGATCCGGTGCAGGCGATCGAAAAGCCCGCGATCAGGAAAATAAAGCATAAATATTTCATAAGTTGGAGTTTTTGAGTTTCAAAGTTACGTAAGATTAAGGATAAAACGGCGTTCGCGAAGGTCTGTTTCTATGAATGCCGGATACTAAAGCGGGATTCGGACGCGTTTCTAAAACACGGCCGGGACAAGAATGTCAGTACCCGTTGCGGGTTTTGATTAAAAACAGTTATTTTTGCGGTTAAATTGATCCGATAGCAATATGTTACGTTTGATGAAGCATCTGTTTTGGGCGGCGGCTTTCCTGTTCGTTTCGGTGGCCGCTTTTGCTCAGAAAGTCGAGTTCGAGGCGAATGCGCCGGCCGTCGTGGCCGTCGGGGAGGCTTTCCGCATCGAGTTTTCGCTCAATGCCAAGCCCGAGGAGTTCGTGCCGCCGACGTTCGACGGATTCGACGTAGTGGCCGGGCCGACCCTGTCGGAAGGCACTTCGGTGTCGATCGTCAACGGCAACGTGACCAAGACTTCGTCTTTTACCTACACTTATGTCATTCAGGCTTCGTCGGTCGGCAAGGCTTCGATTTCGGCGGCGTCGGTCAGGGTGGACGGGAAGAGCTACGGGACGCAGCCGTTGACGATCGAGGTGATCGCCGACGAAGCTTCGGCCCGGCCGGGCGCCGGCGGAGGCGAAAAGCAGGCGGGGGAGGCGCGGTCGGCGAAGCTGGGGGCCGACGATTTGCTGGTGCGGGTTGCGGTCAATCGCAACAACGTATTCAAAGGACAGCCGATCCGGGCCACATTCAAAATTTATACGCGGGTGCAGTTGGGAGGATTGGATAATGTTAAGTATCCGGCATTCAATGGTTTCTGGGTGCAGGATCTCGATGTGCAGGGATACGGCTGGCAGCGGGAGACGTTGAACGGGAAAGTGTACGACGCCAAGATTATCCGGGAAGTGCTGCTCTATCCGCAGCAGGCCGGGCTGTTGCACATCGAGCAGTTCAGCCTGAATGCCGTCGCGCAGATCGTTATGCAGACCTCGCCGCGCGGGCAGTCGTTGTTCGACGACTTTTTCGGAGGCGGGCAAACGGTGCAGGAGGTGCGGAAAAACCTGTCGACCGCGCCGGTAGCGATTACGGTCAAGGATTTCCCCGCGGGGGCTCCCGCTTCGTTCAACGGAGCGGTCGGACAGTTCCAGATGAGCGGTGGGATCGACAAGAAAACGATGTCGGCCAATGCGTCCGACAATTTTACCCTGAAGATATCCGGCAGCGGCAACTTGCCGCTGATCCAGGCTCCGACGGTCGAAATGCCTACGTCGTTCGAGCAATACAACAAGAAGACGACCGAGAGCCTCGCGCACAATGCGAACGGAATTACCGGTTACCGCCAGTTCGAATACCCGTTCATCCCGCGCGCAGAGGGTAGCTATACGATCAATCCGGTGGAATTCAGTTATTTCGATCCGGATGCGGCCAAGTATGTGACGCTGAATACTTCGTCGTTCAACATCGAGGTGCGTCCCGATTCGACCGGCGGAGGCGGGGTGTCGGGGATCGTCAGCGGAATCAATAAGGAGGATCTGAAGATTCTGGACAAGGATATCCGTTTCATCCGTATCGGCGATCCGTGTTTGACGCGGCGCGGGAACCTACTGTTCGGCAGTACGGCCTATTTTGCGGCGCTGGCGCTGATCCTGCTCGTTTTCGCCGGAGGATATCTTTATCTGAAAAAACGCCTGAGCGAGATGCAGAATACCGTGCTGGTGCGTAACCGGAAAGCGAACAAAGTGGCGTTGCAGCGTTTGCGGGCCGCCTTCCAGCACATGAACGCAGGGAGTGAAAAAGCGTTTTACGAAGAGATGCTGAAGGCGTTGTGGGGTTACATGAGCGATAAGCTGAACATTCCGGTCGCCAACCTGACGAAAGACAATATCCGCGAGGAATTGCTCAAGCGCAACGTTTCGGCCGAATTGACCGGGCAGTTTATCGATACGATCACCCACTGCGAGTATGCGCAGTATTCGCCGTCGTCCTCGGGGCGGATGAGCGAACTTTACGGCTCTGCGGCGGGGATTCTTTCCAAATTGGAATCGGTAATTAAAAAGTAACATGCATAAGATGAAAAAGATCATTCTGATCGTATTTCCGCTGGTTGCGCTGTGTTGCGGCACGGTTGTCGCGCAGGCGGATGCCGATAAAATCTGGGACGATGCCAATACGGCGTATATCAATGCCGATTACGTAGCCGCCATCGACGGTTATGAAAAGCTGCTCGATTCGGGACTCGAAAGCGACCGGCTTTACCTGAATCTCGGGAACGCCTATTTCAAACGCGGTATGAACGGCAAGGCGATCCTGAACTATAACCGGGCGCTGAAACTCGCGCCTTCCGACGACGATATCCGTTACAACCTGTCGATCGCCAACGCTTATGTGCAGGACAAGATCGATGCGGTTCCCGTTTTTTTCGCGAAGCGTTGGCTGATCGGATTGGGGAACAGCCTGAGCAGTAACGCGTGGGCGGCATTGAGCCTGCTCTTTTTCGCGCTGACGCTCGTCGGACTCGGCGCTTACCTGCTGCTGCGCCGCGTCGCGCTGCAGAAGGCCGGGTTCTACGGGGCTTTGGTTTCCGTCGCGGCGTTCGCGCTGGCGGTCGTTTATGCGGCCGTCGGGCGCAGCCAGCGCATCCATCCCGCAGAGGCGATCGTGATGAGTACGGCGGCTCCGGTCAAGAGTTCGCCCGATCCGCAGAGCAAGGATATTTTCGTATTGCACGAGGGAACGAAGGTGGCGGTCGGCGATTCGCTGGGCGACTGGCGTGAAATACGTATCGCCGACGGTAACAAGGGCTGGGTTCAGGTTTCGGCCATCGAAATGATCGATTAGCGGGGATATGTCGAAATTACTGGACGACGTGGTGAGCGAGCTGTCGCGGTTGCCGGGCGTAGGCCGGCGTACCGCGATGCGCCTGGCGATGCACATGCTGCGGATGGAAGAGCATGACGTGATGTTGATGACGCAGGCGATGGCCCGTTTCCGTTCCGATATTCGCTATTGTTCCCGATGCAACAACCTCTCCGACGGCGATGTCTGCGAAATATGCTCCGATGCGACGCGCGACCGGTCGACGGTCTGTGTGGTCGAACAGGTCAAAGACGTGCTTTCGATCGAAAATACGCGGCAGTATAACGGTCTGTATCACGTTTTGGGGGGCGTCATTTCGCCGATGCAGGGGATCGGTCCGTCCGACCTGAAGATCGACCTGCTGCTCGACCATCTGGCGAGCGGGGATGTCAGGGAGGTGATCCTTGCACTGAGTACGACGGTCGAAGGAGAGACCACTTCTTTTTATATATCGAGACGGCTGCAAGCGTGCGAAGGAGTCCGTCTGACTTCGATCGCTCGCGGGATCGGGTTCGGGGACGAGTTGGATTATGCCGACGACCTGACCATTGCCCATGCGCTGCATAACCGCCGGCCGCTGTAATCTTTCTGCGGCGTTTTTTCATTTCTTCAGTCCGATGAAACCGGGCGTTCGCTCCGGAGGTTTTCCGGGGAGTTCCATTTGTCGTGGTTTGCGTCGTTCGGAATGTTGCGGACGGCTCGGTAAATGGTATTTGCGATTTCTTTACGGCCGGATTTCCGGTTAGCATCCCGAACTGTCGGAATGTCCGTGACAGGCCGGCATGTCAGAATGACCGGGGCGGTCGAAGCGTTTTTCGCCGGGTATGATAAAAAGAGAAGCACTTACGCAATACGTAAGTGCTTCTCTTTCATTGTCGGGGTACCGGGATTCGAACCCGGGACCTCCAACTCCCGAAGCTGGCGCGCTAACCGGACTGCGCTACACCCCGCGACAAATCGAGCGCAAATATAGTAATTATTCGTTATGTGCCAAAGAAATATTCCGTTTTATTTTGCGATTGTCCGGAAAAAGAGGATGCGATTTTTTTTTGTTTCATTTAAAGTATTGGTACGTAGTTTGTTGTCGTTCGCTTTCTAATATCGAAAAAAAGTGAAAAAAATGATCTTTCAGTTGATGGAGCCGGTGGAATTTGATATTTTTGAAAAAAGTTTTATAAATTTGCACACGTGGCAGAAAGTTTGAAGTAAGTATGTGAAAATAAGATACAACATTGGACGAGGTTTGGAGCCTGCCACCTTGGAATATAACGGGGATGGATTTGAAGTTCGATGATTTTATGGTTAAATAATTTTAAGAAAAAAATTTTACTATTAAAACAGATTGATTATGAAAAGATTTTTCATTGCAGTGGCGTTGACGGTCGCATGTGCGCCGGCTTTTGCTCAGGAGGTAGTCGGACTTCAGGAAGCCCAGACCCGCAGAGGCCCCTACCTGACCAATCGTTTGTTCGACAACATTTTTATCAGTGTTGCGGGAGGTATCAATATTTATGAAGGAGAGAATGACAGTTACGGCGGTAAGCGCCTTGCGCCGGCCCTGGACGTGGCTGTCGGTAAATGGGTCACTCCGAGCGTGGGACTGCGTTTGCAGTATTCGGGCCTGAAAGCTTACGGCTGGACGAACGCCCGTACCATGTACGCGGTCGCATCGGAATCTGCCGATTCGAGGGGAATGTTCCGTGAAAAGTTCAACGTATCGAACTTGCACGGCGACGTAATGTGGAACATCTCCAACGCGATCGGCGGTTATAAGGAAACCCGTACCTGGAATTTCGTACCTTATGTCGGTTTCGGTTGGGCCCGTTCGTTCGGAAACCACGCCTATAACAACGAGTTCGCCTTCACGTACGGTTTGCTGAACAACATCCGTCTGGGCGGTCTGGTAGACCTGAACCTCGAAGTGAAGCAGATGGTCGTTAACCAGCGTTTCGACGGCGTCGTTCGCGGCAGCAAGGGCGAAGGAATGACGACCATTACGGCCGGTCTGACCTTTAAGTTGAACCGTCGCGGCTTCAGCCGTCCGATCGTTCCGGTTCCGGTAGACCTGACTCCGTACAACAACAAGATCGCTTCGCTGGAAGGAGATCTGGCCGATGCGCAGGCCAATGCGAAACGTCTGGCCGACGAACTGGCAGCCGAAAAGAACAAAGTGAAAACGACGCCTGCTCCGGCTCCCGAAATCGAGGCCCGATCATGGGTACGTTCTTCAATATCGGCAGCTACACCCTGTCTGCGAAAGAGATCATGAACCTGGGTTATGTAGCCAAATTCATGAAGGCTTATCCGGACAAGAAGTTCAAGATCGTGGGTTATGCCGACAGCGCTACCGGTTCTGCAAAACGCAACCAGTACCTGAGCCAACAGCGAGCCGAAGCCGTTTACAAAGTGCTCGTCGACCGTCTGGGCGTGAAAGCTTCCCAGTTGGAGATCGTAGCGAAGGGCGGTACCAACGAATTCCCGGAAATTCCGTTGAATCGCGTGGCTATCGTGGACGCCGACTGATAAAAGACAAATCATTAACGATAACCGGAATGGCCCGTTCATTCCGGTTATTTTTGTTTTTTGTCGGGATATCGGAATACGGCTCCCGTTTCTTTCTGAAACAAATATGCCGGCATATCGTGTTTCGGATGTCGGATTCTTTCCTGAAATCAATGTAGGAGGATCGGTATTTCAAAAGTTAAAAACTAGCTTCGTTCGTTACGCGGTCGGTTTTTCTGACTTTTTAATGAATTTGTTTTGAAAATCGAACGTTTTGTTTTATATTCATATCTTGGAAAGATTTCTTGATCTTGATCTTGCGGTTGTAAATGGGCAGATGTCCGAAACTCAAATGTCGGTTTATCATGAAGCGCAGGCGCGGATTGACAAAAAAGTGATTTTTTCTAAAGGTAAATTTGAAATGAATCTTCGGTCGGGGAGTGAAGTCGGGATTTCCGACAGGTTATTCGATCACTTCAAAACTTGTATGGACGCCCAGAATCGAAATTTAGCCGAGGCTCAATCGGATGGTTTAATTCCTGTTGAGGTTTCGCCTAATGTAGTTCGATTCATTGATCCGAATGCTCCGATCTTGTTAGGAATGACAAAAGGAGGGGGGGGAAATTCCGGAAGGGGGAACGACGAACGTGGATTTTTTTTGGAGCGGTTGTGATATTTATATTTCTAATGAAATGTTAAAAAATTTGTCTGATTGTGCAGATGGGGCGACTATAATCGCATCCCTTTCCGCGGCTTTTCCTGCCGCTACGCCTGTTGCGGCCATAACAGCTGCGGCAAGTGCTTTAGCCTCTGTGGGGCTAGGCCGTTTAGCATCAGATTATCCGAATGGAATAATTATTGACTGCGACTTAGCTCCCGGAACGCAGCATACAGGGCTTATTAGGCCGCAGGTTCCTGGTAGTATGGTGGATATGTAGGCTTATGCGCAGCAAATTGTTATACAAAGTCGCGGTTGTTTTTTCATGTATCGTCCTTGTTATTCTCATTTGGACGCGAACGTGGTTTTTAACGGTCTTAATAACTTGTTCGCTTATCTTGACTGTGTCGCAAGAATCTATAACCAACAAAAAAGCATTAAGAATCATTCGCATAGTTATTATAGCAGTAATTTTTATCGCTTCAGCGTTTTATTATTGTGTGAACCTTACTGAGACGGTGGAATCTAACAATAATCGTGATTTTTATTGCGGAGAATTTATGGTATAAGGAGCAACGAAATCAAAAAGAATGTCGTTTTTTCTTTTGCTAATTATGTATTAAATTGTGTCATTTCTACAGTTTCTGATATCTGAGATAAGTCAGAATACATTCATTCAGTTTGCAGCCACTATTACGATAGTAGTGGCTGCAATCGTTTTGCTATTTCGAATAAGACGAAAGTTTTTCCTGAATGCCGGCGAGGTTTTTTTGCTAAGTTTTCTGGGGTTGATTGCTGTTTTCGGACTTTTTTCACCTTTCCCGGAACGAAACCTTTTTTACAGGATCGGTTTAGTCTTGGGAGTTTTTGTGATCCTGAAAACTCTTTTCGGAGAGCGGGATATCCGTTTGTTATCTGTTGTCATTGTTTTATTGGGGATTTGCGAAACTTTGTATGGTATTTCCCGTTATAGATCAGATGTTTTGGGGGCTTGCGGACATTTTGATAATCCTGCCGGTTTTGCATCGATGCTGATTGCGCTGCTTCCTTTTGCAGTATATCAGGTTGTCCGCCGCGGATTTCTGTTACGGATTCTCGGAATCTGTGCAATCGGAATTTTCCTGACAGGACTCGTATTGTCGAAGTCACGGGCCGGACTAATCGCTGCAGGAGCGATCGGTGCGATCTGTTTGTTGCGATATACTTATAAATCTTTTGCGTCGCTTTCCGAAAAAATCAAATGGCTTGTTTCCGTATTCATTTCCGCGTGTATTATAGGTGGAGGAATAAGCCTGTATTTTTATAAAAAAGATTCGGCCGATGGGAGGTTATTGATTTGGAAGTCATCCTGGGATATGGTGACCGATAAACCGTTTTTCGGGCATGGGGCGAATGCTTTTCAGCCAAACTATATGCTTTATCAGGCTGCTTATTTTGAAAAGAATCCGAATAGCCGGTTCGGGAATCTTGCTGATAATGTCAGAGCTCCTTTTAATGAGTATCTTGGTTTTTTGATTCAATTCGGCGTGACGGGGATTTTGTTGCTTTCCGTACTTCTCTTTTTTTACATTCAGAAAAAGCCTGATAATAATTACCGAAGATAAACAGATGGCTGTCTTGTCATTATTGGGAATCGGCATCTTGGGTTTGTTTTCTTATCCGCTTTCCTATGCGGTTGTTTTAATTATGGTTTCGTTGAACTTGTTTCTGATCACAAGATCACAGGGACAAGATATATTGAAAGGTACTGTTCCTGTCTGGTTACTGCTGGCGATCTTTTTGCCTGCTGTTTATTATGCTAGTGTGGATTCTATGAGAAAAGTTCGATCGGAGAAAGTATGGAGTCGGTTAAAAAAACAGTACTTCATTCAGGGGGTGAGCGAACAAATGTTAACTCGATATCGTGATTTGTATTTAATTGAACAGTTTGATGATCCTGAATTTCTTTATAATTACGGAGCTATTCTGAATAAATCCGGGCAATATCAACAAAGCAACCAGGTATTGAGAGATTGCGAACGACAATTGAATGATTGCGATGTACAGGTGTTGCAGGCAGATAATTATTATAATGTCGGCGATTATATCCAAGCGGAACAGTGTGCCCGGTTAGCCTCCAGGATGTGTCCTAACCGTTTTACACCCCTTTATCAGTTGGTGTTGATTTACGATAAAACGGGCCGAAGAGTAAAGGCCCTTCAATTGTCCGATGAAATTTTAAGAAAGCCGATGAAAGTACGAAATACAGAAGTTTATAAGATTATACTTAAATTAAACGCATTTATTCAACAGAATGAATGATGGTCAGTGCAAATAGCGCTACCGGTTCTGCAAAACGCAACCAGTACCTGAGCCAGCAGCGAGCCGAAGCCGTTTACAAAGTGCTCGTCGACCGTCTGGGCGTGAAAGCTTCCTAGCTGGAGATCGTAGCGAAGGGCGGTACCAACGAATTCCCGGAAATTCCGTTGAATCGTGTGGCTATCGTGGACGCCGACTGATAACGTCGATCGTTTAACCGAAATATCCGGGATAAGTCATTATCCCGGATATTTTTGTTTTCCGGCTGCCGGTAAGCAACGATCGGACGGTCGCAGGCATCCTTAAAGCAGGGCCGGCGTTTCGAGTCGATATCCGTGAGTTTTTTTATCTATTCCGTGCGAATTGCTTCGGGTTGATTTGCAAATTCGTTTAATAATCGTTTCTTTGTTATACGAAAAGGGTCAAACGGGATAGGTTTGAGGAATATTCGGCCTTGACAATGATTTTTGTCCGAGTAAAGACGCCGGAATGAAACGGTTTGCGTACGAACGAATAGGAGGGAATTTATCGATTACTTTTGACTGTTTTGCATTGGATGGAAAGAACAAAGGATGTGCCCGGGATCAGCCTCGTGGTTCCCGTATACAACGTGCAGGAATATTTGCCCGAGTGCCTGGATTCTCTGTTGGGGCAGAGTTTTGCGGCGATCGAGATCATCCTGGTCGATGACGGTTCGACCGATGCCTCTGCCGAAATCTGCGATCGCTATGCGGCCCGGGACGGCCGCATCCGGGTCGTTCATCAGCAGAATGCCGGCGTAAGCAAGGCGCGCAACGTCGGGATCCGTCTCGCCCGCGGTAAATATCTGGGATTCGTCGACGGCGACGATTGGGTCGACCGGGATTATTGCAAGCGGCTGTATGAAACGTTGATCGATTACCGGGCGGATATTTCGATCTGCTCTTATTACGTGGCGCGGTCGCGGAAAACCAAACCCGAGGCGGCGGACGGAAAAATAACGATTTACGACCGGAAAGAGGCTATCCGGATGCTGTATGAAGATGTCCGGATCAGGAGTTTCAGTTGGAACAAGTTGTTCCGACGCGAGTTGTTCGACGGGATCGGGTTCCCCGAAGACCGTATCATGTGTGAAGATATGGCTATTATGCATAAGCTGTTTTACCGGACCGGGACGGTCGTGCAGATGAATGTTCCGTTGTATTATTACCGGATGCGGGGCGATAGCTGTACGAACGAGATGTCCCATCCGTTGAAAGAGTATCAGTTTTTTCTGGCGGTCTGCGAACAGGCGCTTTTCGAGAAAGAGAAAAACCTGCTGCCCGAAGAGCGCGGAAAACTGGAGGCCAAGGTGCTGAAAAGGGCGATCCGCCTGATCGGGCGAATCGTATCCCGTGAAAATTATACCGCATTCGAAAGCCTGTACGGCGATGTGATTGCAAGGATGCACGGTTATGACCATCTGGGGATCGGACGAATCGGTATCGGCGTTTGTCTCAGGCGGAAGATGATTTATGATCATTTCGACGGATATGCGAATCTGATCCGAAGTTGCCGGAAACTGACCGGCCGAAAATGCCGTTAACATCCAAAGGAATGAGCGTACCGGAGATAACCGTCGTAGTTCCTGTCTATAACGTGCAGGCTTATTTGCCGAAGTGCATAGACTCCCTTTTGGCGCAGACTTTCGGTGAAATCGAGATCATTCTCGTCGACGACGGTTCGACGGACGCGTCGGGGGCCGTCTGCGATTCTTATGCGGAGCGGGATAGCCGGATCCGGGTCGTCCACCAACGGAATGCCGGGGTCAGCGGAGCCCGCAATGCGGGTATTCGGCTTGCGCGCGGCAGGTATTTGGGTTTCGTGGACAGCGACGACTGGGTGGATCGCGATTTTTGCCGGACATTGTACCGGGGGGCGACGGATTACGGGGCGGATATTTCCATTTGTTCGTATTACGAGGTCGGGGAGCAAGGGATGCGGTGCGGGGCTTCCGGGGACGGCGGCGATACCGTCGTTTATGACCGCAGGGAGGCGCTGAGATTGTTATACGAAGACTCCCTGATAAGAAGTTATTTCTGGGATAAACTGTTCAAACGGGAGTTGTTCGACGGGGTGCTTTTCCCGGAAGATCATACGGTCTTTGAGGATATGGCGATCATGTACAAACTGTTTTACAGAGCGAACCGGATCGTGCAACAGAATGTGCCTCTATATTATTACCTGCTCCGGACCGGAAGTATCCTGCACAGCGGATTTGATCCGCAGGCCGAATATCGGTTCTTTTTGGTGATCCGTGAGAGGGTGCTGTTCCTGCGCGAAAAAAATGTTTTCCCCGAAGACCAGGATCGGTTCGAAGCCGAAGTGTTGAAACGAGGCGCCCATGTGATCAATCACATCTCCGTTTTCGGCGAGGCGTTCGAATTCGACGCCGTTTGCAGGGATATCGTATCTAAGATGCATGATTTCGATCGCCTGAAATTCAGCCGAATCGGTTGGGGAACTTGGTTCAGACGGCGGATGCTGTACGGTCATTACGGGCTTTATATCAGGGCGTACCGCGTATTTCGGAAAATATTCAAAAGCAAAAGCCGGTAATGCCCGACGGAAAAGAGCGAACGGTTTGAAAATAAATAAACCGAGCGGCGGCAATTATTTTGCCGCCGCCCGCATTTTCCATTTGTCGGGGTACCAGGATTCGAACCTGGGACCCCCTGCTCCCAAAGCAGGTGCGCTAACCGGGCTGCGCTACACCCCGAATATCCTTCCCCGGACGGAGAAGTCAGGGCAAAAGTAATTTATTTTTCCGGATTTGCAAAAGCGGCGCGCTGCGAAGTCCCGTGATGCGGCAATTTACCGCGGCGGAATCCGAACGACGTCTCGCCCGTACTCCGGAAGTGCGGGACATTTCCGGAATTCATGCCGGAGACTTTTCCGTTGTACGGTAGGAGAGATCAAATAAAATTGGTATCTTCGTCGAATAATCCGCGATTGGACTATGGAACACTACGAAGATATACACGGCAGGGAGCACGACAGCGCGCTGGCGGTGAACCGGGGCGTCGAACAGCCTCCCGTCGTAAACCCTTATTTCCGCCGGGCGAAACGGCATCGGATGACGACCGACGAATACATGCAGGGAATCCTGGCGGGTAATATTACGGTGCTTTCGCAGGCGATTACGCTGGTCGAGAGCCTGTTGCCCGAACACTACGCGCAGGCGCAGGAGATCATCGAGCGCTGCCTTCCCCATTCGGGCCGGTCGGTGCGGATCGGGATCACCGGGGTGCCGGGCGCCGGTAAGTCGACGTTTATCGAAGCGATCGGCGACATGGTGGCCAACCTCGGGCACAAGCTTTCGGTGCTGGCGATCGACCCGAGTTCGGAGCGCAGCAAAGGTTCCATCCTGGGCGATAAGACCCGGATGGAGACGCTTGTGCACAATCCGAGCGTTTTCATACGCCCTTCCCCTTCGGCTGGTTCGCTCGGCGGGGTGGCCCGCAAGACGCGCGAAACCATCATTCTGTGCGAAGCCGCCGGGTTCGACGTTATTTTCATCGAGACGGTCGGGGTGGGGCAGTCCGAGACGGCCGTGCATTCGATGGTCGATATGTTTTTGTTGTTGCAGATCGCCGGCGCCGGCGACGAACTGCAAGGGATCAAGCGCGGCATCATGGAGATGGCCGATATGATCGCGATCAACAAGGCCGACGGCGGCAATCAGCAGCGTGCCGATGTAGCCCGGAGTCATTTCGCCAATGCGCTGAACCTGTTTCCGATGCCCGATTCGCAGTGGCGGCCGCGGGTTTACACCTGTTCGTCGGTCGAGCACACCGGACTGTCCGAAATCTGGAACGGCGTCGAAGATTTTTTGAAATTTACCAGAAAGAACGGTTATTTCCAGCGCAACCGTCACCGGCAGGCTAAATACTGGATGTACGAAACGATCGACGAAGCGTTGCGCGAGCATTTTTACCGGAACGAAGAGGTCGCGGCCCGGATCGGCGAATTCGAGAAGATGGTGCTGGCCGACCGTAAAAGTTCGTTCGTCGCGGCCCGCGAGTTGCTGAACGATTATTTCGGCAAGATCGGGAAATAAATTCCGTCGGGAAGGCGGATAACGATTGCCGGCTGCGGGTCAGATGATCCGCAGCCGGTTCGTCATATAATATTGCAGCACCCCGCGCATCACCAGAAATGCCGTGAATGCGAACCAGAGGGCGTTGTTGCCCGCTATGCCGCGCAGTCCGTAATAGGCGGCGAAGAAGACGACCGTCGAGACGAAGACGGAGTTGCGCATCACCGCCGTCCGGGTCGCTCCGATCAGGATGCCGTCGATCATAAACGGCGCGAAAGCGATCAGCGGAATGACGATCAGCCATTCGACATAGGCTCCGGCTCCTGACAGGATGGCCGTGCTGTCGGTGAACAACGACAGGATCGTCCGCCAGCCGAAGGCGTAGACGCCGACGTAGAGTATCGCCACAACGAGGCTCCATGCGAGCAGGTAGCGGATGCATTTGCGCAGCATCTCGGGATTCCGGGCGCCTACGTAGCGTCCCGCCAGCGATTCCCCGGCATAGGCGAAGCCGTCCATCAGGTACGAGAACAACGTGAAAAGCTGCATCAGCAGCATGTTGACCGCCAGCAGCGTGTCTCCCATGCCGGACGATGCGGAGGTGAAAAAAGTGTATACGGCGACGATGCAGGCCGTCCGCAGGAAAATGTCGCGGTTGATTCGGAAAAATCCGAGCATCGGTTTGATCTTCAGGCTCTCTTTCAGGTCGATGTAGCGTAGAAAGCGCCGGTAATACCGGAGCCACAGCCCGGCGGAGATCAGCAGACCGCAATATTGCGCGACGACCGTTCCCCAGGCTACGCCGGCGATGCCCCAGCCGAGTCCCAGCGTGAACCACAGGCAGAAGACGATGTTGATCAGGTTGATGACGATGGCGATGTACATTGGGAAGCGCGAGTTCTGCATACCGATGTACCATCCCTGGAAAGCGAACAGCGAGATGGTGGCCGGGGCCGCCAGATGCGTGCGAAAAAATATTCGGCCGCATAGCGCATCGTGTGCGGCGTGCCGTCCATCATCATCAGCGTCAGCCGGCCGGCTGGACGCTGCAGGATCAGCAGCGCCATCGCTGCCGCCAGCGCGACCGAAAGAGCCCGTACCAGAATGGCGGCGATTTCGCGGAAATCGTGCGCGCCGTAGGCTTGTGCCGCCAGGCCGCTGGTTCCCATTCTCAGGAAAGCCAGGTTCCAGTATATGAAGTTGAAAACGGCCGTCCCGATGGCGATTCCGCCGATCAGCGCGTCGTCGCCGAGGTGACCGACGATGGCCATGTCGACCATGCCCAACAGCGGGATCGTGATGTTGGAGATGATGTTCGGAATGGCCAGCGCGAGGATTTTACGGTTCATGCCGCAAAGGTACGGCTTTTTTGCATCCTGTCGGCGGCATTCCGTCCATTCCGGTCATAAAAAGGACTTTACGGCTTTCCTGCAAGGTAGTCGGCGGCGCGGTCGGCGCACCGTTCGCCGTCGATGGCGGCCGAGATGATTCCCCCGGCGTATCCGGCGCCCTCGCCGGCCGGGAAAAGCCCCGCGGTCTGCGGGTGCATCAGCGTCGCCGGATCGCGCGGGATGCGTACCGGCGAAGAAGTGCGCGATTCGACGCCGACGACGAGCGCCTCGTTCGTTACGAATCCGCGCAGTTTCTTGTCGAACGAGGCCAGGCCGCCCCGCAGCGCGTCGGAAATCGTGCCGGGCATCCACTGTTCCATTCGCGTCGCGGCGATGCCCGGCACGTAGGAGCAGCGCGGCAGCGATCCGGACGCTTTTCCGGCTACGAAGTCGGCCAGCCGTTGCGCCGGGGCGATCTGCCGGTCGCCGATCTGCCGGTAGGCCAGCTCTTCGAATTGCTGCTGGAAACGCAGCCCGGCCAGTTCCCCGTGTTCGGCCCGCAGGTGTTCGAAGTCGGAAAGGCGGATTTCGGTGACGATGCCCGAATTGGCGAATACCGAGTTGCGGCCCGACGGCGACATGCCGTTGACGACCGACTCTCCGGCGCGCGTCATGGCCGGCACGATAAAACCTCCCGGACACATGCAGAACGAGTAGACGCCCCGTCCGCCGACCTGGCTGACCAACGAGTACGAGGCGGCGGGCAGGTATTCGCCGCGTTCGGGCAGGTGGTATTGCGCGCGGTCGATCAGTTGTTGCGGATGTTCGGCCCGGACGCCCATCGCGAACGGTTTGGCTTCGATCCGTACTCCCCGGCGGTGCAGGATTTCGTAGATGTCGCGCGCCGAGTGTCCGGTCGCGAGAATTACGGCGGCCCCTTCGACCGTCGTGTCGCCGAGGCAGACCCCGGCGATTTTTCCGTTCCGGATTCGGACGTCGGTTATTTTCGCCCCGAACAGCACCTGTCCGCCGGCGTCGACGATCGTCTGTCGCATCGCGGCGATGATGCGCGGCAGCCGGTCGGTGCCGATGTGCGGGTGCGCGTCGTACAGGATCGACTCGTCGGCGCCGTGGAAGCGGAAACTTCGAGCGCCTTGCGGTAGTCGCCGCGTTTTTTCGAGCGCGTGAAGAGCTTGCCGTCGGAATAGGTGCCCGCTCCGCCTTCGCCGAAAGCGTAGTTCGATTCCGGATCTACCGGGCCGTTGCGGTTGATCCGGGCGATGTCCCTTTTGCGCGCCGAGACGTCTCGTCCGCGTTCGAGTACGATCGGGCGCAAGCCGCGTTCGATCAGCCGCAGCGCGGCGAACAGTCCGGCCGGCCCCGATCCGACGACGACGACCGGCGTGCGACCCCCGACCTGCGGATAATCGAAGCGCACCGGCGGCGGAGCCTGTTCTCCGTCGACATAGATCTGTACGCCGAGGTTGACGCGGATCTGGCGGCTGCGCGCGTCGATCGAACGGCGAACGATGCGTACCAGTGCGATCCGGGATTGCGGAACGGCTATCCGGTCGGCGATCAGCGGCAGGTAACGGGCCTGGTCGGATGCCTGTTTCGGCGTGAGTTCCAGCGACAGTTCGATGGGCATAATTTTTAAGGATAAAGTTACATATTTCGCCAAAATTACTACTTTTGTTTTAAAATTAGCGTGTCGCGTGCAACATCGCGGCGTATAGCAACTGAATGTATGAGAAACCTGGTGATTATTCCGACCTACAACGAGCTTGACAACATCCGGCCGATGATAGACAAAGTCTTTTCCCTGCCTGAAAAGTTCGACCTGTTGATTATCGACGACGGCTCTCCGGACGGTACGGCGAAAGTCGTCCGGGAGCAGCAGCGGGTCTATCCCGGCTCGCTGCACCTGATCGAGCGTTCCGGCAAGCTGGGGCTCGGCACCGCTTACCTTGCGGGATTCCGCTGGGCGCTTGAGAACGGTTACGACTACGTTTTCGAAATGGACTGCGATTTTTCGCATAATCCGGACGATCTGGTGCGGTTGTCGCAGGCGGCGGTCGCAGGGGCCGACCTGGTGATCGGGTCGCGTTACGTGACCGGCGTGAACGTGGTGAACTGGCCGATGAAACGGGTGCTAATGTCCTATTACGCGTCGGCGTATGTGCGTTTCGTGACCGGGATGCCGGTGCGCGATGCGACGGCCGGTTTCGTATGTTACAGCGCGAAGTTGCTGCGGACGATGGATATGGATGCCGTGCGGATGAAAGGTTACGGTTTTCAGGTCGAAATGAAATATACCGCGTGGAAGTTGGGTTTCCGTGTCAAGGAGGTGCCTATCATTTTTACCGAACGGACGCTCGGCGCGTCGAAAATGAGCGGCGGCATTTTCCGCGAAGCCTTTTTCGGGGTGCTGAAACTGCGATTCCGTTCGATTAAACCCCGGTCTGCCGCATGAGCGGCGGGGCATTGCTGATCCGCGGAGGAACGCTTTTCGGAGACGGGGAGCGTTTCGAAGGATACGTGGTCGTCCGTGGCGACCGGATCGCCGAGATAGGCCGCGGCGCATATCCGCACGACCGTTTCGACGGCGAGACGATCGACGCCCGGGAACAGTGGGTGTTGCCCGGCGCGATCGACGATCAGGTGCATTTCCGCGAACCGGGGCTTACCTACAAGGCCGATATCCGCAGCGAGTCGGCCGCCGCCGCCGCCGGTGGAGTCACTTCTTTTATGGATATGCCGAACGTCAAGCCGCCGACCGTGACGCTCGGCCTGCTCGACGAGAAATTCGAACGGGCCGCCGAAACGTCCGTAACGAACTATTCGTTTTATTTCGGGGCGACGAACGAAAATGCCGCCGAGATCGAACGAATCGATCCGAAACGGGTGTGCGGCGTCAAAGTGTTTATGGGTTCTTCGACCGGGAACATGCTGGTCGACGACGATCGCGCGCTGGCGTCGATATTCGCCCAATCCCCGGTGCCGGTGGCGACGCACTGCGAGGACGAGGCGACCGTGCGCGCTAATATGGAGCGTTTCCGGGCCGGGTACGGCGATGAGATAACGGTGGCGATGCATCCGCTGATCCGGTCGGCCGAGGCTTGTTACCGGTCGTCGGCGAAGGCCGTCGAATTGGCGACGCGCTACGGGGCGGACCTGCACGTGCTGCACCTGAGCACGGCCCGCGAACTCGATCTTTTCGACCGGGGTCCGCTCTCCGGTAAACGGATTACGAACGAGGTGTGCGTGCATCACCTGTGGTTCAGTGACGCCGACTATGCCCGCATGGGGAATTTTATCAAGTGGAATCCGGCTATCAAAAGCGAGGCCGACCGCGATGCGTTGCGCCGCGGAATCGCGGACGGACGCGTAGACGTCGTAGCGACGGATCATGCCCCGCACACGCTCGATGAGAAGAAGCTGCCTTACCTGAAAGCTCCGTCCGGCGGCCCGCTGGTGCAGCATTCGCTGGTGGCGATGCTCGAAATGAGTCGCAACGGGGTGTTCCCGGTCGAAACGGCGGTCGAAAAAATGTGTCATGCGCCGGCTGTCCGGTTCCGGATCCGGGAGCGCGGTTACCTGCGCGAAGGGTATTTCGCCGATATCGTGTTGGTCAGGCCCGACGATCCGTGGACGGTGTCGCCGCAGAATATCCTGTCCAAATGCGGCTGGTCGCCGTTCGAGGGCGTTACGTTTTCGAATCGGGTGACCCATACGCTGGTCAACGGGAAAATCGTTTTTCGGAACGGGGCGGTGGATCGCGATGCCCGGGGCCGAGCGTTGGAGTTCGACCGGTAATTGAGGATAACGTGTCCGTCTGGACGTAAAACAATAACCATTGAAAGTATCGTTAAAAGATCGTATTCGCCGGTTCGTCGGCCGATTGGCCGAGACGTTCCGGTATGCGCCGGCCGAAACGGCCGTAGCCGTTTATGCCTTTCTGATCTGCGCGTTGATCCGGGAGGAAGTGATCGAAAACGATGGTTATGCGTTGCTGCTGCCGCTGTTTTTCACGTTTTCGTTCGTGACGAACCGGTGGTGTCGCCGCGGCGCATGGCGGATCGTTTATTATTTATCGCCGTTGCTGGCGCTCCCGTTGCTGGCGGCCGACGTCGGCGACTGGACGAGGACGGTGGCTTATCCCGTGACGCTGGTCGTCTGCGCGTTGACGGTGCTGGCCAGCGATTGGCAGAGCGATAACGAACGGTTCGTCGAGCGCGCGCTACGCTACGTGTACGACCTGCTGTCGGCCTTACTGCTGGCGTTGACGGCTTTCCTGGCGCTGATGGCCATTTTCCATTCGATCGTATACATATTCAATATTTTCACCGGGATATCGTCCGGTTTCACGACCTATGCCGCGATGTCGGCGTTCGTGCTGCTGGCGCCGGTTTGTTTCCTGGCATTCAACCGGACGAGCGACCGGGAGCAAGGCGTTCGGCCGAATCCGTTTTTCGATGTGCTGCTCAATTACGTGTTGAGCCCCGCCGTGCTGATCTACACGGCGATCCTGTACCTCTATTTCGCAATGATCGTGCTGCGGTGGGAACTGCCCAAGGGCGGAATCGCTTACCTCGTGTTCGGTTATGCGATCGTCGCGACGGTGTTGAAAGCCTGCCAGCCGATGCTGCTCCGGCGGATGTACGACTGGTATTACGGCCGGTTCAGCCTGATCGCGCTGCCGGCGCTCGCGATGTTCTGGACGGGAGTGGGTTACCGCGTGCAGCAGTACGGGTTTACGCAGGACAGGGTTTACCTGGCGGTTTGCGGGGCGATCATGACGGTGACGATCCTGCTGTTTTTCAGCCGTCGGAGCGGACGTTACCTGTATGTCGCGGCGCTGTCGGGCGTTTTACTGGCCGTTTTCACGTATATACCGGGAGTTACGGCGGCGGCTATCGGCATTCGTTCGCAGATGCAGCGCGCCGAACGGATCGTCGTCCGTCTCGGGCTGGCCGATGCTTCGGGCCGGTTGATTTTGCAGAAACGTCCCGATGCCGACTCGGTTTACCGCGAGGATTACCGTCGTCTTTACGAATCGTTCGAATACCTCGCCCGGAACTGTCCCGCCGGATTTATGGCGGAACGTTACGGGGTGGACGACTCGTTCGCTTTGCAGAACGAGGTGATTCCTCAGGTGTTGGAATGGTATGTAAGCGTGCCGTGGGCCACCGAACTGACTCCGCAGGAGGATCCGCAGCGGAACTCCGTGCTGCTCGAATCGGACGGGGCTCCGGTCGATATATCCGGATACCGCACGTTGCGGGCCGTGCAGAATTACGAGAACGGGCAGCGCCTGTATGCCGATCTGAGCCGGGATACGCTGTCGATCAAAGACAATGACGGCAGCCTTCTGTTCCGGCGGGGACTGGAAGATATGCTGCGAGAAAAGCTGTCCGGGAGCGGTTATGCCGTGCGGGATACGGTTCCCGTCGCGGCGTTGGATTCGATGAAGAGCGCGCTTCTGCAATACGAAACGGATTCGGTCAAAGTCGTTTTCGACATGGTGCGCCTGTCCCGCTTTCCCGAACTGCGTATCGAATACGTTTCGGTCGGTTTTTCCTGGAAAAATAATCCGGTCAGTTGACGGCGTGGTCGGCCGGCAGGTCGATGCCTTTCCACAGCTTCAACGAAGTCCAGTCGGCGTCGGGGGCGTTCCAGAACGGATCGTCGGCCGGCAGTCCCAGTGGCAGGAAACCGGCGCAGCACAGATACAGACTACCGGTATTGATGTAGCCCTCTCCGATACCCGGCTGCGCTCCGCAGAAACCGATTTTCAGCCATCCTTTTTCGTCGAAAGTGCCCGGGGCTTCCATCATGCGTTTCATCACTGCCGTCAGCGCGCAACGCACCTGTGCGGGGCGACTTCGGCGGGCAGCAAATGTCCGAGCGCGACCTGTCCGAGCGCTTGGAACGCCCCGATCCGGTAGGCCAGCGACCGGCCGATCGGCGGGAACGCTCCTTCCGGCGAGATTAGCCGTTCCTGTACGGCGGCGTAGCGTTGTATCCGCCGCTGCACGTCCTGAAAGGTTTTGTCGGAAACGAGTTTCCGTTTATGCAGGATACGCACCACGTCCAGCAGCATCGGCTGGATCACGAAGCTGTTGTAATAGTCCCATTGGAACAGGTCGCCGTCGCTGTACGTGCCGTCGCCTTTGTAGCGTTCGAGGTGTTTGTTGACCGCGAAGTCTATTCGCATCAGGTCGCCACCGTAGTCGTTGTCGAGCAGGAACGCTTCGATGATGCCGCTGAAAAGCAGCCAGTTGTTGGTCGGAGTGCGGATCGTGCGGGTGGATTTCAGGGCATCGACGACTTGCCGTTTGACTCGTTCGTCCAGACGCCCCCAGATTTGTTTGGGCGCCCGCACCAGCCCGTGCGCGAGGAAGGCCGCATCGACCAGCGGTTGCTGGTATTCCGTGAAGTTCATGCAATCGGCCGACTCCGGGTTGGTCGCGTTGTCGAGGCATTTCAGTACCAGTTCGATGTAGCGCGCCCGTTTCCGGCCTTCGGCGGTGCTGTCCGGGCCGAGTTCGAGCCACGGGGCGATCCCGGTCAGCGTGCGGCCGAACGCTTCGAGGTAGCCCACGTGTTGCGCTCGGTCGATCTTCGTTTCGAGCGGCATCGCCGCTTTCAGGCGCTGTTCACTCAACGCGGTCAGTACCGGCAGAGCCGTCCGGTCGAGCGTGGCGATCCAGTATTCGCGGGCCGCGGGTTCGACCGGTTGCGGAGTTTTGCGTTTGCCGGACAAAGGGGAGCAAAACAGGCAGGCGAGCAGCGTCGCCGCATTCAGCAGGAGGTAGATCCGTTTCATGACTCGGTAGGGTTAGGTTTGCGATGTTGTCGGACTAATGCAACCGTTTGCACAAAACTAACGATATTTTGCCGGAAATCAAAATGTCGGGAAAACGGGGCGGTTCGTTTTTGCCGTTTGGCCGGGAAAAAACGTATTTGCGTCATTCATGCAAAATTAGGTCGAAAATTTGCAGCCTGATGAAAAATGTGCTATCTTTGTGGCGCTTCTGCGGATATGGCGTAATTGGTAGCCGCGCCAGACTTAGGATCTGGTGCCTCACGGCGTGGGGGTTCGAGTCCCTTTATCCGCACGATGTCGGAAGGCCGCCGGACATTGTCGCAGGGCGGCCATCTTGTTCGCGTTAACGATCAAAATATTACGGATAAATGAATATTGTCAGAGAAAATCTTGAAAATCTCACCACGCTGCTGAAGGTGACCGTGGGTGAGGCCGATTACAGTGAAGCTGTAGATAAGGCGCTGCGCACCTACAAACGCAAAGCGAACGTTCCGGGTTTCCGCCCGGGGATGGTTCCGATGGGGATTATCAATAAAATGTACCGCAAAGGAGTCGTTGCCGAGGAGTCGTACCGCGCCGCTTCGAAAGCCTGCTTCGATTACATCGAAAAAGAGAAGCTCACGCTCGTCGGCGATATGATTCCGAGCGACAAACAGCAACCGCTGGATTTCGACGACAGCACCGAATACGAGTTCGTGTTCGAAGTGGGTCTGGCTCCGGAGATCGGTATCGACCTGAGTAAAAAAGATAAAGTAACCCGGTATTCGATCCGGATCGAAGATAAGATGCGCGACGGTTATCGCACCAACTTCTTGAACCGTTTCGGGAAACTGACCGACGTCGATACGGTCGAGAAGGAAGACGCGCTTGACGTAACGCTCGAACAGGGCGATACGAAAGTTGAGGAGGCTTACGTAGGTCTGATCGGCATGAGCGACGAAGACCGCGCGCCGTTTATCGGCAAGAAGGTCGGCGATTCGCTGGACGTCGATGTGACCAAGTTGTTCAAGACGCCGTCGCAGCGTGCTGCCGCGCTCGGCGTGAAGGAAGCCGACCTGGAAGGGATGGACCCGAATTATAAGTTGACGATCAATAAGATCCGCCGTTTCGTCGCTCCCGAAATGAACGAGGAGTTTTTCAAAACCGCTTTCCCGGACGGCGGCGTCGCTACGCCGGAAGCGTTCGAAAAATACATCGAGGAACAGATCGCCCGCGACTTGTCGCGCGAAACCGATTTCCTGTTGCACCTCGACGTGCGCAAATTCCTGTTGAAAAAAGCCGGACTCGTAATGCCGGAAGCGTTCCTGAAAAACTGGCTCTATACGATCAACGAGGGCAAGTTCTCGATGGAGGAGATCGACAAAGACTTCGACCGTTTCCTCGATATGATGCGCTGGAATCTGATTCAGAAACATTATATCGATGCGCTGAAACTCGAAGTGACCCCGGAAGAGGCTACCGAGGAAGCCAAGAAAATGGCCGCCGCCCAGTTCGCTTACTACGGGATTCCGAATGTAGACGGCGAGACGCTGGCGAATTATGCGAAAAATATTCTCGGCAACAAGGAGGAAAATCGGAAAGTCTACGAAAAACTGTTCGAAAATAAAGTAATCGACGTGGTAATTCCGCAGATCACGGTTTCCGAAAAAGCTATTTCGGCCGAAGATTTCGGCAAACTGGCTCAGGACGCGCAGTAGTTTTGGCAATGACGTAAAAAACGAAGGCGCAGGTCGTACTACCTGCGCCTTCGTTTTTCGATCCGTACCGGCAGACGTATGCGGAATTGTAGAGTAATGTTGTATCTTTGTAAATATTTGTGACCAAAACGGGACGACGATGAAAAAATCCGGAGCGTTTTTCGTTTGCCTTTTGCTGACTCTGCTGTGCTGCGCGCCGATAGCCCGCGCGCAGGATACTTTGCTGCTGAAAGCGATCACCTACAACCTGCGTTTCGGGGAGTTGGCGTCGCTGGAAGAGCTCGCGGCGCGAATCGCGTCCGAAAAACCGGATATGGTGGCGCTTCAGGAAGTGGACTGCCATACTCGCCGGGAGGGAATCCCGCATCAGCACGACAAGGATTTCGCTACGGAGCTGGGCTTCCGTACCGGGATGTTTCCATTGTACGGCAAGACGATCGCTTTTGCCGGAGGCTGGTACGGGATCGGGCTGCTGACGGCCAGGCCGTACCTCGGGGTGCGGAAGCTGATGTTGCCGCAGGCTTCCGCGCAGGAAGAATCCCGGGCGTTGCTGCTCGTTACGGTCGAAGTCGGACAGGATACGGTCGTGTTTGCATCGACCCACCTGGGACTGAGCGAAGAGAGCCGACGGATGCAGACGGAGTGCATTCTGAACGAACTGAAACGGTCGCGCTATCCGGTGTTGCTCGGCGGAGATTTCAATGCGGAGCCCGATGCCGCCGAGATCGCTGCGATGACGTCCGGTTGCGATCTGTTGTGCGGGATGCAGCCGACCTTTCCGGCCGACGCTCCCGACGTCAAGATTGATTACCTGTTCGGTTATCCGGCCGGTCGGTGGACGCTCGAATCGACGCAGATCATGCCTTCCGGCCTGTCCGATCACCGGGCGATCGTTTCGGTCGTCGCGCTGGCACGCTGAGCGGAAGTCTGGAAAATTCGGGTCGGATCGCTTTTTGGTTCGGGGTTTGCAGAGAAATACCGGATAGGCTTTCGATAAAAGACAGTAACGGTAAAATGAAATAATTATGAGTAAGAGCGAGTTTGAAAAATATGCGACCGGTCATGCCGGGATCAGCAGTCTTAAACTGCATCAGTTCAAAGCGGCGGCGCAAGGCTCCATCTCCCCGACGATCATCGAGGAGCGGCAGATGAACGTGGCCGCGATGGACGTCTTTTCGAGGTTGATGATGGATCGGATCATTTTTCTGGGTTGCCCCGTTTATGACGACGTGGCCAATATCATCCAGGCGCAGTTGTTGTTTCTCGAATCGACCGAGCCGGACAAAGACATTCAGATTTATATCAACTCGCCCGGAGGATCGGTGACGGCCGGTTTGGGATCTACGATACGATGCAGTTGATCAGTTCGGACGTGGCTACGATCTGCACCGGGCTGGCTGCCAGCATGGGGGCCGTCTTGCTGACGGCCGGAGCCAAGGGAAAACGTTCGGCGCTGCCGCATTCGCGGGTGATGATCCACCAACCGCTGGGCGGCGTCGAAGGACAGGCCTCGGACATCGAGATCACGGCGCGTCAGATTCTTCGCACCAAACAGGAGTTATACGAAATACTCGCTCTGCATTCGGGCGTAACCATCAAAAAGATCGAGAAGGATGCCGACCGCGATTACTGGATGACCGCTCCCGAAGCGCAGAAATACGGTCTGATCGACGAAGTGCTGTCGGCCCGGAAGAAATAGGGTGACGGAACGGAAAACGACTGCAATCTAACGAATATACGAATTTCCGCATCGCGCGGATATTTTTGAATAGAAAATGGAGAAAAAGGATACGAAACGGCCGGCGGATCATTGTTCGTTCTGCGGGCTTTCGCGTTACGAGGTGGCTATGCTATTCGACGGCGACAACGGAGCCCGCATCTGCGACCAGTGCATCGAGCGCGGGCATGCGCTGCTGGCCGAGAACCCCAAAAAGACGGTGCGCAAGGCGCCCTCCATCCGCATGGAGGAGCTTCTGAAACCGATTCAGATCAAACAGTTTCTCGATCAGTATGTGATCGGGCAGGAGAGCGCCAAGCGGCATATATCGGTGGCGGTCTATAATCATTACAAGCGGTTGCTGCACGAGGAGAGCAACGACATGCAGATCGAGATCGACAAGTCGAATATTATGATGGTCGGGCAGACCGGTACCGGGAAGACGTTGTTGGCCCGGACGATCGCCAAGTTGCTCAAAGTGCCTTTTACGATCGTCGATGCGACGGTGCTGACCGAGGCGGGATATGTCGGCGAAGACGTGGAGAGCATCCTGACGCGGTTGTTGCAGGTGGCCGACTACGACGTGGCGCTGGCCGAACGCGGGATCGTTTTCATCGACGAGATCGACAAGATCGCGCGCAAAGGGGATAACCCGTCCATCACGCGGGACGTGTCGGGCGAAGGCGTGCAGCAGGCGTTGCTGAAGATCCTCGAGGGTACGGTCGTGAACGTACCGCCTCAGGGGGGACGCAAGCATCCCGACCAGAAATTCATACAGGTCAATACGTCGAACATTCTGTTCATCTGCGGCGGAGCGTTCGACGGCATCGAGAAGAAAATCGCCCAGCGGCTCAATACGCAGGCGCTCGGTTACGGACAGCTTCACAAGGAACGGATCGATAAGGACAACTTGATGCGGTACGTCATGCCGCAGGATCTCAAATCGTTCGGACTGATCCCCGAACTGATCGGACGTATTCCGGTGCTGACCTACCTCGAACCGCTCGACCGGGTTGCGCTGCGCTCGATTCTGACCGAGCCGAAAAACGCGATCACGCGCCAGTACGTCAAGCTGTTCGAAATGGACGGCATCAAACTGACGTTCGACGAGGACGCTCTCGATTACATTGTCGATAAGGCGATCGAGTACAAGCTCGGCGCGCGCGGCCTGCGGTCGATCTGCGAAGCGATCATGATGGACGGCATGTTCGACCTGCCGGGCCAGGAGGGACGCAAGTCGCTGCGCGTGACGGTTCCGTATGCGAAAAGCCGCCTCGAAAGCGACAAATTCCGGCAATTGAAGGCCGTTGGCTGACGCGCCTAATAATCTAACCGAAACCGAAATACAGTGCCGGCCGGCGACGGAAAGTTTCCGACGGTACGTATGATCCGATAAGGAGTGTGCAAGGACATGCTCCTTTTTTTTGTGCTCGTTTGTTGCTCGTCGGAAATTTGCTTTAGCTTTTAAAAGAACGGATATCCCGCGTTTTTATCCACGGGTCCGCTTCCGAAATAAACCGTCCTGAAAAGAGATCTTCCCTTCGTC
The DNA here is from genome assembly GCF_003477565.1 of Alistipes sp. AF48-12. NCBI lineage: Bacteria > Pseudomonadati > Bacteroidota > Bacteroidia > Bacteroidales > Rikenellaceae > Alistipes > Alistipes sp. AF48-12. The sequence goes on from NZ_QUDJ01000014.1 coordinate 46,324, forward strand.
CGCCGTTTCGTCCGGCCGCGTTATCCGTTGAATGCGCGGCAAGGGGCGCCGGGAGGAAATACGGGCCGATCGAACGTTATTCGGATAAATTACAACAATTTGCCTGGATCGGTCATGAAAATGCGCGTGGAGATTTTGTATTGCCGGCCGTCGTCGGTACGGTAGATCAGATCTACGTAACAAGCTTTGAAACCGGTTTCGGGCAACGGTACGTCGACCGTGTATTTTTCGCTTTCCGGTTCCGGCAGCGGAGCGGAATTCCATTCCGCTTTGCGAAAATCGCGGGTTGGCGAGACGGCGCTCCACAGCTCTGCGCCGACAAGATTTTCGCGGGACATCTCCAGCGCGATTTTCAGATTCTTGCCTCCGGTTTTCGCCTGCCATGCGCAGGTCGGGAAAAGATTATCCGACAACAGCGAAGCGAAAAAAGCATCCAGCGTCTGCATCGCTTCGGCTCCGCCGCCGAGGTTATGCCCGGCGTTCGGGATGTAATGCAGCCGGTTGATCCCCGGGATCGAGTCGATGTAGTTCTTGACGTTGTCGGCCACCCAAAATTCGTCGTTGGTTCCCATCAGCAGCAGTTTGGGCTGCGACAATTTGCGGCGGTAGCTGTACGGGTCGATCATCTCGACGATGGCGCGCCCCTTTTCCGAAGAGATCGATTGCAGGATGCCCAGGTCGCTGTAATCCTTGATTTGTTCGCTGTATGCGCCGTACGCTTCCAGTTGGTAACGGATGCTTTTGGGCATGTTCAGGATGTCGATCACCATCGGCGCGGCTGCCGCCACGCGGCTATCCTGCGCCGCGGCGAGCCAGGTCGTCCAGCCCCGTTTCGACGCTCCGGCCACGACGAATCCTTCCACTTTGCGCTGCAACCGCTCGGCGCAGAATTCCGTCACGGCGTCCATTGCCCGCACGGCGCTTTTGGTCATCGGGAACAGCAGCGGCCAGGTGTAGTCGCCGTCCTGCTGGAAACGGTGCAACGTATAAGAGATCAGCGCGTCCTCCTTCAGGCTGTCGTACAGCGGTTGGTTCGGAACCTGCCTCAGGACGGCTGTGACGGCGCGGTTGTCCTGCGCTATTTTTCCCATCGGCGCGAGCAGGCCTTCCTGTATGCCTCCGTTCCAGTTCGGTTGTCCGTCCTTGACCGAGCCGCCGGTAATCATCAGCAGCGCGCCGGGATGCGTGATCCGATCCGGTACGATGACCGAAAGCTGGTGCGTCCAGGTGATGTCCTGCCATTTCTGCGAAGTCAACAGCAGGTGGTAGACGGTCGCATTGCCGTCGCGCACCGTTTCCCGGACTTCCCAACCGTAGGTCAGGTCGCCGTTGTGCAAATAGGATTCCAAAGCCGTCGAGGGCGTTACGGCAGGGTCTTCGGCACGCGCCCCGGCGGCGAAGACTGCAACGAACAAGATTCCCGGCAATATCCGTCGGAATAGCAATCTTAACATAGGTTATTAAATGATTATCGGATCAATCTCTTCGTCAGGGCTACTCCCACTCCAGCGTCTTTTTCAGCTCCTCGGCGCCGAATTTCGACGAATTGCCGAACCAGAGCACTTTCCCGCGCGCATCGAGCAAAACGCCGTACGGGACGAACTGCGCTCCGTAGGCGGTGAACGTCTTGTGTTCGTTGTCCACCGCGACGGCGAACGCATATCCTTTTCCGTCCATTACGCTTTGGATCTTATCTTTCGTTTCGCAGCCGATGACGACTACGTTCAGTTTTTTGCCGTAATTCCGCGCGAAGTCGTCCACGGTGGGCAGGCGCTTCATACTCAGGTCGCTGCGCGAGAAAAAGAACTCGATCAACGTGGGCTTTCCGCTTTGCAACTGGTTCTTGCTGATCCACTCGCTGAGTTTCAGTTCCGGAGCTTTTTCCCCGTTGATCAGTTGTTGCGCTTTGACTCCTGAAAAGGCCAGCAACAAAATGCCTGTTATAACGATGATCTTTTTCATGAGCACGACAATTAAACAAATATACGTATTCTTATTAATAAAACGAAAATCAGTATCAAAAGTTGCACCGATTTTAGCGACTGTATGTTTTTTGGACAGAAACTTTCCGGTAGATACTGGATTTTAAAGAATAAAATCCTAAATTTGTGAGATTCGGATTTGAATAATCCCCTTATTGCATACGGCAGCTATTAACTTACTTAAAAATAAAAATCTGTATCATGAAAGTATCGCACATCGAACACCTCGGTATCGCAGTGAAAAGCTTGGATACCGCCATCCCGTATTGGGAAAAAATGCTCGGAACCAAATGCTATAACATCGAAGAGGTCGCCGACCAGAAAGTGAAAACCGCTTTCTTTAAAGTCGGAGACACGAAGATCGAGCTGCTCGAATCGACCTCTCCCGAAGGTTCGATCGGCAAGTTCATCGAAAAGAGGGGCGAAGGCGTGCACCATGTGGCTTTTGCCGTCGACGGGATCGAAAACTGTCTGGCCGAATGCGAGGCGAACGGCATCCAACTGATCGACAAGGCTCGCGCGGAGGCGCCGAAGGGCTTAGCATCGCGTTCCTGCACCCGAAGTCTACCGGCGGCGTGCTGACCGAACTGTGCGAAAACAAGAACAAATAATTTACCTGAAACCGTATATAACTGCAAAACTAAAATGAGCGACATTCAAGAGAAAGTCAAAGAATTGATGGGGTATCGCGAACAGGCGAGACTCGGAGGCGGTCAGAAAAGGATCGATTCACAACATAAAAAAGGGAAAAAAACGGCGCGCGAACGCATTAAGCTACTGCTCGACGAAGGTTCCTTCGAAGAGTTCGATATGTTCGTAAAGCACCGCTGCAATAATTTCGGCCTCGAGGAAGAGACCTATTTCGGCGACGGCGTCGTAACCGGCTACGGTACGATCAACGGCCGTCAGGTGTACGTGTTCTCGCAGGATTTCACCGTGTTCGGCGGTTCGCTGTCCGAAACCTTCGCCGCTAAGATCTGCAAAGTGATGGATATGGCGATGAAAAACGGGGCTCCGGTGATCGGAATCAACGATTCGGGCGGCGCGCGTATCCAGGAGGGCGTGAACAGTTTGTCCGGTTATACCGAAATCTTTCAGCGCAACATCCTCGCTTCGGGCGTTATCCCGCAGATCTCGGCTATTTTCGGACCTTGCGCCGGCGGCGCGGTTTATTCGCCCGCGTTGACCGACTTCATCCTGATGAGCAAGGGCAGCAGCTATATGTTCGTTACCGGCCCGAAGGTCGTGAAGACCGTGACCGGCGAAGAGGTGACGCAGGAACAACTGGGCGGCGCTTCGATTCATGCGGCCAAGAGCGGCGTGGCCCATTTCGTTTCCGAAACCGAGGAGGAGGGGATCGAAATGCTGCGCAAGCTGCTGAGCTTCCTGCCGTCGAACAACATGGAGGATGCTCCGGTAGCCGCCTGCACCGATGCGATCGACCGGATGGAAGACGTGCTGAACGACATCATCCCGGACAACCCCAACAAGCCGTACAACGTGCTGGACGTGATCCATGCCGTAGTCGACGGCGGGGATTTCCTGGAGAGCCAGGCGAAATTCGCCCCGAACATCGTGACCGGTTTCGCCCGTTTCGGAGGCCAGAGCGTCGGGATCATCGCGAACCAGCCGAAGTTCCTGGCCGGGGTGCTCGATATCAACGCTTCGCGCAAGGCGGCCCGTTTCGTGCGCTTCTGCGATGCGTTCAATATTCCGATCGTGACGTTTGTCGACGTGCCGGGCTTCCTGCCGGGGACGGCCCAGGAGTACGGAGGAATCATTATCCACGGTGCGAAACTGCTGTTCGCTTACGGCGAGGCGACCGTTCCGAAAGTGACGGTAATCCTGCGCAAGGCCTACGGCGGAGCTTACTGCGTGATGAGTTCGAAACACCTGCGCGGCGATATCAACTATGCGTGGCCGACCGCAGAGATCGCCGTTATGGGGCCGAAAGGCGCTACCGAGGTGTTGTCGTCGAAAGAGATCGCTGCGATCGAGGACGAGCAGAAAAAAGCGGAATTCATAGCCCAGAAGGAGGAGGAGTACCGCGACAAGTTTGCCAATCCGTACGTGGCTGCCCGGTTCGGTTATATCGACGATATCATCGAGCCGCGTAACACCCGTTTCCGCATTGCGAGGGCATTGCAGTCGTTGGCCAACAAGCGTCTGGCGAACCCGCCGAAGAAACATTCTAATATTCCGTTGTAGCGATGAAGGGATTTTTCAGCAGATTGTTTGCATCCAAAAAATCCGGATCTTCATCTTCCGAAAACGAAGTGGTTGCGGCGATTGCCGTCGCTCTCGAACTGTACGGCAGGGAGACCCGCATGGCTCCCGCTGCCGTCGTTCGGACGGCGAAAGCGGCTTCCGGATGGAATTGCAAAAGTTACGGGATGACCCGCCTGCCGCAGCGCAACCGCCGCTGGTAGGGAATGATTGCAGGGCGCCGCGGCCGGTCCGGTTTCCGGGGAGTCGGGACGCCCGTTCATACAAACGACAAATCGAATCATCATGAAGGAATATAAACTGAATATCAACGGAAACGATTACCAGGTCGCCGTCAACGACCTGAACGGAAACCGCGCTGACGTGACGGTGAACGGAACGAACTATACGGTGACGCTCGACCAGGGAAAAGCCGTCGCTGCGAAACCGGTCGCTGCCGCCGCGCCCGCTCCGGCACAGCCGGCGCCTGCCGTAGCCGCGAAACCCGCCGCCGGCGGAGGCGCTGTCAAGAGCCCGCTGCCGGGCGTGATCCTCGACATCAAGGTTGCGGTCGGCGATGCGGTCAAAGTCGGACAGCGTCTGATGGTGCTCGAAGCGATGAAGATGGAAAACAACGTCGATTCGGACAAGGAAGGCACTGTTGCGGAGATTCGCGTCGGCACCGGAGATTCCGTGCTCGAAGGAGACGTATTGATCGTTATCGAATAGGCATCCGGTCCGGCAGGTTGCTGCCGGGGCGCTGTCGCAAAACATTTCGGCTATGTATAAGATCAACCGTTGGGGTGCCGCGTTCCTGCTGTTGGCGGGGATGGCTTGTTGGGTTTGTTCCCCGCTCGGCGCGCGCGCCGGAAAAGATGCGGGCGAATTCCGGGCAAATCGGGCAGTTTTCCCGCGAGGGCGAATACGTCAAGGATTATTTCGTCATCAAGAAGGGGCGTACGTTCCATTTGTTCTACAATGTGGGCGTGGCCAACGATACGCAGGACTGGCAGGAACCGGACAGCGAAAAGGCGTTCGGACACGCCACTTCGACCGATCTGGTGCATTGGGAGCATCACCCGCGCGTCATCCGGGTCGTTCCCGGTACGTGGGAGGGGCAGGTCGTATCCGCTCCGTCCATCGTGAAGCACAAGGGAACGTACTACATGGTTTATACCGGGTTCGACGACCGTTGGCTGGGCAAGCAAACCGTCGGTCTGGCTACCAGCAAAGATCTGTTCGACTGGAAACGTTGTCCGGAAAATCCGGTCTATACGGCGCCGGAGTGGGCGATGCGCAATCCGACCGGTTGGGAGGATTGCCGGGATTCGCACATCCTGCGATATGGCGGGCAGTTCCTGATGTTTTCGATGGTCACTACCGCCGACGGCAAAGGCGCGATCGCGCTCGCTTCGTCGGACGATGCGATCCGTTGGAGAGATCTCGGGCCGGCGCTGATTACGTTTACGACGCCCGAAAGTCCGCGGGTTTTCGAGCATGACGGCACATATTATATGTTCGCTACCAGCGGACACGGGAAAGTGCTCTGCAAGACCAAAGACCCGATGTCGAACCGCTGGGAAGAGGTGCCGTTCGACTGGCCGCCGGACGGATTGTGGTCGGGCTGGGAGATCGTCGAAGATAAAGGCCGTCTGATTTTTTCCGCTTTCAAGTGGGAAATGAACGGCAATTTTATCCGTTTCTGGGAAGTCGAGTGGGACGGCGAAACGCCGGTTATCCGCTACTGACCGTTTCCGGAACCGGTTTGAATGACTTAAATTAACCAAGCATAAAACGCTTCTTTATGAAAAAACTTTTTATCGGCCTGGTTGCCGCGGCGCTGTTCGCCGTAAACGGAACACGGGCGCAGAACCACCCGATCGAGATACTGCCGAAGCCGGTCAAGATCGTCGCTTTCCAGAACGCAGCCGTATTGAGCGGGGAGACTTCGGTTTATCTCGATCCGAAAGCGAACCTGAATCAGGATTACGTGACCGGGGTGCTGAAAGAGGCCGGGATCGATCCGGTCTATACGACCAAAGCCAAGAAAGCCAAACTGGCGTTTAAACTCAATGCCGTGCCGTCGAATAACAACGACGAGGCGTATCGCCTGGCCGTGATGTCCCCGGACAGCAAAAAGCAGATCGTGGCTACGGCCGACGCCCGTGCGGGGTTGCTCTATGCGTTGCAGACGCTGCGCCAGATGACCACGCCGCAGAACGGCCTGGTGACGATACCGGCCTGCGTGATTACCGATGCGCCGGCTTTCCCGTGGCGCGCTTACATGCAGGACGAAAGCCGTCATTTCCAGGGCGCTGAAACGGTCAAGAATCTGCTGGACGAGATGGCCCGGCTGAAAATGAATACGTTCCATTGGCATCTGGTAGACGATCAGGGGTGGCGTATCGAGATCAAAAAATATCCGAAGTTGACCGAACTCGGTTCGAAACGCGATTTCGACCACATGAACGTTACGTCGGAAGAGTGGGACGAGTTGTTCCCGAAACGCGCTTATTATACGCAGGACGAGATCCGCGACATCGTGAAGTATGCCGACGACCGGGGGATCAAGGTGATTCCCGAGATCGAGGTGCCGGGGCACGCTTCCGCTTCGATCTATGCCTATCCGTGGATCGGCGCCACGAGCCGCAGGGAAGGGAAAGCCGTCGTAGGCGATCTGTACGACGTGACCGACCCGAAGGTCGAGGAGTTCCTGCACGATATTCTCGATGAAGTGGTGGCGCTGTTCCCGTCGAAGATCGTGCATATCGGCGGCGACGAAGCGAATTACACGCACTGGCAGAATTCGGAGGAGATCCAGGCTTTCATGAAGGCTAACGGCCTGCCGACCTGCTCCGATTTGCAGGTATGGGCGATCAACCGGATGTCGAAATACCTCGCTTCGAAAGGGTGTCGGATGATCGGCTGGAACGAGATTACCGGCGACAATGTTCGCGGCGAAGCGCACGTACAGGCCAGCCAGTCCGAGAAATTGGCTCCCGGTACGATCGTGCAGTTCTGGGACGGGGATATCAGTCTGGTGAACAAAGCGATCGAGAAAGGGTATGACGTGGTCAATTCGAACCGTTTCTTCACTTATCTGGACTATCCGTACGAAGTGACCCCGTTCGAAAAGGCTTATTCGTTCAATCCGATTCCGGACGGCCTGGCCGATGCCGATAAAGAGAAAATTCTGGGAACCGGTTGCCAGATGTGGGGCGAATTCACGCCGAACCTCGACCGGCTTTATTATCAGATTTTCCCGCGTATCGCGGCTTATGCCGAGTGCGGCTGGACGCCTGTGGACAAGAAATACTACGAAGATTTCCGCAAGCGGCTGAAAAAGATCGAGAATATCTGGAAAGAAAAAGGTTATCTGAAAACCCAATTGGATAAATATTGATTTTCCATCCGATCCGTTGTCGTTCGTAGCGGAACGCGCGGGTCGGACCGTAAAAAAGAGTCCGGGAAAACGGAGACGATTTCGTCATACCGTTTTCCCGGACTCTTTTGGGGCGTTCCGGAAGCGGCGCTTATCCGAGTTCGACGGTTTTCGTGATTCCTATTTCGTCGGTGAAGTTCCGGTCGTGGGAGATAACGAGCAGGGTGCCCCGATAATCGCCTATCGTATCGGCGAGCACGGCGAGGCTCGACAGGTCGAGATTATTGGTCGGTTCGTCGAGAATAAATAGATCGGGAACATGGTTCGAGATCATCAGGCAGCACAGGCAGAGCCGCATCTTTTCGCCGCCGCTCAGCGCGTTGCAGCTTGTGTCCCACGTGTCTGCGGCGAATAGGGCCCGCTTGAGCCGCATCTTGATCTCGTGGTCGCAAAGGTTGCTGCGGTTGTATTTTTGCGCCAGTTCCAGTACCGTCTGCGGAGTGTCGACCAGACTGTATTCCTGGTCGAGGCAGACGTACGAGAAGTCGGTTCTGCGGATTTCGCCCGCTGTCGGGAACAGTTCTCCTGTCAGCAGCCTGACGAGAGTCGTTTTGCCGCTGCCGTTGTTGCCGGTAAGACGTATCCGTTCGCCGCTGCGGATCTCCAGGTCGAGCGGCATTCTCCACAACGGGCGCTCCCGGTCGTAACCGAAGTTCACTCCGTCCGCGGCGATCAGCAGTTTCCCGTTATGCAGCAGCGCATCGTCGAAATCGATTTTGAACCGGCACGCCGTTCCGCGCTGTCGCCGCAGATCGTTCAGCCGCTTTTCGTTCAGGCCGACGATGTCCGAATGTTTTTCCCGGAGTTTCGAAATCGTTGTTTCACCGCGGTCTTTCGCCCCTTTGCGCAGGATGCGGGGAAGCCGGTCTTTGTTCCGTTCTCCTTGGTTGAACCTTTTCTGCTGTCGTTCCGCGATTTCTTGCGCTTTTTTACGGGCCAGCCGCAGCGCGGCCTGTTCCGAATCGATCCGCTGCTCCAGGGCGCTGTCTTCGATTCGTTTTTGTTCCCGGTAGAAATTGTAGTTTCCTCCGTATGTTTTGAGCCCTTTCTTGGAGAGTTCGCAGGTGCGGTCGAGCAGATTGAGCAAGTAGGTATCGTGACTGACTACGATCAACGTAGCCTTGCAGGTGCGGATGTAGTCGTAAAGCCGGTCGCGGCCCGTGCGGTCGAGGTGGTTCGTGGGTTCGTCGAGCAGTACGATGGCCGGTCGGTGGATCGTCAGTCCAGCCAGAGAAAGTCTCGTTTTCTCCCCGCCGCTCAGCGAATCGGTCGATGCGGTTAGTTCTACGTGCGGCAGGCCCCAAGCGTCGAGAGCGGAACGACAGCGGGATTCGATGTCCCAGTCGTCCGCCAGCGTGTCGTAGTGATCCGGGTTGGCGCTGCCGTCGCAGATGGCGCGCAGTGCGTCGAGTTTCTCCGCGACGCCCAATGTCCGGCCGACCGATTCGCTCCGGATGTCCGTTTGCTGGGGAACGTAATAAGGGGAGACGGAACGGCCGATGCTTCCGCAGGAAGGAGCCAGTTCTCCGGCGATCAACCTTAGCAAGGTCGATTTTCCGGTTCCGTTATTTCCGACGATCGAGATTTTCTCGCCCGGAAGTACCGATAGGTTGACCGGTTCGAAAAGAGGTTGCCGGTTGGTATAGCGGTAATTTACACCGCTTAGGATAATACTCATCAAAGTACGATTAATAGGGGTCTTGCATGAGACCGGGTTGATAAACCGAAAAATGTTAGTTGCTTCGAGGCGTCGGTTTAACAGTACCGACTATCAATCGTTTATTCTCATCGGAGTATTTTTTGATTCGGGTGCAAATCTAAGCATTAAAATCCGGTTAACCTAACCGGGCGCGGAATTTCAACGGAATGGATTTTTTAGATGATTGCTCCTCGGGTGGTCGTTTAAGCGCGGCGAATAAATAAAAAAAGAGGATGACCGAAGTCATCCTCTCCGTCCCGGAAGACCCGGTCTTATTCCATGTAGAATACCTCTTTCAGCGGAATCGAAACCGGCGAGTTGTCCGGATTCACGTCCATGATGTCGGCCATGTAGTCCCACCATTTTTTTACGATCGGATTCGTGCCGAGATCCTGCGAACCGCTCTCGCCTCCCTGTTCCTGAACGGCGAACAGCAGGTTCGTCTCCTTGTCCCAGAAGATGTAGTAGTCGCTTACGCCGGTTTCTTTCAGCAGTTTGACCAGTTCGGGCCAGATCGCGCGGTGGCGTTTTTCGTACTCTACCTCGCAACCGGGTTTGAGTTTCATTTTAAATGCGCATTTCATAATATTGAAGTTTTATTGGTTAAGAATTCCGGAACCGGAGTCGGTTCCGGAATTCGAATAGGTTTTATCCGGTTTAGTATCCGAACGCCATGTTCATCAGCGACGGTGCGAATACCGAGAATACCAGGATCACCAGACCGATGACCAGTACGGAGATCGTTTTCGAATTGCAGCCTTTCCATTCTTTGAGCAGGATGCCCCATACGTTCGAGAACGTTACGTTCAGCGACATCAGGATGCTCCATGAGAAGGCCATCAGCAGCGGCGAATCCACCAGGAAGCTCTTGCCCATTTCCAGTCCGAAGAACTGTGAATACCACAGCACTCCGGCCAGCGCGCAGAACAGCACGTTGTTTACGAAAATGCCGCCCGGAACGGAGAAATAATCTTTTCCCGTTTTGTTTTTGATATTTTGCTGGATACAGTAAGCGGCATTCGTAAGGAATCCGCCGAAAGTCACCAGCAGGATAACCGGCAGACCGGCGAACAGCGGTTTCACGCCGTTGGTGAGCGCAGCTTCTTTGATCGGTGTTCCGGCGTCGAGACCGAGTGCGAAACAGGCGCTCATTACGCCGGCCAGCAGGGCTACGAGCAGACCTTTGGTCAACGCGAAATCTTTGATAGCGGCTTTTTTCTCCTCTTCGGTCATGTTTTTCGAGCGCAGCGAACCGGCGTAACCGATCACGGCGATACCGGCTAGCGTGATGCACACGCCTACCAGCAGGATCAGACCCTGGCCCTGGAACAGGTTCGTGCCGGCGAAAATGGCCGGCAGCAGCGTACCGAATCCGGCACAGGTTCCCAGCGAGATCGACTGCCCGAGCGCAACGCCCAGGTAGCGCATGCTGAGTCCGAACGTCAGACCGCCGACGCCCCACAATATGCCGTAAACGATGGCTTTTGCAGCGCCGCCGTTTCCGAGCAGTTCGAACAGTCCCATTCCTTCGGGAACGCCCAGCAGCGCGCCGAGCAGCGGAAATACGAGCCATGCGAAAATGCCCTGGACGATCCAGAAGCTTTCCCAAGCCCAGTTCTTCACTTTATTGATCGGCACGTACGAGCTTGACTGCCCGAAACTGCCTATCGCGATGATAAGTAAACCCAGTAAAATTTCCATATGAATCAGTAGTTTTTAACAAGCTATCCGCACATGTCGTTTTTCGGGAGAAAAACACATGCACGGACAGCTCGCTTGGTTAATATCGGATATTATCTCTTAGAGGTAATTTCCTTTTCGTATTTTTCGATTTCCGTGATGTAGTCTTCGGCAACGGGAACGTTGTTTTTGTAGCAGAAGTAGTCGTACACGGCAGCCCACGGCATACTCTTGGCTTCTTCGAGCACAGCCATGCGCTGGAACAACTGGCCGTTCGCTTCATACTGGCGCAGTTTGCTGATCGGGGTCAGCAGTGCCTGCAGGAACGCTTTCTGCGTAGCGCGGCTACCTACCACGTATGCGCCGATCCGGTTGATCGAAGCGTCGAAGTAGTCGAGACCGATATTGGTCTTGTTCAGTGCGTTGGCCCATACGATTTCCTGTGCCAGCAATTGTACGCTGTCGTTCAGGATAACCACGTGGTCGCTGTCCCAACGTACCGGACGGCTTACGTGCAGCATGATTTCCGGCGTGAAGAGCAGCAGCGACGAGATCTTGTCGTAAGTCTCTTCGGTCGGGTGGAAGTGACCCATGTCGAGCGTGCACATGATGCCGTTCTGTACGGCGTAACCCATGTAGAACTCGTGCGAACCTACCGTGTAGCTTTCGAGGCCCACGCCGAATACTTTGCTCTCGACGGCGTCTTTCACGTTTGCGAATTTGTGGGCGAAGATCTGATCGAGCGAGTCTTTCAGCAGCGAACGGTACAGGTAGCGATCGACGGTCATATCTTTCGAACCGTCGTGGATCCACAGGTTGTGGCAGGCTTTGTCGCCGAGTTGTTTACCCATTTCGTCGGCGATCTTACGGCTGCGGATGGTGTGTTCGATCCAGAAGTCGCGGATGCCTTTGTCGCGGTTCGACAGCGACTGGTCGCCGCTCTTCGGGTGCGAGAAGCTGGTGCTGTTGAAGTCCAGTTTCATGTTGTTGGCTTTCGCCCAGTCGATCCAACTCTGGAAGTGTTTCGGTTCGATCTGATCGCGGTCTACCTTTTGACCGCCGAAGTCGCCGTAGATGGCGTGGATGTTCAGACGGTGATTACCCGGCAGCAGGCTTTTCACCTTTTCGATGTCTTTGCGCACTTCTTCGATATTGCGGGCTTTGCCGGGATAGTTGCCGGTAGCCTGAATACCGCCCGAAAGCTGTCCGTCCGGGTTTTCGAAACCGGTTACGTCGTCCGTCTGCCAGCAGTGCAGCGACAGGGATACTTTGGCGATCTGTTCCAGTACGGCGTCGGTATCGACACCGATTTCGGCATAGCGTGCTTTGGCGGCCTCGTAGGCTTGCTGGATTTTTGCGTCTTTCATGGTTTTTGTTTTAAGTTAAAGAGTATTGAATGATTGTTGTTTTCTGTCGTTACCGAATCCGGCGGAACGGAATTATTTGATCAGCGATTTGATGCGTTCGTAAGCGGCGTTCCATGCGTCGGTATCTTCCGGCGTGAACGTTTCGATCTCGATGGCTTCGCCGATCATGTCGCGCATCTCCTGCAGCGAATTGACGCAACCTGCGGCGCGCGCCTGCAGCATGATGTTGCCGATGGCCGTGCCTTCCGACGGGCCGGCGACGACGGTTACGCCGGTCGCGTTGGCCGTGAACTGGTTTAGCAGGCGGTTCTTTGCGCCCCCGCCGATAATGTGCAGCCGTTCGATCGGGAACGGAGCCAGCGAACGGAACTTATCGAGCACGTTCTTGTATTTCAGCGCGAGGCTTTCGAAGATGCAGCGGATCAGTTCGGAGTGGTTGCGCGGAACTTTCTGGCCGGTTCTGAGGCAGAAGTCCTTGATCGCCTTGATCATGCTGGGAGGATTGGCAAACGATTCGTCGTCCGGGTCGATGAACGACTGGAACGGAGCGGCGTCGCGCGCCATTTTGACGATTTCGGGGTAAGTGTATTCGATAGCTTCCTTACGCCACTCTTTGATGCACTGTTCGAGAATCCACATGCCGGTGATGTTCTTCAGCAGTCGGGTAGTGCCTTCGACGCCGCCTTCGTTGGTGATGTTCAGGCGCGAAGTTTCTTCGGTGATGATCGGGTCTTTGACTTCGATCCCCATCAACGACCAGGTGCCGGAGCTCAGATAAGCGAATTTTTCGTTTTTGGCCGGAACGGCTGCCACGGCCGAAGCGGTGTCATGACCGGCAACGGCTACCACCGGCAGTTTGCCCAGTCCGGTTTCTGCGGCCAGCGCATCGGTCAGCGTACCGATCACGTAACCCGGCATCACGATGTCGCCGAACAGGTTGGCCTTCACGCCCATTTTTTCGAGCAGGCAAGTTTCGAACTTCTTGGTGCGCGGGTTCAGTATCTGCGACGTGGATGCGATCGTATATTCGACCACTTTCTTGCCGGTCAGCATGTAGCTCAGCGCGTCCGGAATGAACAGCGCTTCTTTAGCGGCGTTCAGCAGCGACGAGTTGTCGCGCTTCATCGCGTAGAGCTGGTACAGGCTGTTGAAGTTCATGATCTGGATGCCGGTGATATCGTATACCTCTTTGCGGGGCAATACCTTCTCGAAATATTCTTCCGGCGCTCCTGCCGTGTGCTGGTCGCGGTAAGCGTGCGGAATACCCAGAATCTGACCGTCTTCGCCGAGGAATACGAAATCGACGCCCCAGGTGTCGATGCCGATCGAGGTGATCTCCACGTCTTCCTTGGCGGCGGCGATCATGCCGGCCTTCAGGTGTTCGTACAGCGAGAAGATGTTCCAGTAAGCGTGTCCGTTCAGTTCGAGGATCTGGTTCGGGAAACGAGTCAGTTCCTTCATCTGGAGTTTGCCTTCGTTCAGCGTCCCCAGAATGGTACGGCCGCTGGTTGCTCCAAGGTCGAACGCCAGAAATGAAATTTGTTTCATCGGTTTTCGGTTTTTAAGTTTATTTAATTTGTTTGGCTTAATAAGCTGTCCGAACAGCCGTCGCAAATCAAATTTCCGAAAACCGAACACGCTGAGATCGTTTTTCGGAGTTTGCAGATTGTGCGGGGGGATCCCCGCGTCCTCGTTGCTCCGGCTTTTCGCGCCGTCCCGACCGTCCCGGTTTCAGCCCCGGTTGCTCGTTCCGTCTGCGATACGATTTCTTTCGTGTCTCTCTGTCGCGTTGCCTCTTTGTAACCTCCATAGTCTTTCGGCGCGCCGTCGTTTTCCGCCGCATGTCCGAAAGCTGCATCCGTATCTTATTGTCCGGCTGTTGCCGACGGATGCCGTGTTTTTGTGAAAGCAAATGTACCTAAAACAAGGGATATGCCTGTGAAAATAATGATATAAAAAATATATTTTTGATACCCTTATTTTCACAGGCTGCCTCCCTGGCGGCCGAATCGCTTCCCGCGGTTCGTTATTTTACCACTTTCACGCCTTTCGGGACTTCGATCTTCGATTTGATCTTCCCGTCGGCCTGTTTCTCATGACGTACCTTGATCACTCCGTACGGCGTCGGAACGGTTCCTTCGACCCATTCGAGACCGCCGAGGTTCGGTTCGATCTTCACGGCTTTGCAACCCGGTTCGACGATCTTCACGCCGAGCACGTATTCGCTGAGCCATGCCGTCGGCCCCGATGCCCATCCGTGCGCCAGGCTGTGACGGTAGCCTTTGTAGCAGTAGTCGCCGTAAGTGCGGTGAACGTCCACTTTGCCGGCCGGGGTCAGCTCGTCGATCCGTGCGGCGTTTTTCTTCCAGTTGATGTCGAAGTCTTCCCAGAAAGTCGTAGCGCCGAGGTCGAGCATACCGCCCCAGTAGTCCTTCATGTTCTGGATCGCATCGGTATAGTCTCCGGCCAGGGCTTGGGCTTTCAGCATGTAATAGCCGTAGAAGGTCGAGAAACCGTGGGCGCCGCCCACTTCGAGCACTTCCTTGTTGGCCGTTTCGGCCGGAACGATGCCGGCCAGGGCGATCAGTGCGGCAGACTGTTTCGACGTTTTGTAGTCGGGCGTTACTTTTTTCATCCGGTCGGCGGTTGTGGTGCATTGTGCGGCCAGTTCTTTGTCGCCCAATGCGTTCAGCATTTCGGCTCCGGCCTCGAAAGTCATCAGCATCAGCGCGTGCAGGCCGGCGTTGACGGCCAACGTGTCTTCGCTGGTCGGCCAGTCGAGGAAGCGTCCGCCGCCGTCGAGGTGTTCACGGCCTTCGGCGTCCACCTTGCTCATCAGGATCTTCATCAGGTCGCTGAGGTATTGTTGCTGCTGTTTCAGGTAATTCAGGTCGCCGCGGTACATGTAGTAGTCGCGGTGGATCAGCACCCACCACAGCGAATAGGAGCACATGCCGTTCATCCAGCCCGGTAGCGGGGTTTCGTCGCGGGCGAAGTCCAGGCCGCGCGAAAGCGCCTCGTTGTCGCCGAATACGGCCAGCGCGGTACGCACTTCGGGATGCAGGTCGCCGAGCCATACCAGGCGGTCGCGCTTTGGGGCCTCTACGAGATATTCCTGCAGGTTCAGGTGCAGCGTGTAGGCGCCGGTCGCCCAGATGCTGTCCACGCGCGGATCGTTCGAACGGAACGAGCGAGGTACGGGATGTCGCGGTATAACAGGCTGGCGCGGATCTCCTTGATCGGTAGTTCGACATCGTCTTCGAGCATGTCGATCCGGACGAAACGGAAGCCGGAGTTCCCGACTTCGCAGACGCCCAGCCACGGCAGTTCGATCGTGTAGTCGCGCATCGCGTGGTCGTTCGTCGCGCCGTTTTCCTTCGTGATCTCGCACATCGCTTCGCCGACCGATTCGCCGAGGCGCACGCGTACCTTGACGGGTTTGGTCGATGCGCGAATGCAGGTTACGAACTGCAGTCCCCCGTGGATTTCACGACCGAAATCCAGCAGGATCGACGGACGCTTACCCTCTTTGGATACGAAAACGGTTTTCGGGGTATTGGCCGTCGTAGCCTGCCCGTTGCCTTGCAACAACAGGTTCTCGGAGCCGGTGATCAGGTCGCCGTTCTGCGTCCACATCACGCGCACGGGCGAAATATACGCACGCGTACGGGTATCGAATTGTGTCTTTTCGGCCACTTCTTTCGGGAATACGGGGGGCAGGTTGCCCTTGCCCATCGGTTGCGCCTGAAGCGAAGCGGCATACACGAGGAATGCACAGATAAAAAGTTTTTTCATTTCGGTTGTTTGTGTTTGGTTTGATTAAGTTATTTAGTGTTCAGAATATATGCGTTTTTTCCGGAACCCTGATCCGCGATCTTTATAAAATTTCCTTCGCGGACGGTCTGTCCTGCAGGCTTCCCGTTGACGGTCACGTCGTAATTTTTGGTGCCGGCGGGCAGCGGCAGGTAGACATCGGCTTTCACGTTGGCCGGTACGACGGTCGTCAGCGTGAAACGGTCGGGCGTGTTTTCGAACGCCGTTTCCACGTCGCCCCGTATCGTGGGTATCCGCAGCGAGGCTTTTTCGAGTCCGGCCGGCTGCGGGCGGATTTCGATGCGCGAAAAACCCGGTTCGGTCGGTACGACGCCCATCAGCCTGCGCGGGATGATGTTGGCTGGGGCCGCGCCCCAAGCGTGGTTCCAGTCCTGATTCGGTTTGTATTTGTCGTCCCAGGCTTCCAGCGAAATGGTCGAGCCGACGCGGATCATGTTGTACCAACTGCGTTCGGCGTCCGACGTGAGCAGTTGCAGCGCATAATCGGCTTCGCCCGCTTCGTACAGCCCGTCCATCAAGAATTGCGAACCGTAGACGCTGCAGGCCATGCCCCGCGTCTTGACGAAATCCGCAACGGACTGCGCCCGTTTTACGTCGGCGAGTCCGAAGCAGAGCGGGAACATGTTGGCGTGCAGCGAGCAGTGGTCGGTGCCGATGCCGTCGCGGTAAGCGCCGGTTTTTTTATTGAACAGTTGTTTGTTGAAATTGTCCGCCAGACGGCCGGCCGCCCGGGCGTATGCGGCGGAATCTTCCGACTCTCCGGCGGCTCCTGCCATGCGGGCCATCAGTTCCAGCGCGCAGTAGTGGTAAGCGTTGACCACCGTGTTGACGTCGCGGAATACGAAACCGTCGGTTTCGCCCCCTTCCGCCTTGCCGAGTCCCAGGATCCCCGTGTGCGGCCAGTCGACGATATTTTTCAGCGTTTGTCCCCGCAGGTTGATCGACGCGTACAGTTCGGGCGTCAGTTTCTCCGGCGTGAGGCTGACGAATCCGTCCGTGCCGGACAGTGCGGTCAGCGTCTTGTTTTTCAGCGTCTCGTAATGCGTTTTTACGGCCCGCAGGTCGCCGGTGTACAGGTAGTCGTACCAGGCGATCAGCACCGATTGCAGGATCCATTCGGTCGGCCAAGTGGCGTTCCCGAGCAGGTATTCGTGGCTACGCCGCGCCATCGTGTATTCGCGGTCGACGCAGTAGTGCGACAGTTGGTTGATCAGCGCGTCGGCTTCGTAAGGGATGCGTTCGCGGTCGCCGTCCACATATAATCCGGCGAAAGAGGTCGCTTTGATCGAGTATTTGCACAGTTCCCATACTTGGTTCAGCGTCGTGTCGGAACTGGCGAATTCCGCCGCGAGATCGTCGAACGGGTAGTTTACGACCTGCCGGCTGATGATACCCGTGCCGTTGCCGATCGCATCGCCTTCGATCTCGCAGTAGCGGAATGGATAGACTTCCCCGATATAGTCCGGCATCCGAACGGCCTGGGGGCCGGTGTTGCGCGCGTCCGCCGGTATTTTTACGGTGTAAGTGCGTATGCCCGGCAGCAGTGCGAGGCGCTGGCTCAGGAAACGGCGGGAGCTCCCGGAGCCGGGTCGATGCGTCCGTCTTTCAGGCATTCGCCGAGGCGGACGGTCACCGTGTCGCCGCCGGCGTGCGAGCAAAGCGTCAGCCGGAGCTGTCCGAACGCGTCGTAACCGAAGTCGGCGAAAACGAGCCGATCGGAGAGTTTTTGGGTCGTTTTCGGTAAGCCGTTGTCCGTTTTTTCGAGCGGGTAGGCCGGCGTGGCGTATTCGGTCAGCGAATCTGCCGTGCGGAACGCCTTGACGGCCGACCACGGCTGCGGATTGCCGTTGTTGAAAGTCATCACTTTCCAGTAGTAGATTTTGCCGGGCTCCAGTGCCTTGCCGGCATACGGGACGGCTACGCTGCGGTCTCCCGGAATTACGCCGCTGTCCCACAGGTCGGCCGAGTCGGTTGCGAGCGTTCCGGGCGACGAAGCCAGCAGGATGCGGCAAGCGGTCTGCATTACGTCGCTGCGCGAATCGTTGACCTGCCAGCCGAACGACGGCCGCCGGCTGCCGATCGTAACGAACCGGGGCGGTTCGACGATCTTGTCCGCCTGTTCCAGCGTCACTTGCGACGGATAACCGCCGATCCAGACTCGGTCGGTATGTTCCGCGAGGTCGGTCGTTAGCCGCGAAGGGGCTTCTCCCCGCAACGACAGGCACAACAATACGCCGACACACAGCGCCGGGACCGGCAACAGGATCTTTTTCATGATACGAAGTCTGGATGAAACGTCACAATTCACAATGTACAAAATAAACAATCATTTGCCAATATTGCAAATCCGGACGGGAAAAGTGTCCGGAAAAACGTTTCGGACAAGGCGTGCGGGTGTCGCGGATACGGAAATTTTGGTATCTTTACCCCTCGGAATATCCGATCATGAAATTCATGCGGTTCATTTTTTAAGGTATTCGATGATGAAAAATTTGTTTTGCGTAAAAGACCGGGTCGTGGCGATTACCGGGGCTACCGGGGTGTTGGGACGCTCGATGGTGCTCCATTTCGCCGAACAGGGCGCCCGGGTCGTGCTGATGGGCCGCAAGGCCGAAACCGGGCTTGCCCTTCAGCGGGAAGCCGCGGCGGCCGGCGGGGACGCGTTGTTCGTGGCGGCCGACGTGCTGAATAAGGAGGACATCGAACGGGCGTATTCGGAAATCATGGAACGTTACGGCCGGATCGACGTGCTGATCAACGGGGCCGGCGGCAATATGCCCGGGGCCACGATCGCGCCGGATAAGACGATCTTCGACCTGGATATGAAGGCATTCCGGGACGTGGTCGATCTGAACCTGTTCGGGACGGTGCTGCCGACGATGGCGTTCGCCCGCGCGATGGTTGCGGCCCGCGGCGGTTCGATCATCAACATCGCGTCCGAATCGGCGATCCGCCCGCTGAGCCGGGTAGCCGGGTACGGAGTGGCTAAGGCGGCGGTAGTCAACTTTACGAAGTACCTGTGCGGCGAACTGGCGCTGAAGTACGGCGACGGCTTCCGGGTGAATGCGATCGCTCCGGGCTTTTTCCTGACCGAACAGAACCGTGCGCTGCTGACCAATCCGGACGGCAGCTTGACGCCGCGTTCCGAGGCGATCCTCGGCCATACGCCGTTCCGCCGCTTCGGCGAACCCGAAGAGTTGCTCGGTACGCTGCAGTGGCTCGCCAGCGATGCCTCGCGTTTCGTCTCGGGCACGGTCACGGTTATCGACGGCGGTTTCGACGCTTTTTCGATTTAGAACGGAAATCGTATTTTTGCGATAGGGAATCCATAAAACGGATAAAGAATATGTATTTGTGTAAACAGGCATGGCGCTGGTACGGGCCGGACGATCCGGTCGGCCTTTGGGATATCCGGCAGGCCGGGGCTACGGACGTGGTAACGGCGTTGCATCATATTCCCAACGGGGAGACATGGAGCGTCGATGAGATCCGCAAACGACAGCGGACGGTTGCCGATGCCGGGTTGGTATGGAGCGTCGTCGAGAGCGTTCCGGTCCATGAGCGGATCAAAACCCGCACCGGGGAATTTCAGCGGTATATCGAAAATTACAAGCAGAGCCTGCGCAACCTGGCCGCCTGCGGCATTCGTACCGTTACCTATAATTTTATGCCGGTGCTGGACTGGACGCGCACCGACCTGGCCTATACGCTGCCGGACGGCTCGAAAGCGCTTCGTTTCGAACGGGCGGCGTTCGTGGCGTTCGACCTGTTTATTCTGCAGCGTCCGGGGGCGGAGGCGGAATATACGTCGCAGGAGCGCGCGAAGGCGAAAGCACGCTTCGACCGGATGGATGCGGTCGAACGCGAGCGGCTGACCCGGAACATGATCGCCGGATTGCCCGGCGCCGAGGAAAGTTTTACGATCGAACAATTCCGCGGGGCGCTCGGCCAGTACAAGGGGATCGACGCCGCCCGGCTGCGCGAACACCTGGTCGCTTTTCTGCGCGAGATCGCTCCGGTGGCCGATGAAGCGGGCGTCGAACTGGTGATCCATCCGGACGATCCGCCTTATCCTATTCTCGGCTTGCCGCGTATTCTGAGCACGGCGGACGATTTTCGTGCATTGATTGCGGCCGTTCCGAACCGTTCGAACGGACTTTGCCTTTGTACCGGATCGTTCGGCGTCCGCAGCGACAACGAACTGGCCGCCATGATGGAAGAGTTCGGCGATCGCGTCGGGTTCGTCCATCTGCGCAGTACCTGCCGCGACGACGAAGGTAATTTTTACGAGGCGAACCATCTCGAAGGCGACGTGGATATGTACGGCGTGATGAAGGCGTTGTTGGCGTTGCAGCAACGTCGCGGCGTATCGATTCCGGTGCGTCCCGATCACGGGCATCAGATGTGCGACGACCTGCGCAAGAAGACCAATCCGGGCTATTCTTGCATCGGCCGCCTGCGCGGCCTGGCCGAACTGAGAGGGCTCGAAATGGGAATCGCGCGCAGCCTGTACGGGAAGTAAGTTCAGAGTAAGGTTCTGGGAAACGGCGGCGCGTTACGTGCCGGGTTTTCCAAAAAATAGCATGGATGATGAAACGATTTTTTTTACTGTTGTTATCGGCAGCCGTCGCACTGACGGCGGTCGCCGAAAAACCGGTCAAACGCCTGAAACCGCTGAAGGGCCGGATCGTCGTGCTGACGTTCGACGACGCGACGGCGGGCCAGCGAGAGGTGGTCGCTCCGTTGCTGCATAAATACGGATTCGGCGCGACGTTCTACGTTTGCGAATTTCCGGGTTTCGAGGACAAAACCAAGTATATGAGCTGGGATCAAATCCGGGAGTTGGACGAAATGGGCTTCGAGATCGGGAACCACAGCCGCAGTCACGGGCAGATGAGTCAAATGACCCGTAAGCAGATCGGTTCGGAAACGGCCTACATCGAAGAGAAATGCGCGTTGTACGGCATTCCGCGCCCGGTGACTTACGCTTATCCCGGTTACGACAACAGTCCGGAGGGGATCGCCGTCCTGAAAGAGCGAGGCTATAAGCTGGCCCGTCACGGCGGGGATAAGCCTTATGTGAAAGGAGTGTCGGATAAAATGCTGATGCCGAGTTACGGCGTGGTCGACGCGCGGTTCGAGACGCCCGAATTTTCGAAAAAGCGCTGGACGAGGCCCGCGACGGGCAGGTCGTGATTTTCTGCCTGCACGGGGTGCCCGACCTCGCGCACGATTTCGTCAGCACTTCGCTCGAGAATTTCGAAAAATTATTGAGCATGTTGAAGGAGCGCAAATGTAAAGTGATTTCGATGCGCGACTTGCTGAAATACGACCTGTAACATGACAGTCAGAGGTCGAGGCTCAACTGCCGGTACAGTTCGTGCTGCACCGGGTGGGTCGGGTTTCCGACCGACAGGCCGAGCAGCCGTACCGGATGTCCTTCGATGCCGGCATCGCGCAGCAGCGCAGTCGCCAGCGGGAAAATTTCGGCCGATGCGAACAGCTCGTATCCCGGGCTCAGGCTACGGGTTTGCAGCCGGAAATCGGCGAATTTGATTTTCAACGTCAGCGTATTGCCGCGAAATCCGGCCCGGTCGAGACGCCCGTTCAGTTTGGCGGCGAGTTTATACAGTTCGTCCGTCATCGCGTCGAACGAGGTCAGGTCGTACGGGAAGGTGGTTTCGCATCCGACCGATTTGCGGACGCGGCTCGCTTCTACCGGTCGCAGGTCGATGCCGTGGGCGAATTCGTAATAAAGGCGTCCTGCTTTTCCGAACCGTCCGGTCAGAAAATCCGGCGGGCACTCTCGCAGCGCAGCGCCGTCGTGGATTCCCATTTCGTGCATCTTGCGCGCCGTGACGCGGCCGATCCCCCAGAACGCTTCGATCGGCAGGCGCGCGATGAAAGCGACGGCGCGGTCGGGATGGATCGTGCAGAGTCCGTCCGGTTTCCGGTAGTCCGAAGCGATCTTGGCGAGAAATTTATTGTAGGATACTCCGGCCGATGCGACCAGTCCCAGTTCGTCGCGGATTTGTCGTTTGACGGCCCGGGCGACGTCCACCGCTAGCGGGATTCCCTTTTTGTTCCGGGTAACGTCCAGAAAAGCTTCGTCGAATGCGATCGGCTCGACCAGGTCGGTGTATTCGCGGAAAATCCGGTGAATCTGCCGCGATACTTCGCGGTAGACTTCCAGCCGTCCGGGAATGAAAATCAATTCGGGACACAGCCTTCGGGCCGTAACGGACGGCATGGCCGAACGGATGCCGTAGCGCCGCGCCTCGTAGCTGGCCGCGGCGACCACGCCGCGGCCTTCGGGACGGCCGACCGCCAACGGACGGCCCCGGTATTCGGGGTGGTCGCGCTGTTCGACCGACGCGTAGAACGCATCCATGTCGATGTGTATGATCTTCCGCTGCTCCATTCAGCGGTAAAAATAGGAAATATATGATTCATTATTCCGCCCGTCCCGGCAGTTGGGTGAAATAGTCGTCGTGCATGTAATCGTTGTGTTTGGAGCAAACCAGCAGATTCTCTGCGCGGAAGTCCGGCGATAATGTGAACATATACGAGCCGATAAAGTTTTTCAGGTCGAGACACAGTTCCAACTCCGGGATATTGAACAAACGGAACCCGCCGAGGTCGTACCTCCGAACGAATTCGGCGACCTCGTCGTCGTCGTGGAATTCGGTGACCAGAATTATATTTGTCGTACCCAACCGGTTTTCGTTTCTTTTCAGGCTTCGGACGAGTTGTGATATGCAGCGTTCGCAGGAAGGGAATTGTATGCGCACGAACAGTTTCGACGAGTCGGCCGAATAGGGGGCCAGCAACGCCCGCGCGTTGTCCGAAATGAAAAACGGGCGGCCTGCATACCGAACGCTCGACAGCGTACTCTCCCTGATGTCCCATTTTTCCATCGCACAGACCGAGGTGTCCGGCAGGGCTGCGCCGGCGATCATCCGTTGTTTTGCGGCCGATCCGGTCCGGATCAATGCATAAAGCAAAAAGCCATTCAGCAATATCATGCCTACGATGAATGCGTTCTTCATGGCGTGTTCGGCATTTAGTAAGAAAACCGGTAAAGTTGCGTATGCTCGATGTCCGGCATATCGAGCAAGCCGTATATTTTTTTACCGGTTTCGTCTACGCAAAACTGCGTGATCGAGCGCGGGCAGTCGTAAGCGGCGGTCAGGCGGCCGTCCCAGTCGAAAGCGAGGATCGTCGGCGTGGCGGTTCCGTTTTTAATATCGTTGTAAGGATTGGCGTAATGCAGCGTATAGATACGTTCCGGCGTGGCGAACATTTCAAGATGATATAGGTTGTGCTCCGGTTCGAGGCAATTTTTTTGAGGATCGAACGGTGGGCATTCGGGTTTCGACAAACAAATGTTTTTAACCAGGCGGCCGTCGAATCCGAAAAGTTGAATCATGTCAATATTTCGGTACGATCGAACAATGATCTGTTTCTTGGTATTGGCGCACAGGGAACCGTAGGTGATCAAATAAGACAACATTTCGCTGCGTTGAGGCATGGTGAATCCCCAATCGGATTCGCTCCAGACGGTTTGATCGTTTTTCGTGTCGTAAATCGCAAGGGGCCCTTGGGGAGCGTCTGCCAAGATCCCGGTATATAACGTATCGTTCAGGCGGTTGATATCTTTGTTGTATCGTAAGGCTTTGTAGGTATGTTCTCCTTGGATATTGAGAACAGCCGTGTCGCGCAGCAGAGAGCGCATATTGATCTCTTTTGTGACGACCAGATGCGCATCGTAGATCCTGAGAACGGAATCTTCGGCGGAACCTGTCGAACGGTCGCGTTGCGGCATCTGGAATTCGTTCGGGCCTTTTCCTTTCGTTCCGAATGAGCATATCGGTTTCAACGACCCCGTTTCGAAAAGACTGAAGAATTTCCGTCCGCAATAATTGACGAGGACGATCGCCGAATCGTATAAAGCCATGTCGTAGGCGCAATTGTTTTCGATTCGTACGGAATCTTCGACCCGTAGTAGTTCTGGTTTTTCGATCGGCAGAATAACGTGTCGATGCCGGTTATTGCATCCGCATAAAAGAACCATCCCCATTATGCCGATAATCGTTTTGAATGATTTCATGGATGAGGCGTAATGTGACAAAGTACTTTAATAAGGTACTTTGTCTTGAATTAAGATTGAAATATTATTGTTTTTTGCAAAGGCCGTCTCCGCCTCTGCTTACGTGGTACATATCACAAGTTCCACAATACAACTACGTATTCAGGTGCCTCCGATCCCCCTCCTACAACACATCCTGTATAACTATCGCCGCTTTCGATTTGTGTCATAGCTTCAGGATTCGAAGCGAAAATAGTTTTTACGTCCGCATTTTTTGTAAAGGTTACAGCGCTGATAGCGACAATACCTGCGAATAATGGAATAAATAATAAAGTCTTTTTTCATGACGATATAGTTCATGGTTTAAAACAAAGCGTATTTTTAAATGTAATAATAAATATAATTAAATGCAAATAATATGAGTTTTTTGGGGATGGTGCTGGGATTTTCAGATCGTAATCTCCAGTACGGCCGGGCAGTGGTCCGAATGGCGCACGTCGGGCAGCAGCCAGGCGTTTTTCAGCAGCGGGCGCGCCGCTTCGGACGCCATCGCGTAGTCGATCCGCCAGCCTTTGTTGTTCGCCCGCGCGTTGGCGCGGAAACTCCACCAGGTGTACTGATTCGGTTCGTGGTTGAACAGCCGGAACGTGTCGATGAAGCCGCTGTCCAGGAAGCGGCTCATCCATTCGCGTTCTTCGGGCAGGAAACCGCTGCTCGAGGCATTGCGCACCGGGTCGTGGATGTCGATCGGCCGGTGGCAGATGTTGTAGTCGCCGCACAGGATCAACTGCGGCCGCTCTTTTACGAGTTCCGATACGTATCGCTGAAAATCTTCGAGCCACTGCATTTTGAACGCCTGGCGTTCGTCGCCTGAAGTTCCGGACGGGTGATAGACGCTGACGACCGACAGCTCGCCGTAGTCGGCGCGCAGGAAACGCCCTTCCGCATCGTATTTTTCGATACCCATGCCCGCCGCCACGCGGTCGGGTTCCCGGCGGGTCAGGATCGCCACGCCGCTGTACCCTTTTTTGACGGCCGAGAAGAAATAGCAACGGTATCCCAGCGCTTCCAGTTCGAGGGTCGGGATCTGCTCCGGCTGCGCCTTGGTCTCCTGCAGGCACAGGATGTCGGGCCGTTCGGCGGCGATCCAGTCGGTCAGTCCTTTCGACAGCGCGCTGCGCAGTCCGTTGACGTTGTAGGTGACGATTTTCATGGCTTTATATTTTTTTGTGCTGCCAGTCGGCTTTTTTCAGGTATCGGCAGGCCAGCAACAACATTACGATCGCGTATACGTGCTCCGTCGTCCAACAGACCGCGACGTCGGCCCGCAGGTAGATCACTACGTAGAGCGTATAGAGGATATAGATCAGCAGCGTCGTCATTTCCAGCGCCAGCGCCGAGCGGGTGTTTCCCGTTCCCGAAACCGTGTTGAACAGGATGATCGCCGGCACGGTCAGCAGGTAAGCCGACAGCATGACCCACAGCGAAGACACCGAGCTGTCGATCAGCGGGATGCTGTCGGTGTAAATACGCAGTACGGCGGTCGGAAACAGCGCGAATAGCAGAGCCGCGGGAGCGATCGTCAGGTAGCACATGCCGACGATCCGACGGACGGTAGGCATTACGAGCGTTTGCTGTCCCGCTCCCATCTGGTTGCTCACGAGCGAACTGGCGGTCGAGGCGAAGGCGCTGACCGCCATGAAGATAATCCCGGATATGCTGCGTACGATGTTGCTGACGGCCAGCGGCCGCTCGCCGAGGTGTTCGACCGCGAGAAAGAACAGGAACCACGTGGCGACCGAGACGAAGGATTGCAGCATCGTCCACACCGAGACGTTCAGCATCCGTCCGAGCAGCCGGGGACGGGGCCGGGCGAACCGGAACAGCCCGTATTTGCGGTGGTCGGTTTTCAGCCACGAGTAGAGGATGAAAAAGAGCGCCGAAGCCAGTTCCGAGGCCGACGATGCGATAGCGGCTCCGGCGATGCCCATGGCCGGAAGTCCGAATTTACCGAAGATCAGCGCGTAATTCAGCGCCACGTTGGTCAGCACCATCGTGACCGAATTGGCCGTGAGTATCTTCGTATTGGTCGTGCCGACGTAGAACGCCCGGAACATAACGGCGACGAACGAGAAGAAAAAGCCGTAAACGCGCCAGTTCGTATAGCTGATCGCCGCGTCGCAGACCGGGCCGGAGTCGATGATCCAGCGCAGCACGACCGGCGTGAACGTCCGCGAGACGACGAACATGACGGCGGCCAGCAGCAACAGGAACAGGATTCCCTGTTGCAGTAGCGGGCCGATATCCGCGTACGCTTTTTCGCCGTTCCGCCGTGCGATCAGAATCTGCGTTCCGATGCTGAACCCGAACCCGATCATGAAAATAGCCATGTAATAGACTCCCGCGAGCGCCGAAGCGCCTAGTTCCACTTCTCCGACGCGGCCCAGGAAAGCGGTGTCGGTCAGTCCGATCAGGTTCTCCATCAGCAGGCTGATCAGGATCGGATAGGTAATGAGCCAAATCTGTTTGTAGGTCGGTTTCATCGGGAAAAGCGATTGTTGTTCGGCAGTCGATTTTTGTGCGAAAAAAAAGCGGATCGCAAAGGTAATGCTTTTTTTGATTTTTTTGAGGATTGCCGTCGAAAAACGAATCTCGAAAAAAGATTGCCTTTGTTCGCTCCGGCAGATTGTGCCGGAACAGGTAAAACGGCGGATAAACGCAAACGATATGACGCGTTTCGAATCCGGAGCCCGGGAAACGGAAAACGACTTGCGGGCGGAAATTAGGGTTGCGAAAAGGCGCGGAAACGGAGTGCGGAACGGTCCGGGAGGGCGACTCGCTGGGAAAGACGTCGGAACGGAGTACGATCGGCTCGATGGGCAGACGGGTATGGAATTCTTTTTGCGGTCGATCCGTCCGGTTTCCCGGAAATTGGCTAAATTTGCAGCGGGATGGCGCTACGGATATTGTAAATCAGACGATTGATGATCCGTTGAGACCGATTCCGTCGGTGCGGAAGCCGGAATGCCGTTGGGAGCGTTCGATTTTCGCCGGTTTCGTCCTACTTTGTTTTTTAATTTTGGTTTCGAATGTCGAATTTAATCGAAGATAAAAATTTCAGGGGACATGCCGCGATGCTCGGGGCGTGCATTACGTTCGGCCTGCTCGCGCCCGTTTCGAAATCGCTGTTCGGGACGGGACTCGTCAGCGCTTATGCGCTGACGATGATGCGGATGGGCGGAGGAACCGTCGTGTTCTGGATCGCGTCGCTGTTTACGCGCCGCGAGCACGTGCCGCCGCGCGACCTGCTGCTGTTTTTCTTCGCGTCGTTGCTCGGGATCGTGCTGAATCAGGGAACTTATGTGCTCGGCGTGTCCAAGACCTCACCGATCGACGCCAGCGTCGTGACCACTACCACGCCGATCTTCGTGATGATCATTGCCGCGTTGTACCTGCGGGAACCGATCACCGGCAAGAAAATCCTGGGTGTCGTCGTCGGCGCCGCCGGCGCGCTGCTGCTGATCCTTTCGGGCGCGCACCTGGTTTCCAGCCGGACGGGCAGCGGTTCCGTTTCCGGCGACCTGCTGTGTCTTTTCGCCCAATTGTCGTTTGCGACCTATTTCGTGGTATTCAAAAAACTAATTAGCCGCTATTCGCCGGTTACGTTGATGAAATGGATGTTTCTCTATGCGACGGCGTGCTGCCTGCCGTTCGGTTACTCCGACCTGAAGGCGGTCGGCTGGGCGGAACTCGGCTGGGCGGATTACGCCCAGATCGCTTACGTCGTGCTGGGCGCCACGTTCCTGGCCTACCTGCTGATGCCGATCGGCCAGAAGAACCTGCGCCCGACGGTGGCCAGTTCCTACAATTACGTGCAGCCGCTGGTCGCCACGCTGGTCGCCGTTTCGCTGGGAATGGATACGTTCGGATGGCTCAAGGGCGTTGCCGTGCTGCTGGTGTTCGCGGGGGTGTATATCGTGACGATCAGCAAGTCGAGGGCGCAGTTGGAAGCCGAGGCCGGACGCGGTTCCGCTTCCCGTTGATTCGTCCGAAAAGGAGTATTTCGCCCTTGTAAAAGTTCCGAAATAAACTTACCTTTGTTGGAACGGGAATCCCGACGGAACAGGTCTATGAAGGCAAAACGCAACTACATAATCTACGGGCTGATGCTTGCCGCGTTTGCGGCGCTGCTGCTGTGGATCGTGCATTTGGGTCATGCTTACGACGGTCTCGGGCCGGGAGCGGCGCCTTCCGGGGAGGATTCGCCGGTCGGCTTGCTGTACGACACGCTGACGATAAACCTGAAGCACCCGCTGTCGCTGTTGCTGCTGCAGGTCATCGCTATTCTGATCACGGTACGTATCTTTTCTTATCTTTTCAAATACCTCGGCAGCCGGGGGTGATCGGCGAGATCGTCGCCGGTATCGTGCTCGGACCGTCCGTACTCGGGCACCTGTCGCCCGAGACGTTCGCTTTTCTGTTCGATCCCGATTCGCTCGTTCCGCTCAATATCATCAGCCAGATCGGCTTGGTGCTCTTTATGTTCGTAATCGGGATGGAGCTTGACCTGGGCGTCATCCGCCGCAAAGCCAGCGAAACGCTGGTCATCAGCCACGCCAGCATCATCGTGCCGTTCCTGATGGGAATGGGGCTCGCCTATGTGGTCTATCCTGAGTTCGGGGCGCGGCACGCTTCGTTCGTGCCTTTCGCGCTGTTCGTGGCCATCTCGGTCAGCATTACGGCGTTTCCGGTGCTGGCGCGGATCGTTCAGGAGCGGAATCTGAGCAAGACGCCGATGGGGATGCTGGCGATCGCCAGCGCCGCCAACAACGACGTGACGGCATGGTGCCTGCTGGCGGCGGTGATCGCCGTGGCCCGGGCCGGCAGCGTGACCAGCGCGTTTTTCACCATCGTGCTGACGGCGCTGTATATTTTGTTCATGTTCTACCTGGTCAAGCCTTTCCTGCGCAAGATCGGGGAGTTTTATAACAAACAGGAGACGGTCAGCAAAACGCTGGTCGCCTTTATTTTTCTGGTGCTGATCATTTCGTCCTACATTACCGAAATCCTCGGGATCCATGCGCTGTTCGGCGCTTTCCTGGCCGGGGTGGTTATGCCGGCGAACCTGAGTTTCCGCCGCGTGATGACCGAGAAGATCGAGGATGTCGCATTAGTGCTTTTTCTGCCTCTGTTTTTCGTCTTTACGGGTTTGCGTACGGAGATCGGCCTGCTGAATACGCCTCACCTGTGGGGAATCTGCGCGCTGTTCATCGTCGTGTCGATCGCCGGTAAGATGATCGGCGCCACGTTCTCGGCCCGGTTGGTCGGCGAGTCGTGGAAGGACAGCCTGTCGATCGGCGTGCTGATGAATACGCGCGGACTGATGGAACTGATTGTGCTGAACATCGGTTACGAGATGGGGATCATCCCGTCGTCGCTGTTCGTGATTTTCGTGATCATGGCGCTGTTCACGACCTTTATGGCTACGCCGCTGCTGGCGCTGATCGAAAAGATCGCGGGGTATAAATCGCGCAAGGTGAGGCCGACCCGCAACGGGCATCCGCGTATCCTGATTTCGTTCGCCAATCCCGAAAGCGGGCCGCTGTTCCTGAAATTGGTGCGCCTGCTGTACGGTCGTGTGCTGAAAGACGCTAAGGTGACGGCGATCCACTATACGATAGGCACCGAGACCAACCCGCTCAATGCGAGCGACTATTCGAAAGAGAGTTTCAGCCTGCTCGAGCCCGAGGCCAAACGTCTCGGGTTGCGGGTGGATATGCGTTACCGCGTTACCGACCACTATACCGAAGACCTTTGCGCGCTGGCCGACGACGAACATTACGATTTCGTGCTGACGGGCGTAGGGCCGGCTTTCCTACGCAGTTATCTCGATCCGCCGCGTCGGCTGAACGCCCTGCTGTCGAAGGGCGGCAAATGGTTGTCGCCGGGACTGACGCAGGACAAGATCCGCGTGTTGTTCCAGAATATGCACTCCGCTTTCGGAGTCTTCGTGAACCGCGACATCGACTCCGTTACCGACGCCGGCGTGATCCTGCGCGACGAGCGCGACCGGAGCCTGCTGTCGCTGGTCGGGTCGATGTCCGACCGGCTGCGGGTGGAACTGAGTTCGGTCAACGGCGACTCCCCGTTCCTGGACAAGGATTCCGCAGGCAAATCCGGTCGTTTTACGATAGGCGATCCGCAGGAACCCCTGGCCGCGCGGCTGAAAGGCAAGCAATTGGTATTGATCAGCTATTCCGCCTGGCAGTACATCCTGCGCAACGAACGGGCGCTGTTGCATGCGCTGCCTTCCTTTATCATCGTAAAACCGCAGGAAGGCGACCGTTGACGGCGACCTTCCCGCGGTTTTTGCACGGAACCGGGAAATCCGGCTATTTCAACTCCCTGACCACTTTCAGCGCGGCTTCGTAATCGGGTTCGTGCGTCACTTCCGGCACGTATTCGATGTAGCGGATCAGCCCTTTCTTATCGATCACGACGACTCCGCGCGACAGCAACCGCAGTTCTTTGATGACGAATCCGTACTTCATGCCGAAGTCCAGGTCGCGGTAGTCCGAATAGACGTACACGTTGTCGATGTTCTCGGCGGCACAGAAACGTTTTTGCGCGAACGGCAGGTCGACCGATAGCGACAGGATCGCCACGTCGCCGTCCAGTTTGGTGGCTTCGCGGTTGAAACGGATGTTTTGCAGGGCGCAGACCGAAGTGTCCACCGACGGGAATACGCTGATGACGACCGTTTTGTCTTTGTATTGCGTCAGCGATACGGGCTGCAGGTTCTGATCGATTACTTCGAAAAGCGGAGCCCGGTCTCCGGCGGCGAGGTGTTTGCCCACGAGCGTCATGGGTTTGCCCCCGAACGTGATTTTCCAATTATCCATAATTTTAAAATTTAAAGGTTTGTACTCGGTGAAAAACACCCTCCAAGATACAACTTTAATACCGGAATCGGTACGCCTGTTTTCGATTTTCGACGAATAAGTTTTACCTTCGTGCGAAAGAGTCGTAAGCCGTGTCCGTAAAAATCAATAAAACCAATGCCGCCCGCCTGCTCGACCGGGCGAAGATCGCCTACGAGTTGATCCCTTACCGGGTGGACGAAGAGAATCTGGCCGCCGCGCACGTCGCCGAAGAGCTCGGCGAGCCGGTCGACCAAGTGTTCAAGACGCTGGTGTTGCGCGGCGATCGCAACGGGATTCTGGTGTGCGTGATTCCCGGCGATGCCGAGGTCGACCTGAAAGCCGCCGCGCAGGCGTCCGGCAACAAACGCGTCGAGATGTTGCACATGAAGGAACTGCTGCCGGTAACGGGATATATCCGCGGCGGATGTTCGCCCGTCGGGATGAAAAAAGGGTTTCCGACGTTTATTCATCGCAGTTGTCTCGATTACGATACGATTTATGTCAGCGCCGGGGTGCGGGGATTGCAGTTGAAGCTGGCTCCCGGCGATCTGATTCGTTTTACGCGGGCCGTGACGGCCGACCTGATCGGATGACGGACGGTTTCGCAGACATACTGATCCGCTGGTATGCGGACAATCACCGCCGATTGCCGTGGCGCGAAACGTCCGATCCGTATCTGATCTGGTTGTCGGAGGTTATCTTACAGCAGACCCGCGTGGCGCAGGGACTGGATTACTTCCGCCGGTTCGTCGCCCGTTTTCCGGACGTGCGCTCGCTGGCCGAAGCTCCGCAGGACGAGGTGCTGAAACTGTGGCAGGGACTCGGCTATTACAGCCGCGCGCGGAGCCTGCATACCGCAGCGAAAGACATCATGGCGCGTTTCGGAGGCCGGTTTCCGGAGGACTACGAGGCGGTGCGTTCGCTGTGCGGGGTGGGGGATTATACCGCTGCCGCGATCTGTTCGTTCGCTTACGAGCTGCCTTATGCGGCGGTCGACGGCAATGTTTATCGGGTGCTTTCCCGCGTGTACGACGTGGATTTGCCGGTGGACGATGCGGCGGGCAAACGCTACTTCGCCGAATTGGCGCAGTCGTTGCTCGATCCGGTACGTCCGGGCCTGCAGAACCAGGCTACGATGGAGTTCGGAGCTCTGCAATGCGTGCCGCAGCGTCCCGATTGCGGGGCGTGTCCGCTGGCCGACCGCTGTCTGGCGCAGGCGCACGGCACGGTTGGCCGGCGTCCGGTGAAACGCGGCAAAGCGGCCGTGCGGCCGCGTTACTTCAATTACTTGTGCATCCGCTGCGACGGGACATTGTTGTTGCGGCAGCGTACCGAGAAGGATATCTGGCGCAACCTGTACGAATTTCCGCTGATCGAGACCGATGCGGAGACCGAGTTCGACGCGTTGCAGCGGACTTCCGCATGGAAAGCGTGGTTCGGCGGCGAACGGCGGATGCGGATCGGGGAACGGACGGCGATGCCGCGGCACGTACTGTCGCACCGGATTATTTACGCTTGCTTTCAGGAGATCGAACTGGAGCGGATTCCGGATTCGCTGTCCGGCTTTCTGAGGGTGCCGGAAGCGGAGCTGGATCGTTATGCCGTTTCGAGGCTGACCGAACGTTACCTGGAGCGGAGGCGTGCGGCCGGCGTGAATGTTAAAGTTGGCAAACTATTTGATAGTTGACAGGTTATATATTGAATATTAATATTTCAGAATTATGAATATACTGTTGCACAAAGCTCCTACGCGGGGTTATTTCGATCACGGATGGCTGAAGACCCACCATACGTTCAGTTTTGCGAGTTATTACAATGCCGCGCGCATCCATTTCGGGGCGTTGCGGGTTTTGAACGACGACGCGGTCGCTCCGGGAATGGGGTTCGACCTGCATCCGCACCGTGAGATGGAGATCGTTTCGATCCCGCTGAGCGGGACGCTCGAACATAAAGACAGCATGGGGAACGTTTCGGCGATCACCACCGGCGAAATCCAGGTGATGAGCGCCGGCACCGGGCTGCACCACAGCGAATACAACCAGAGCCGCGAGCAAAATGTCGAATTTCTTCAGATATGGGTATTCCCCGATCGGG
Source organism: Alistipes sp. AF48-12 (assembly GCF_003477565.1). Lineage (NCBI taxonomy): Bacteria > Pseudomonadati > Bacteroidota > Bacteroidia > Bacteroidales > Rikenellaceae > Alistipes > Alistipes sp. AF48-12. The sequence continues at coordinate 79,639 of NZ_QUDJ01000014.1, forward strand.
AAGGTGTGAAACCCCGCTACGAAAATGCCGTGATTTCCGACCTGATCCGTCCGAACGAGCTCTGCGTGATCGTCTCGCCTTATCCGGGCGACGGACACGGCGGGCTGTGGATTTACCAGCAGGCTTGGTTCTCGTGGGGAGAGCTCGAAGCTGGTACGCGCGCGGAGTATGCGCTCAAATCGCCCGGCAGTTTCGGGGTTTACGTGTTCGTAATCGACGGGGAAGTCGAGGTGGCCGGACAGTCGCTATCGCCGCGCGACGGGCTCGGCGTCAGCGAAATGGACCGTTTCGAAATTCATGCGAAGGAGAAGGCGCGTGTCTTGTTGATCGAAGTTCCCGAAGCATAATATCCGGAAAGAGTAAAAAGTACGGCCGCGGAAAACGTTCCCGCAGCCGTGCTTTGTTTGTTTTCAGAGAACTCAGAAACCGCCCCGTTTCATGATCCGTTCGGCGTCCCGGACGGTCGTTTTCATCCAACGCAGCAGGATTTCGTCCCGCTCGTCTTCCGGAATCCGCCAGTCGACGGACGACTCCCGGAGCCGCGTCGACAGCGTGTACAGCAGGATCGCCGCCGATGCCGAGACGTTGAGGCTTTCGACGAATCCGCACATCGGGATGCGGATGAATTCGTCGGCACAGCGCATTACTTCGTCGCTGATGCCGGCGTGCTCCGTGCCGAAAAACAGCGCGAACCGTCCGGCGGTCACGTCGAAATTTTCCGGCGTACGGTCGTCGGCATGCGGCGAGGTGGCTACGATACGGTAGCCTTTTGCCCGCAGCGCGGCGATCAGATCGCCGGTGCTTCCCGTTTTGTGGATATCGACCCACTTGTCGGTTCCCCGGACGATGTTGACGTTCGGCGAGAACTTGCACAGCGCTTCGACCGTGTGGATATCCTGTATGCCGAACGCTTCGCAGTTGCGCACCAGCGCGCTGGCGTTCTGCGGATGGAACGTATTCTCCATGCATACGGTCATGTAGCGGGTCCGGCGGGCGAGCGTGGCGCGCAGCACTTCGGCCCGTTCCGGCAGCATGAAACCGGAAATGTATTCGATCTTGCGGGCCAGCAGTCCGTCGTTATTTTCGGTATTTTTGGTCATCGTCCAACAGTTTGAGGTAGCTTTCGTAACGGGAGAGGCCGATCTCTCCGGCGCGCAACGCCTCCCGCACCGCGCAGGCGGGTTCGTGGGTATGCGTGCAGTTGTAGTAGCCGCACCGGGGGGCGTAACGGAACAGATCCGGGAAATAGCGGCATATCTCGTCGTTTTCGATGTCGATCAGTCCGAATCCCTTGATGCCCGGCGTGTCGATCAGGTAGCCGCCTCCGGCGAGCGGGTACATTTCCGAAAAGGTCGTCGTATGTTTTCCTTTGCTGCTGCTGGCCGATACCGCGCCGATGCGGATGTCCAGCGACGGGTCGATCGCCCGGATCAGCGTCGATTTGCCGACGCCCGAATTGCCCGAGAGCAGCGACGTTTTTCCCGGTAACATTTTTTTGAACGCGTCGATGCCGGTCTGCTGCGTCGCCGACAGCTCGATTACTTCGTATCCCGCCGACCGGTAAATTTTCAGAAATTCGGTCTGGGCGTCCTGCAATGCATCGGTCGCGTAGAGGTCGCATTTGTTCAGCAGCAGCGTGACGGGAATGCGGTAGGCTTCCGCCGTGACCAGAAAGCGGTCGATGAACTCGCAGTTGGTGGACGGCAGGAAGAGCGACACGACCAGAAAGGCCTGATCGACGTTCGCGGCGATGATGTGCGACTCTTTCGACAGGTTCGATGCGCGGCGGATGATGTAATTGCGCCGCGGCAGGATTTTCGTGACGACGCCCGTCGCTCCTTCCGGCTGTTCGTATTCGACGCGGTCGCCCACCACGACCGGATTGGTCGTGCGGCTTCCTTTCAGCCTGAGATTCCCGCGGATGCGGCAGGTTACGGTCTGCCCCGACGCGTCGTCGCGCAGCGTGTACCAGCTTCCGGTACTTTTGATTACCAATGCCGAACGTGCGGATTCCATAGGCGTCAGTCGTTATTGCCGGTTATTTTGTTTTTCATCAGGTCGAGGTACGGGAAAAGCAGCGCGGTCGTGCTCCGTACCGGCTTGTAGAGCGCGGCTTCGGTGTAACGGTCGTTTTCGACCCATCGGGTCGTGCTGTTGACGGTTTCGAACGCATATAGCAACAGGCTGAGAATGACGGCCATTTTGAACACGCCCAGCAGAATGCCGCCGATCGCGTCGATCGGGCCGAGTCCGGCGAGTTTGAAAATTCCTTTGATCAGGTGTCCCAACAGCGCCATGACCAACAGTACCGCCAGCAGTATTACGACGAATCCGACGGCTGCGGCGATCGGCGGATCGGTATGCAGCCATTGGCCTACCGCGCTGCTGTGGCGGAATGCGAAATAGACTCCGATGAAGAGTCCCGCGATTCCGCCCAGTTGCACGATGATTCCTTCGCGGAATCCCCTGTATGCGGCGTAGAGCAATGGAATGCCCAGGATGATATCGAATCCGTTCATGCTTGCGTTCTCGTGCGTCCGTGTTCCGTATCCGGCTGCGGGCTGCCCGGCGATCGGCCCGGTTCCCGTATTTCCGGACGGCGCCGGAAGACGGGACGGCCGAATATTTGTACCAAATATAGGGATTTATTCGTTATTTATTAAATTTGCTCTCAAATGCAACGCATATGAAAAGAATCTGGATTTTGATCGCAGGGGTGTTTATGCTGACGCAATTGTCTGCAAGAGACGTGATTAATATAAACAGGGATTGGCGTTTTTTCAGCCATACCGAAGGTTCCAGCGACCGGGCGCAGGGCGTGAACCTGCCGCACATGTGGAACAACGACGCCCTGAGCGGCCGGAACGACTATTTCCGGGGGGTAGGCAATTACATGAAAGATATCGCCGTACCGAAAGAGTGGGCCGGTCGGCGGATTTTCGTCCGCTTCGGCGGGGCCGGAACCGTGGCCGACCTGATCGTCAACGGGCGCTATGTCGGCGAACACCGGGGCGGTTACAGCGCATTTACGTTCGATCTGACCGATTACTTGAAATACGGCGAGAACAACTCGCTGTGGGTGATCGTCAATAACGCTCCGCGGCTCGACGTGCTTCCGACCGCCGGGGACATCAACGTTTACGGGGGATTGTACCGCGATGTCGAACTGATCGTAACCGATCCGTCGCATATCGCCGTGGACGATTACGCGTCTGAGGGCGTTTATGTCCACCAGAAAGAGGTCTCCCGCGAAAAGGCCGATCTGGAGACGGTCGTGAGGGTGCGCGGCGCGGCCGGTAAGACCCTTACGGTCAATCTGGCCGTCGAAACGCCGAACCGCGATACGGTGGTCGTGCAAGGTGCGAAAGTCAAAATCGCGGGGGACGGCCGGGGATCGGCGACCGTACCGGTGATCGTAGGAAATCCGACGTTGTGGGATGGCGTCGAAAATCCGTATATGTATACCGTGCGCGTGCAACTGGCCGACGAGGGACGCGTGTGCGACGAGGTTACGGTGCCGCTCGGACTGCGCTTTTTCAGCGTCGATCCGAAGCAGGGATTCCTGCTGAACGGCCGTCCGTATCGGATTCACGGCGTGGTGCATTACGAAGACCGGGCGTCGGTGGGGATCGCGCTGAAACAGTACCAGATCAAAGAGGATCTGGATCTGATTACCGAGATGGGCGCCAATGCCGTCCGGGCTGCCGGTTATCCGCATCATCCGGGCTTTTACGACGAGTGCGACCGCCGCGGGATCTTGGTCTGGAGCGAAATGCCGTTTATCGGGCCGGCTTATATGACCGATAAGGGGTATATCCATACGGACGATTTCCGCCGCAACGGCGAGCAGCAGCTTTACGAAATGATTTTCCAGCAGTTTAACCACCCTTCGGTCGTATTCTGGGGTATTTTTTCGGATCAGGATCCGCGGGGCGACGATCCGACCGACTACATCAAAGGGCTCAACGCGATGGCGATGCAGGAAGACCCGTCGCGGATGACGACGGCAACAAGCAATCAGGACGGCCCGATCAATTTCGTGACCGACCTGATCGTCTGGGATCTTCCGTTCGGATGGAAGGAGGGGATGCCGGGCGATCTGAAGATATGGCTCGATCAGTTGCAGAAAAAGTGGGGGAGCCTGTGTTCCGGGATCACGTACGGAGCGGGGGCTTCGATCTATCATCAGGAGGATTCGCTCTACCGGCCCAACTACCTCGGCAACTGGCATCCGGAGCGTTGGCAGACCAGTCTGCACGAGCAGTATTTCCCGCTGGTCGACGCGTCGCCGTTTCTATGGGGCTGGTTCGTGGCCAATATGTTCGATTACGGGGCGGCCGGGCGCGACTGGGGCGAGGGCACCGGGATCGACGACCGGGGATTGGTGACTTTCGACCGCAAGTACCGCAAGGATGCGTTCTATTTCTATAAGGCCAACTGGAACAAGGCCGAACCGATGGTTTATATCGCGCAGAAGCGCTGGACGCCGCGCGTGAAAACGACCCAGACGATCCGGGTCTATTCGAATGCTCCGGAAGTGGAACTGCTGGTCAACGGCGCTTCGCTCGGCAGGAAGACGGGGGCCAACGGGGTGTTCCTGTGGGAAAACGTCGAACTCAAACGCGGCGTGAACGCGCTCGAGGCGCGCAGCGACACGAGCATCGACTATGCTGACATTCGGGTGTTGTAGATCGGGACGCAGGAACGGCTTAACGTACGGTCGAGTCCCGCAGAATCCCGGTCGAGTCAGGCCCTTCGCAGAACAACAGGTCGATGATCGACAGGTTCGCCGCGAAAGGATAGCGTTCGGTGAAAACCTGGTAATAAGGTGCGGCCCGGAATGCCGGGTCGGGACGTTGCAGGCGCGGCTTCGGGGATAGCGCGTCTCGGAAATCTTCGGCGGGATCGGGGTTTTGCACGTAACTTTCGGAGTACGCGATGCGCGGTTTCATTCGTAAGAGATCGAGTACCGTTTGTTGCAGTTCCGCATTCAGGTCGACCAGAAAATCGTACCGTCGCCGGTAGAACGGGGCGAACCGCTCTTCGTAATGGACGAAATAGGGCGAACTCCGGTAAGCCGATACGATCGCTTGCCAATGTTGGTGTTGCCATTTTTTCGACGAATCGATCCGGATATCCCGGGTCGGTTTTTTTATACCCGACGGTTGGAGTACCGGTACGATCAGCGGACCCGTCCCGTTGGCCGTCAGGATGTCGCATCGGTTTCGGTAGCTCTGTTTCCGATAATGTTCGTATAGGTCGATTACGGCTTTTCCGCTCATTAGTTTGGCGTAATACTGGACGTTTCCGAGATAAGCGGTCGAAAGGATCACGGTCGGCGGATTTCGGGTTATTTTTTCGGGCCGAACAGGTCGGTCTCGCCGCGTTCGACGGCGTGGAATACGGTGGCCAGTTCGGCGACTGCCGGCGAGATCAGACCGATGACGTTGCGGATGTCGTTCTCCTTGCTTCGATCGCCTTTGATCCGGTACAGCATAACGGCATACAGAGCCCGGAAGAACAGTTCCACGTCGGAGATGTCCTGTTTGCCGAGTTTGCTTTTGAGCGTCGGGATTTCGGGGGCTACCGCGGCGTAGAGCGCACGGTATTTCTCGCCGACGGGCAGCGTCAGCAACTGTTTATGCAGGTTATCCAGATCGGCGATCAGGTGCAGGGTGTGTTCCAGATGGCCGTTTTCCTCCTTGCCTTCTTTGCGCAGCAGGTTTACCAGATCCATGTACCAGAAGAAAACCTCCTGTTTTTTGGCTTCGTCCAGTTCGCTTTTCTGCACCAGTTGCGAATAGATCGCTTCGGGACTGAACTGCAGGGCGCGTAGCAAATCCTCCAACTGCCACAGATAGAGGATGTACTCGGCGATATTCTCTTTGCGTTTGCGTTGTGCGATATACATTTCGGTCGTTTTTCGGTGAACGGATCGTGTTTCCGACCGCTAATATACCGATTCCTTTCGAAAAACGGATGGCGTCGTCCCGTTCGGAATGCGTTATTGCATCCGGATGTGCTCTTCGATCCTCTTTTTCAGGCTCCCCTTGCCGTAATCGAGCCACCGGTCGATCAGGATGCCTTCGGGATCGAACAGCAGGCCGAGCGCCGGGGATAGTTGTCGGTCGCCCCTGTCGGGCGAATGGCGTTAAATCTCCACGTCCGTTTCGCGTACGATCCGGAGCACGTTTTCCGTAGCGGGCGCCACTTTGTAGCGGTCGTCGATGCGCCGTCCGACCACCCATACGATGTCGTTCCCGCTGGTCACGACGAATTGGCGGCGTTTGTCCGGGAGCGATACCTTGTTGTTTATCAGGAAATCGCTGATTTTCTTGCGGCTGTCCATGCCGAACGGAACGAATGCGTCCCCTTCGTTCCAGCGGCGCACCGTCAGCGGATAGGTCAGCTTGTCCGCATCGAGCAGCGCTACGTTTTCGGGCTGGCGGAGCGATTCGACGTCGTCTGCTTCGAGGCGTTCGAAGGTCAGCAACGCGCCGCCGCAGTAGGTGTGGGTCGTTTCGGGAGTCACCTCCGTCGTGCAGCCCTCGTCGTCGGGGATCGGGGTGATCAGGATGCGACCGCGGTCGATGTAAGCTACGCTGTCTTTCGAAAAGAAACGCTTGCCGGAGCCGTGTCCTTCGCAGAATGCCCGGTAAAGGCTGTTGATGACTTCCCCATTGAACCCGAAACCGCGCAGCAGTTCGAAGATGACGAAATCGGCAGGCAGCGACGGATCGATCCGCGACAGATCGACGACGGTGCGCGTTTCGTCGCGTATGAGCGCCTGGCGGCGGATCACTTCCATGCTGCGGTCGATGAAATTCTGGGCCGAGGTCAGCCGTTCGACGTTGGCCGCCATCGTGTCGGTGAATTTCGGAGAGATCTCCTTGATGCGCGGCACGATGCCGAGCCGGAATTTATTGCGTAGGTATTTGGTCGACGCGTTGGTCGAATCTTCGCGGTAGGGGATTTTGTTGGTCAGCGCGTAGTCGATGATCTCTTTGCGCTGCGAAAACAGCAGCGGCCGGATCAGGCGCCCGTTCACGACGCCGATGCCCGTCAGCCCCCGGAGCCCCGTTCCCCGGATCAGGTTGATGAAAAAGGTTTCCACCGAGTCGTCGGCGTGGTGTGCGATTGCGACCCGGTCGTAGCGGCGCTCTTCGCATAGCTTGTCAAACCATTCGTAGCGCAACCGCCGCGCGGCCATTTCGACCGATTCGCCGGTCGCGGCGACTTCCGCCATCGTGTCGAAGCGAACGCCGTAATACGGGATTCCGTAGCGGGTCGCCTCGCGTTCGACCAGTAAGTCGTCTTCGTCGGCTTCGGCTCCGCGAAGCTGGAAATTGCAGTGCGCCACGCCCACTTCGTATCCGCCGCGGACGAACAGCGACAGCATGACCATCGAATCGACGCCGCCGCTTACGGCCAGCAGAATGCGGTTTTCGTGGGTGCACAGACCCCGTTCCCGGATGTAGGCCCGAAATTTATCCTGTAGCATATCTATATCAGATTTACTTCCATGTCGATCGTTACGCCGAACCGTTCGAGCACATCCTGCTGAACGGCACGGGCGAGGCGGACGATATCGGCTCCCGTAGCGCCGCCGTGGTTGACCACTACGAGCGCCTGGCGTTCGTGGATGCCGGCCGGGCCGAGCCTTGAGCCGCGCCATCCGCAGCGGTCGATCAGCCAGCCGGCCGCCAGTTTCACCCGGCCTTCTCCGGTCGCGTAGCGCGGCATGTCCGGGTATTTCTTCGTCAGGAAATCGGCCTGCGCTTGCGACACGACCGGATTTTTGAAAAAGCTGCCGGCATTTCCCAGCACTTTCGGATCGGGTAGCTTGCTGCTCCGGATAGCAATGACCGCCCGACGGATATTTTCCAACGATACGCCGCCGAGCACTTCGACCTGTTGCTCCACGTCTCCGTAGCGCAGCCGGAACTGCGGATCGCGCGCGAGGACGAATTGAACCGCCAGGATTACGGCGCGGCCTTTCAGCTCCCGTTTGAAAATGCTGTCCCGGTAACCGAAACGGCATTCCGCGTTGGACAGCGTCACGGTTTCCCGCGTGTCGGTCAGCAGGCACTCGACGCTTTCGATCGTATCTTTCGCTTCGGCCCCGTACGCTCCGATGTTCTGTACCGGCGCGGCCCCGACATAGCCTGGGATCAGCGACAGGTTTTCGATGCCGCCCAATCCGTTGCGCACCGCCCAGGCGACGAGATCGTCCCATTCGACGCCGGCTCCGGCTCGGACGCGCACCGTCCTGCCGTCGTCCGAGACCTGCGCGATGTCGCGGCACGCGGGATGCAGCACGGTGCCGTCGTAATCGCCCGTGAACAGCACGTTGTTGCCGCCGCCGAGGATCATCCATTTCTCGCCGGGCGGCAAGCTGTCCAGCAGGGCGGTCAGTTCGGCCCGGTCGCTGAATTCGGCGAAACGCCGCGCCGAAACGTCCACCCCGAAACTGTTCAGTCCGCGGAGGGATTTGTTTTCTTCCATCATACACGCTATTGTTAAACAAACATACGACAATAAATCAGATTTTGCAAAACCGACTGCCGACGGAGCGGTTCCGCTACAGACCGACGGCCGGTAAAAATCCCGGATGCGGATATTTGCGGAAAAATGATTACTTTTAATGTGAATTTTAAATCCGACGAAAAATGTTTACCGAACAGGATATCGAACAGATCGGCGCTCACGGCCTGTGCGTCGCCGATGCGGAGCGGCAGATGCTCCGTTTCAGAGAAGGGTTTCCATACCTGGATATTTGCCGTGCGGCAGTGGCCGGCGACGGGATTCTGCAAGCCGACGGGGCTGCTGCGGAGCGTTACGGCGCGGTTTACCGGGAACTCCGTCCGCAGCGCAGGGTAGTGAAATTCGTTCCGGCGTCGGGTGCGGCGACCCGTATGTTCAAGGCGTTATTCGAATTTTTGAACGACGGCGTTCGCAGCCGCGAAGTCGACGAATTGTTGGCCGGTCTCGACCGTTTCGCTTTTGCCGAACGGCTTGCGGAGTTTACCGGAGGCAGCCGCGATCCGCGAACCGTGGTCTCGAATATCCTGACCGAAGGGCTCGGTTACGGGACGCTGCCGAAAGCGCTGATCCTTTTTCACCGTTATCCCGACCGCAACCGGACGGCCTTTGAAGAACATCTGGCCGAAGGGGCGCTGTATGCGGCCGGAGCAGGGAGCGAAGTATGCATTCATTTTACCGTATCTGCGGAGCACCGGGAGCAGTTCGAACGCCTGGCCGCCGAAACGGTTCCGTTTTACGAAGCCCGTTTCGGGGTGAAGTATCGGATCGGTTATTCCTGCCAGAAGCCTTCGACCGATACGCTGGCCGTCAATCCCGACGATACGCCGCTGCGCGACGGGCAGGGGCGCCTGCTTTTCCGTCCTGCGGGGCACGGGGCGCTGATCGAGAACCTGAACGAGATCGATGCCGACCTGGTTTTCATCAAAACGGTCGACAACGTGGCGCCCGACCGTCTGAAATCCGATACGGTGATCTATAAAGAGATGCTCGCCGGGTTGCTGCTCGATTTGCAGCGGCAGGCGTTCGGGTATTTGCGCCGGCTGGATGCCGGGGAACGGGTGTCTGCGGAGGAGATGGCGTCATTCGTTTCCGGCAGGCTGTGCCGTCGGCTGCCGGCGTCGTTCGCTGCGTTGGAACCGCAGCGGCAGGTCGGTTTGCTGCGCGAATTGCTGGATCGTCCGATCCGGGTGTGCGGTATGGTGAAGAACGAAGGCGAGCCGGGCGGCGGGCCGTTTTGGGTGCGGGAGGCCGACGGCGGCGAGTCGTTGCAGATCGCCGAATCGTCCCAGATCGCGCCGCAGCAAAAGGGTCTGATGACCGCGGCGACGCATTTCAACCCGGTAGATCTCGTCTGCGGGGTGCGGGATTATCTCGGCCGTAAGTTCGATCTGACGCGTTACGTCGATCCGCAGACCGGTTTTATTTCGTCGAAATCGCAGCAGGGGCGGCCGCTGAAGGCGCTCGAATTGCCGGGGCTGTGGAACGGAGCGATGGCGCGGTGGAACACCGTGTTCGTCGAGGTTCCCATATCGACTTTCAGTCCGGTGAAAGTTGTGGGCGATCTGCTGCGGCCGCAGCATCGGAACGGATAGTCCGGGTTTTGAAAGCCCCGTTTTATTCGTTACCTTTGCGTAAAAGATCAGATTCCGTACGAGCGATGGCGAAAAGCAGTAAAAAGAGCTTTAAGGAGAGTGTGGCCGATTATGCGGCGTTGTCCGAACGGATCGGCCGGAGGCAGTTCGCGCCGGTCTATCTGCTGATGGGCGAGGAGCCCTATTTTATCGATATGCTGGCCGAACGGCTCGGCGAGACGATCCTGTCGCCCGAGGAGCGGGCCTTCGACCAGACGGTCGTTTACGGCAGGGATACCGAAGCCGGGGCGATCGTCAATTTTTGCCGTCAGATGCCGATGATGGGGGCTTTTCAGGTGGTGATCGTCCGCGAAGCGCAGACGTTGCGCCGGATCGACCAGTTGTCGCTGTATACGTCGGCGCCCTCCCCGACTACGATCCTCGTGCTGTGTCATAAAGAAAAAGGACTCGATAAACGTAGTCAGCTCTACAAGCAGATCGAGGCTAAAGGAGCGGTTTTCGAATCGGTCGCTCCGCGCGATTACGAGATCGCCGGTTGGCTCGGCGATTTCGTCCGCAGTAAAGGATGTTCGATCGACCCGAAAGCGGCAGCCATGTTGACCGACCACCTCGGCGCCGATATTTCGAAGATCAGCAACGAACTGGGCAAACTGCTCACCTATCTGCCCGAAGGAACGAAGCAGATCACGGCCGCGCACATCGAACAGAATATCGGCATCAGCAAAGATTTCAATAATTTCGAGCTGACGCGGGCGATGTCCGAGCGGAACGTGGCCCGGGCGATGCTGATTGCCGATCATTTCGCCCGCAATCCGAAGGAGAATCCGTTGCTGGTGACCGTCAGCGCGCTGTTTACGCATTTTCAGCGGATTTTTATACTGAATTACCAAAAGTGGTATTGCCGCCGCAAAGGCGCGCCGATGCCGCCGGATGCGGAATTGGCAAGGATGTTGAAGCTGCCCACGGCGTTCTTTCTGAAGGAGTACCAGCAGGCGGCTGCGCTCTATCCGAACAACAAGGTTTTTGCGATTCTCGGCCTGTTGCGCGAGTATGACCTGAAAAGCAAAGGCATGAATACCGGGCAGGCCGACGGCGGCGAGTTGCTGAAGGAGTTGCTGTTAAAAATATTTTTACTCTGATGACCTATATCCTGATTTTCATAACGGCGATCGTTTCGATAGCGGCGTTCAACAATCGGCAATTGTTCGACCGGCTCGCGTTCGTCCCCTACCGTGTCGTGCATCGGCGCGAATGGTACCGGGCCGTGTCGTACGGTTTCGTGCACGGCGATTACATGCACCTGATCGTCAATATGCTCGTGTTGCTGTCGTTCGGGCAGTTCCTTGAGCAACTGTTTAAGGCTTACCAGCAGGCAGGGACCATTTTCAGCGGCTACCTGAGCTACGGACTGCTCTATTTCGGCGGGTTGCTGTTCTCCGTGCTTCCCGACCTCGTGCGTCGCGCGACGATCCGCAGTATGCGTCGATCGGGGCTTCGGGAGCGGTGTCGGCCGTAATCTTCACCTCCATTTTTTTCAATCCGTGGAGTAAGATTTATTTCTTCGGTATCCTGCCGATCCCGGGGATTCTGTTCGGAATCCTTTATGTAGGCTACGAGCAGTACATGAGCCGTCGTCCGGGCGATCATATCAACCACAACGCCCACCTGTTCGGGGCGCTTTTCGGATTCGTGTTCCCGCTGCTGATGGAGCCGTCGCTGTGGCACGTATTCGTTAAGAACCTGACGTCGTTCTGATCCTGCGATGGATACGGTTTGTTACAACGGGGCGTTCGTCGTTCCCGGAGAGCGGGGATTCGCGCCGGAACGGTTGCTTTCGACGAATTACGTCTATCAGCAGATGCATGCCTTCGATCGCCGGATTCTTTTCCCGGATGCGCATTTGGAAATTCTCGGGCAGGCCGTGGAGCGGGTTTGCGGCGTGCCGTTCGTCCTCCCCGAACCGACGTTGCGACAGGCGGTCGGGGCGTTGCTCGACGCCAATCGTTATCCGCACGGCAGCAGTCGGATTACGTTGCGCGTTTTTCCGCACGGGCTGGAATCCGATGCCGAAGAACCGTCTTGGCTGCTGGAGACCGCTGCTCCGCTCTATTATCCGCGTTACGTGCTGTGGCATAAGCGTCCGCTGCTGGACGTGTTTCCGTGCGATTGCGCCTGGCCGGGATATCCGACTTCCGTTTCGCTGCTTTCGGCGGCATTCGGACGCGATGCGGCTGCCCGAGCCGGAGCGGAACTCGCCGTTCTCGAGAACCGGGACGGGACGCTGACCCACGTCGACGACGAGCCGTTGTTCCTCGTCTCCGCCGGCGAGGTGTTTACGACGCCGCTGGCAGCCGGGGCGACCGATTCGGTGATGCGGCGGCTGGTGCTTGCCGTCTGCCGCGCCGAAAAGATCGCGGTGTGCGAATGCCCGCTGACACGGGGTATGCTGACCCATTGCGAAGAAGCCTTTACCGTTTCGGTGCAGGGAATCGTGTCGCTGCTCGGTTACGGGGATTACCGCTACTTCAACCTGATGGCCGTGAAACTCGCCGAACGGATCAACGACGTGCGGCTCTGAAGCGTTTCGTCCCGTTCCGGCTACGGCTTTTTCCGCCGTTTGGCGCTCTCCTTATCGAATTCTTCCTGATCGAACTTCGCCCCGAGGATCTCTTCGGCCCGGCGGGCGTCCGCCTCGTTGACGACCAGCCGGACGGGCATCATCTCGTTGCGGATCGGCAACACCTCGGCCGTCAGTTCGTTCAGCAGTTCGCACGGTACTCCGCTGCTTTCCAGCAGGCTTTTGTAAATGGAGGCTTCCCCTACCGAGGAGAAGCTCCGGATTACTACCAGTTTCGAATCGTCCATCGCATTCGGTTTTTAGTACGACATTGATAATCAGGCGGAAATATCGGATCGTCGCCGGTTGTTCCGCATGTTCTAAATATAGGGATAATTTGTGAATAAATTCCCGCCGGGGATGCCGCGGGACAACTATTTTTTCGTTATTTTTGTCGGGATACATCATTAAAAGCGAATCTGAAATGGCTCAATTTACACATCTGCACGTACATACCCAATATTCGATCCTGGACGGGGCGGCTGCGATCAAACCGTTGCTCAAACGCGCCAAAGAACTGGGCATGACGTCGCTGGCGATTACCGATCACGGCAACATGTTCGGCGTGAAGGAGTTTCACGATGCGGCCGAAAAAGAGGGGATCAAACCGATCCTCGGATGCGAGGTGTACGTTGCGGGCGGCAGCCGTTTCGACAAAAGCGGCAAGGACGACCGCGGCGACCACCTGATCCTGCTGGCCAAGAACCTGGAAGGGTATCATAACTTGGCGCGTATCGTTTCGTACGCCTTTATCGAGGGATTCTATTACCGTCCGCGTGTGGATAAAGAGTTGTTGAGGCTGTACCATGACGGGATTATCTGCTGCTCGGCCTGTCTCGGCGGGGAGCTTCCGCAGGCGATCATGCACGGGAATATCGACGAGGCGCACCGCGTCGTCGAGGAGTTTAAGTCGATTTTCGGAGAGGATTACTACCTCGAACTGCAACTGCATCCGAGCGGTAACGCGCGGATCGACGCGCAGGTGTACGAGAACCAGAAAAAGGTCAACGAAGTGATCCTGCGGCTGGCGGCCGAACACGGCGTCAAGTACATCGCGTCGAACGACGTGCATTTCATCATGGCCGACGACGCGCCGGCGCACGACCGGCTGATCTGCCTGAACACGGGCCGCGACCTGGACGATCCGAATCGGATGCGGTACACGTTCCAGGAGTATCTGAAGAGCGAAGAGGAGATGGCCGCGCTGTTCCCGGATCATCCCGAAGCGCTCGCTACGACGGCCGAGATCGCCGCTAAAGTGGAGTCTTATTCGCTGGAACACAAGCCGCTGATGCCGAACTTTCCGATCCCGGACGATTTCGAAATACCGCTCGACAAACTGAAAGAAACCTTCCTGAAAAAGCTGGAAGACGAGGCGCTGCGCGCGGAAGTGAACGATTGCGCGTCGCTCGACGACGTGATCGCGCGTCATCCGGAACTGTCCGAACGGTTGATGATCTCGAAACAGTTCCGCTACCTGGAATACCTGACCTACCTGGGTGCCGAAAAACGTTACGGCACGCTTTCGGAGGCGGTGCGCAAACGGATCGAATACGAATTGTCGACGATCGAGTGGATGGGGTTCCCTGGTTACTTCCTGATCGTGTGGGACTTTATTCGTGCGGCGCGCGAGATGGGCGTGTCGGTCGGGCCGGGTCGTGGGTCGGCGGCCGGGTCGGTGGTTGCCTATGCGCTGAAAATCACCAGCATAGATCCGATGAAATACGACCTGCTGTTCGAACGTTTCCTGAATCCGGATCGTATTTCGCTGCCGGACGTCGACGTCGATTTCGACGAGGACGGCCGCGCCGACGTGCTGCATTACGTGACCGAAAAATACGGCAGCAAGCGCGTCGCGCAGATCATCACGTTCGGGACGATGGCTCCGAAAATGGCCATCAAAGACGTGGCGCGGATTCAGAAGCTGCCGCTTTCGGAAAGCAACCGCCTGGCGAAGCTGGTTCCCGAAAAACCGGGGATGTCGTTCCCGAAAGCCTATAAAGAATCTCCCGAACTGCTGGCCGAGAAGGAATCGCCCGACCCGCTGGTGCGCGATACGATGCGTTATGCCGAGAAGCTCGAAGGGTCGGTGCGCCAGACCGGCGTACATGCCTGCGGCGTGATTATCGGGCAGGATGACCTCGAACTGTTCGCCCCGATCGCGATCGCGAAGGACGCCGAGCTGAACGTGGTGCAGTACGAAGGCAAGCTGGTCGAGAGCGTCGGCCTGATTAAGATGGACTTCCTGGGACTCAAAACGTTGTCGATTATCAAGGATGCGCTCGAAAATATCGAATCGACGACCGGGCGGAAGCTCGATATCGACGCGATCCCGCTGGACGACGGCCCTACGTACGAATTGTACAGCCGCGGCGAGACGACCGGCCTGTTCCAGTTCGAGTCGCCGGGCATGAAAAAGCACCTGCGCAACCTGAAGCCGAACCGGTTCGAAGATTTGATCGCGATGAACGCGCTGTACCGCCCGGGCCCGATGGAGTACATCCCGAACTTCATCGCCCGCAAGCACGGGCTGGAACCGGTGACCTACGAGATTGCCGACATGGAGGAGTACCTGAAGGACACGTACGGGATTACGGTCTATCAGGAACAGGTCATGCTGCTGTCGCAAAAGCTGGCCGGTTTTTCGGGCGGCGAGGCCGATACGCTGCGCAAGGCGATGGGGAAGAAAAAACGGGACGTGCTGGATAAGATGAAGCCCAAGTTCATCGAAGGGGCTAAAAAGAACGGTCACGACCCGAAAATCTGCGAAAAGATATGGGGCGATTGGGAGGCGTTCGCATCGTATGCGTTCAACAAGTCGCACTCGACCTGCTACGCCTACGTTTCGTACCAGACGGCCTACCTGAAAGCGCATTATCCGGCCGAATTCATGGCGGCGCTGCTGAGCCGCAACCTGTCGGATATCAAGAAGATCAGCTTCTTTATGGACGAGTGCAAGCGGATGGGGCTGTCGGTACTGGGCCCGGACGTCAATTACAGTAAGTCGCGCTTCTCGGTCGATGAGGACGGCAACGTGCGTTTCGGCATGGCGGCGATCAAAGGCGTGGGCGAGGCCGCCGTCCAGAATATCATCGAGGTGCGCAAAGAGGGCGGTAAGTTCACGTCGATCTATGATTTCGTCGAACGGGTGAACCTGCAGGCCGTCAATAAGAAAACGCTCGAAAACCTCGTGCTCGGCGGAGCGTTCGACACGATCAGTTCGTTCCCGCGGAGCGCTTACCTGGCCAAGGACGACCACGATATGACGATGCTCGACGCGCTGATCCGTTACGGAAACCGCATCCAGAACGACAAAAACAACGTGCAGCAAAGCCTGTTCGGCGAAACGGCCGCCGAGTCTTCGGTGCAGAAGCCGGAGCCGCCGCAGCATACGCCGTGGTCGAAGCTGGAAATGTTGAACCGCGAACGCGAGGTAATCGGTATCTACTTGTCGTCGCATCCGCTGGACGATTTCTCGGTTATTATCCGTCACTATTGCAACTGCTCGCTCGGCGACCTGTCCGACCTGTCGTCGATGAACGGGCGCGACTTCATGGTCGCCGGCATGGTGACATCGGTGATGCACCTGACGACCAAAACCGGCAAGCCTTACGGACGGTTCACGATCGAGGATTACAACGGTTCGCACGAATTCGTGCTCTTTTCGAAGGAATACGAGAATTTCCGCCGCTATATGTTCGAAGGATATTACCTGTTCATCCGGGGGAAGGTGGGTCCTCGCATCTACAATCCGAGTGAGCTCGAAGCGAAAATCACGTCGATGATGATGCTTTCCGAAGCGCAGGAAACGCTGATGAAAGAGGTTACCGTAATGGTACCGGTGAACGATCTGACCGAAGAGTTGATCGGGAAGCTTTCCTGTACGGTGAAGGACAACCGCGGTAAGGTGATGCTCCGCGTCAAGGTGTACGATCCGGCAGCCGATGTGGCAGTAAATTTGTATTCGAAGAGCGTGAAGGTCGATATGACCGGCGACATGGTGCGGTTTCTGGAAGACTATGCGTTGCAGTATACGCTGATGTAACTATTTGATCCGTAAGTGTGTATTCGTCTGCCAGTCGGAATGTTGAATAAGTTGTTGATTACTTTTGCCGTCGCCGCGTGCTTTTGTCGGATGTTATTATGACCTTTGTACGACCACAGTGAAACATAAACTTTAAAAATACCGAAATTATGGCACTTACTATCACATCCGAAAATCTGCAGGGATTGCTCGATTCGGGCAAGCCGCTGGTAATCGATTTCTGGGCCGAATGGTGCGGCCCCTGCCGGATGGTCGCTCCGATCATCGACGAACTGGCCGGCGAATACGAAGGCAGAGTGACGATCGGCAAATGCGACGTCGATTCGAACAATGCGATCGCCGTGCAGTATGCCGTCCGCAACATCCCGACGATTTTGTTCATCAAGAACGGGCAGATCGTCGACAAGCAGATCGGCGCGGCTCCGAAAAACGTATTCGCGGAGAAAATCGCAAAACTTCTGTAAACTCGTATTCTGTTTTCATGGCGATAGGGGGGCGACTCTCCCTATCGTTTGTTTTGTGCGATCTCCTATCCGCCGAACATATTTTCTCCGTAGTATTTTTGAGCCGTACGTGCGACGATGTCCGCATCGTATTTCCATTCGTCGTTGCGGTACCATATCTTTTTGCGCAGCGAACGGAGATAGCGGGATTCCTTTTTCTTTCCGCTGTCGGTAAAGTACATCTTCAATGCCATGCCGACACGGTCTTTTTTGGTGATAACCACACCCGTACAATACACATAACCTTTCTTGTATGGGTCGTCTACCGGCAAAGTATAGATACACTGTACCGGCATTGAACCACCTACGGGCTTTGTTTCTGGAAACGGTCGTAACGTAGTCGTCGAAACGAAATTCTTTATCCGACGCCGAATCGAAGCCCCCGTCCTTTTCTTCTTGTGACCGTAAACCGTCGTCTTCAATTCCCCCGATTTATACAGGTAGCGAGGCGCTCCGCTGATTGTTGTCGGGAGAAGATGGTTGATATCGGATGATGGAACAGGGGGGGATATACGACGACAAAGCCTGGAGACCGTATTTACAATGTCTCCAGGCTTCTGTGTATTGC
The DNA here is from genome assembly GCF_003477565.1 of Alistipes sp. AF48-12. NCBI lineage: Bacteria > Pseudomonadati > Bacteroidota > Bacteroidia > Bacteroidales > Rikenellaceae > Alistipes > Alistipes sp. AF48-12. The sequence continues at coordinate 97,508 of NZ_QUDJ01000014.1, forward strand.
CGGCAGGTTCCGGCCGCTTTGTGAAATCGATTGCGCGCGGAATTACCAGCCCAGCACGTATGCGAAAATCAGCGGGGCCACGATCGTAGCGTCCGATTCGACGATGAATTTCGGGGTGTCCGGAGCGAGTTTGCCCCAGGTGATCTTTTCGTTCGGAACGGCGCCCGAATATGATCCGTACGAGGTCGTCGAGTCCGAAATCTGGCAGAAGTAGGCCCAGAACGGCACGTCTTCCCATTCGAGATCCTGGTACATCATCGGCACTACGCAGATCGGGAAATCGCCCGAAATGCCGCCGGCGATTTGGAAGAATCCGACGCCTTTGCCGCCGCTGTTGGCGCGGTACCATTCGGTCAGGAAGATCATCGTTTCGATGCCGCCCTTGACGGTCGAGGCTTTCAGTTCGCCTTTGATGACGTACGACGTGAAAATGTTGCCCATCGTGCTGTCTTCCCATCCCGGAACGATGATCGGAATGTTCTTTTCGCAGGCGGCCAGCATCCAACTGTTCTTCGGGTCGATTTCGTAGTACTGCTCCAGTACGCCGCTGCGCAGCAGCTTGTACATGAATTCGTACGGCAGGTAGCGTTCGCCTTTGTCGTCGGCGTCTTTCCATATCTTGAAGATATGTTGTTGCAGGCGGCGGAACGCTTCCTCTTCCGGGATGCAGGTATCCGTCACGCGGTTCATGTGGTTTTCGAGCAATTCCCATTCGTCCTGCGGCGTCAGGTCGCGGTAGTGCGGCACGCGTTTGTAGTGCGAGTGGGCGACGAGGTTCATGATGTCTTCTTCGAGGTTGGCGCCGGTGCAGGTGATGATCTGCACTTTGTCCTGGCGGATCATTTCGGCCAGCGAGATGCCGAGTTCGGCGGTACTCATCGCACCGCCGAGGGTGATCATCATTTTACCCCCTGCCTGCATGTGGGCTTCGTATCCTTTGGCGGCGTCGATCAGCGCAGCCGCGTTGAAGTGGCGGTAGTGGTGCGTAATGAATTGAGAAATAGGTCCCTTTTCCATTTTTTTTGATTGAGTTTAATATGTAATCGTATTATTTAGGTCGTCTCGAACACAAGTTTCCGCTGTTGTTGCAGCGGACCTCCGCAAAGGTAGGAAATTCCGCCGTGAATTATTCCTTAATTATAAGGGAAACTCTTTATTTGCGGATTTCTTCGAGCCAGCGGCCGAGCGCGGCGCGCAGTTCGTCCTTGTAGCGGAACGATTCGCTCCAGCCCCAGCCGTGACCGCCGGTCGGGAAAATGTGCAGTTCGGCCGGAACGTTGCGGCTTTTCAGCGCCGTGTAGTAGCGGGTGCTGTTGCCCGGCAGGACGTTGTCGTCGTCGTCGCTGAGGGCGATGAATGCCTGCGGCGTTCGGTCCGTCACTTGTTTTTCGCAGGAATAACGGAACGTCTCCGGTGCGGAAGCGTCCGGGCCGATCAGGTTGCCGAAGGTCTCCTTGTCGATGATGTCCGGATCGTCCGAGGTGGCCGCGTAGCACAGGATCGTGAAATCGGGACGGTTGTCCGCTCCGGTGAACAGCGTCGAGGCGGCTGCGGCAAGGTGTCCTCCGGCCGAGAATCCGATGATGCCGACCCGGTGCGGATCGACGCGCCATTTCGGGGCCTGTTTGCGTACCAATTCCAGCATTTGCTGCGCGTCTTTCAGCGGGATTTCGGGGTGGCCGTTCGGCATCCGGTAACGCAGTACAATGGCCGTTACGCCCTGCGTATTAAACCATCGGGCGACCTGTAAGCTTCGTGATCGAAGCAGACGGCTCCGTATCCTCCGCCGGGACAGATGACGACGGCCTGGCCGGTCGCCTGCGTCGGATCGGCCGGCAGCACCAGGTAGTCGGCGTCGACCGCCCCGAAAATCACGTCGGGTAATACTTTGACGCTGTCCGCCGACAGGCCGTTACTCTCCGGCGCGCCTTTCGGGTAGAGCGGCAACGCTTCGGGCGTCGGTTCGGTTCGGGTGTCCGGCCCGGGCTTTCGGCGGCGGACAACAGCAGCGGAAGGACTGCCAGCCATGCCATTTTTTTCATCGTAACGGGCTTTCGGCGATTCTTATTTGCGGATTTCTTCGAGCCAGCGGCCGAGCGAAGCGCGCAGTTCGTCGTGGTATTCGAACGAATCGCGCCAGCCCCATCCGTGTCCGCCGCTCGGATAAACGTGCAGTTCGGCCGGCACGTTGTGCTTTTTGAGCGCGGAATAGTAACCGATGCTGTTGGCGGGCGGTACGCCGTTGTCGTCGTCGCTGAGCGCGATAAATGCCCGCGGCGTTTGGTCGGTAACCTGTTTTTCGTTCGAATAGCGCTCGGCCAGCTCCGCCGGGGCGTTCGTGCCCAACAGGTTGTCCTTCGATCCCTGATGCGTGATCGAATCCATCGAGATGACCGGGTAGATCAGGATCGAGAAATCGGGCCGGTCTTCCGGGCCGGTGAAGTGGGTGGCTGCGGTCGCGGCGAGGTGCCCTCCGGCCGAAAATCCCATGATGCCGACCCGGTTCGGGTCGACGTGCCAGTCGGCGGCCTTCTGCCGCACCAGTTTCAGGGCCGTCTGCGCGTCTTTCAATGGAATTTCGGGATGCCCGTTCGGCATCCGGTAACGCAGTACGACGGCGGTTATCCCGTGCTCGTTCATCCATTCGGCCACGTCGAGTCCTTCGTGACCGTAAGCCAGCGAGATATACCCTCCTCCGGGACAGATGACGACGGCCTGTCCGGTCGCTTGCGCCGGATCGGCCGGAAAAACGAAATAATCGGCTTCCGCGCATTTGTCGAGGTTCGTGGCGGTCAGCCGGACGTCGGCTGCGGAGAATCCGTTGCTTTCCACGGCCCCGTCGGGGTACAGCGGCAGCGCCTGCGGTGTTTGGGCGAATCCGCCCGGAGCGCACAGCAGCGCGCCGACGGCGGTCAATAGTTGTTTTTTCATAGTATCTAAAAATCCGATTTTAACAAAGGTAGCTAATTTGTACGGTTCGTCAAAGCGCTTGCGTGCGGTACGTTAAAATTCGACGGTGATGCCAAGCGTCGGCAGTACGGTGCCGCCGATGTCGTGCGCGACGGTCTTCATTTTGTAGTGTCCGGGGCGCTGCGGATCGGGGACGTATTGCCCCGAAGCGTCGGTCTCGGGCATCAGGATATCCTGCCCGGCCGCTTTGAAGTTGTAGAGATTCTGAATGTCGACGTAGAATCCGAGCCGCCATTTCGCGAAGTACCATACTTTGTCCGCCCGCACGTCGAGCTGGTGGAAAGCCTGCAGTCGCCGCGAATTGTACAGCGCGTAATCGTAGTAGGGCCTCTGTCGGGCGTCCCAGGCTCCGGTTTGCGACGAGAGGCCGAAATCGTAGGGCGTGAAGGGGCTGCCGCCGGTCAGATACCATTTGGCGCCGAGCGTCCAGTTGCGCCCGAACTTGTGGATCGCCGAGACGTTCAGGATGTGCCGCACGTCCCAATCGGAGGAGACGTACTCGTCCGTCGGGCGCAGGTCTGCGCCGGGACGGTTGAACTGCGAGTGCAGGAACGTGTACGAAACGTTGACGACCGTGTTCGCGAGGTTCGTGTTGCGGTACGAGAGTTCGACCCCGTAGGCGCGTCCTTTGCCGACCGACCGCACCGGAACGTCCCCGATCGTATAGTCGGCGAAGTCGCCGGTCGATACCGGCAGCGAATCGATCAGCGATACCGGATAGTCCGAGTAGCGCTTGTAGAAGCCTTCGACCGAAATGCGCGAGTGCGCGTCGGGCGTAAAGGCGATTCCCGCGATGAAATGGTCGGAGGCGATGTATCGCAGTCCGTTCGCTTTGTTGATCAGTACGCCGGTGCTGTCCCTGTATCCCATCGACGTGTAGGGCGGTTCCTGGTAATATCGCGCGACCGAAGCGCTGAACGTCCACTGCGGCCGGAAGTTGTAAGAGAGGCTCAGCCGCGGCGAAAGTTGTCGCAGCGGGTTGTGCATTTCGGAGGAATAGGTCGTTCCGTCGGCCCGTAGCCCGAGCAGCACTGAAAAGCGTTCCCCGAAAAATTCCCGGCTCAGCGTGGCGAACAGTTCGTAGCGTCCGAACGAGAGCCGGCTGTCGAACCGTTCCGTGCGGAGCTGGCCACCGGTGTAAGTCGGCCGCCGGGTCGTATTGTCGTAGTGCCCGCTGCCGCCTCCGACGCCGCCCGTAAAGCGGAAGCCGCCGACCGACCGCAATTCGATTTCGGCCCGCACCCGGTTGTCCGATTGCTCGGTATTGTAATCGATCGTGCGCGGCAGCGACTTGTCGTTGCGTTCGTGCTTGTAGAGTTTGTTCGTAAAAGCGTTACGACTGACCACGACGCGCAGTTGCCCGGCCCGGAAACGGTGCACGTATCCCGCGCCGAACACGTAGCTTGACTGCCTGTTTTCGGGCAGGTAGCCGAGGATGTACTTTTGATCGTCGTCGGGGTCTTTCAGTCCGGTATTCAGCCGGTTGTAGTCGAACGATCCGAGTCCGATCAGGTAAAATTCGTCCGACGCGCCGAGTTTCGAGGTCAGTTTGAACTGGTAGTCGTTATAGGTCGGCAGGAAGGGCAAGCCGAGTACGCTGAACAGCATTTGCAGGTAGCTGCGACGATAGGAGGCCAGCAGCGTGGTCTTGCCGTTTTTCGAAACCGGCGTATCGAAGTTGATCCCGAAATCCGACGCTCCGAGGATCAGTTTGCCTTTGAACCGCGTCGGGTTGCCGTCGCGCATCCGCATGTCCATCACCGAACTGAGGCCGTTGCCGAACGCGGCCGGGAACGCCCCGGTGTAGAAGTTGACCGAACGCAGCAGGTCGGTGTTGACCAGCGAGGCGTTGCCGCCCGATCCGCCCTGCACGGCGAAGTGGTTCAGCACCGGGATTTCGATGCCGTCGAGGTAATATTTGTTTTCGTTGGCTCCGCCGCCGCGCACGAGCACGTCGTTGCGCTGGATGGCCGTGGCGATGACCCCGGGGGCTGATTGCACCACTTTCGAGATGTCGCGGTTCGCGCCGGGCGTCATATCGATCTCTTCGGTTCCGATCCGCCGCATCGACACGGGGGATTCGGTCGTCGCCGCGAGCGGCGAAACCGCCACGACGACTTCCGACAGCGCTACCTGCATCGTGTCGAGGGCGATGTTTACCACGGCGGTGTCCGATGCCGTGACCAGGAACGATTCGGTGGTGACCGCGTGGAATCCTTCGGCGGCGACATACAATGTGTTGTATCCCACCGGGACGCGGCGGATCAGGAACAACCCGTCGCCGTTCGACGTTCCCGCGAGAGTGTCGCCCGCGAGCCGCACGGTGATGCCTGCGATCGGCCGGTCGTCGCCGCTGCCGGTCACGCGGCCCTTGACGGTGCCCGTTTTCGGCATCGGTTTTGTCTGGGCATAAGTTGTGGCGCATAAAACGATCGGAAACAGCCATAAAAGGCCGTAAAGGCAAAGCTTTTTCATTGCGGCGTGCGAAGTTTCCGGCAAAGATAATGTCTAATTCCGATAAAGCGATGCGATTGTGGTCGATACATCCGAAGTATCTGGATCCGGCTGGTCTGACGGCCTGCTGGCGCGAAGGGTTGCTGGCGCGGGAGGTGCTTTGCGGCCGGACGTCCGGTTACCGGAACCATCCGCAACTGGCGCGTTTCAAGGAGGCGGAAGACCCGGTGCGGGCGATCGACCGCTATCTCGAAGCCGTCTGGGAAGAATCCGTGCGCAGGGGGTACCGGTTCGATGCGACGAAGGTCGTGCTCGGCATTGCCGTCGTCCGTCTGACGGTCTCCTGCGGACAGCTCGATTATGAATTCGAACATTTAAAAAGAAAGCTGGAACTCCGTTCCCCGAAAAACTATATGCGGCTGATTGCCGTGCGCAGCATCGAGCCGCATCCGTTGTTCCGGGTTACGACGGGGGGAGTGGCCGTTTGGGAGATCATCCGATGAAAATTGCGATTTCGGGAGCAACCGGGTTTATCGGTACGCATCTGACGGCCCATCTGACGGGATTGGGGCATCGGGCCGTTCCGCTGGGACGTTCGGCTTTCCGGTCGCAGGAGTCGCTCGCGGCGGCGCTTGCGGGCTGCGGGGCCGTGGTCAATCTGGCCGGCGCGCCGATCGACCGGCGGTGGAGCGACGCCTATAAAAAGCAACTGTACGACAGCCGGATCGGGACGACCCGTAAGCTGGTGGCCGCAATCAACGAAATGAATCCCGCGCCGAAGGTTTTCGTTTCGGCGTCCGCCGTCGGTTATTACCCCGATCAGGGTTGTTACGACGAATACACGGCGGTCAAGGGAACGAGCTTCCTGTCCGACCTCTGCGAAAGCTGGGAGCGGGAAGCGAGCCGGGTGGTTCCGGGGATACGGTTGGCGGTCGCCCGTTTCGGCGTAGTGCTCGCCCCGGACGAAGGCGCTTTCGCAAAAATGGCTTTCCCGTTTCGCAAAGGGATCGCCGTCCGCATTGCGTCGGGCGCGCAGATTTTTGCATGGATCGACATTGGCGATCTGGTGCGTGCGCTGACTTTTATCCTTTCGTCGGATATGCTGGCCGGGGCGATCAACCTGACGGCTCCCGAACGGCTGACCAATGCGGCGTTCGCCCGAGCCGCCGCCCGCCATTACGCCGCCCGTCTACACGTGGCGGTTCCCGGTTGGGCGCTCCGGCTGCTTTATGGAGAGGCTTCCGGTATGCTGGTTTCGGGCCCGTGCGCGATTCCCCGGAAACTGCTGGATGCCGGATTCGTTTTCAATGCGCCGGAGATCGCCGCGTTTATGTCGAAACTCGGCAAAACGGCCGAGAAGTGAGCGTCCGTGTCGGGTCCCGTCCGGGGGGAGCGAAAGCAAACGGAGCATCCCTTTTTGAGGACGCTCCGTTTGTCGAATTTGTTGTCGAAAACTATTTTTTTGCTTCTTCAACAGATACTTTACGAAAATCTTTCAGCAGTTTGGACAGTTCCAGCGCTGCTTTGCGCGCACGGGTTCCGGCTGCTTTGTTGTTTTTTTCAACCTGCAGATCTGCATTGGCCATAAAGACGTCAATTTGTTCTTTGATCTGGTTAACCAACTCTTTCATAAGCTTTTACGATTAATAGTTAGACATTCGGAAATACATGGAGGCAACCGGAATTCGACTTTTTTGAAGCAAAGCGACGACAAGGCAGTTCCCTCTGTGCTGAGTTTCCGTTTGATTTTCACCTGCAAATATACAAAGAACTCGCAAAAAAACGGCAAAATTTGGATAAATAAAGTAAGTGTTTGGTATTGAGGAGAGTTAAGCCAAATTCTTCTATACCTTTCCAAATCGCTA
>NZ_QUDJ01000015.1:0-3287 GCF_003477565.1 Alistipes sp. AF48-12
CAAATATACAAAGAACTCGCAAAAAAACGGCAAAATTTGGATAAATAAAGTAAGTGTTTGGTATTGAGGAGAGTTAAGCCAAATTCTTCTATACCTTTCCAAATCGCTAAAATGCAGGATAATGAAAGGTTAAGAGAAAGATTTGCTACTTATCCGTTACCTTTTTTAGCCCCGGATAATCCGGCAAAATAACGCTTGACCACCTGCGGTTTTACCGTTCACCATGCAAAGAACCCTATATTTTGCCCGTAAAGATAACCGTTTTTTTCCGTTTTTCATGGAAATACAGGTTATGTTACCGGCATCCGGGGTTTTATTCTTTGTTCCGCTATAATTTTCATAACTGTAAATAGCTATATATCAAGTAATTTTGCAACATAAAAAAAATAGAGTTATGAAACAGACGGATGTAACGGTTACGTTCTACCTCAAAAAGAGCGAAATGAATGACGAGGGACATTGCCCGGTCATGGCGAAACTTGCCGTCGGCAAATTTTCAGAAGCGGCTTTTAGTGCGAAAATGTCCGTACCCGTTGCACTGTGGGCATCCGGACGTGCCACGGGTAAAAGTAACGCCGCGCGGGAAATCAACCGGCAACTGGACGATTTGCGAGCTTCAGCCATTTCCATTTATGACGAACTGTCAGCCACCCGTGAGAATGTAACGGCTGAAGAAATAAGGAATCTGTTGTTGGGGACGGCTTTCGGGCAGGAAACCCTGTTGGGTTATTTCCGGACGTTCATCGAACATTTCGAAAAACGTGTCGGCGTGAACCGGGAAAAGGGAACAGCGCAATCTTACCGCTATGCTTGTAACTGTGTGGCTGCTTTCATCCAGGAGAAATACAAGTTGTCGGATGTTCCTTTCACGGCCCTGAACCGTTCATTCATCGACAACTATGACCTCTACCTACGCACGGAGCGCCGCTTTGCCCTGGGAACTATCGTGTTGCTTGTCACACGGTTGAACACGATTGTCGGGGAAGCCATCGCGGAAGGGATTATCACTGCCGACCCGTTCGCGGGGTATGAAGCCGAACATCCCGAGCGGGAACAGAAATACCTTACCGCCGCAGAGTTACAACGGCTGATGACCACACCCCTGCACGACCCGAAACTCTACCATATCCGCGACCTGTTCCTCTTCTCCTGCTACACGGGTATCCCTTACGGGGACATGTGCCGCCTGACGACGGAGGATCTGGAAGTGGCCGAGGACGGTGAGGTATGGATCAAGACCGCCCGCAAGAAGACGAAAATCGACTATGAAGTGCCGTTGCTCGACATACCGTTGCTCATCCTCGACAAGTACCGGGATATGGCCCCGGAAGGAAAACTGCTGCCGATGTACAGCAACAACGAACTCAACCGGACACTGAAACGTATTGCCGCCATTTGCGGAATTGAACGGAAGCTCGTCTTTCACTGCGGACGCCATACCTACGCCACCGAGATCACGCTTTCGCATGGTGTCCCGCTTGAAACCGTCAGTAAAATGCTGGGGCATAGCCGCATTTCCACGACGCAGATTTACGCCAAAGTGACCGATGACAAGATCGACATGGATACCCGGTCTTTAGAGGAAAAGATTGCCGGCCGCTTCTCCGTAGCTATTTAATCTATCATTGACAATCAAATTCACAACGATTATGGAAACGAATAATAAAGAGATAAAACGCCGCAGCACGTTCTCCCTGCTGTTCTACATCAACCGCACGAAAGTCCGCAAGGACGGAACATGTAAATTGTTATGCAAGGTAAGCATCGACGCCAAGTCGGCCCCGATCAATATCAACGCGTTTGTCGATCCATCGCTTTGGAATCCGGAAACCAAAAGGGCGAACGGACGAAGCGAGAACGCCCGAACGGTAAACCAGGCAATAGAGAAACTGACCGAAAAAATCACCGGACATTACCGTCATATTCGTAAAAGCCTCGGTTTCGTGACGGCCGAGCTGGTCAAAAACGCCGTGGAAGGAATCGGGCAGAAACCGTTCACCCTCCTTGCCTTGTTCCGCGAGCATAACGAGGAGTTCCGCAAGCGTGTCGGCGTGGATCGCAAGGAAGAAACCTATGAAAGTTACGAGAACTCCTATAATATTTTAGCCTCCTTCGTGAAAAAAAGGAAGGAAAAGGAGGATGTAGCGTTGCGGAGCCTTGACCGGGAGTTCTACGATGATTTTGAAATATTCCTGCGTACAGATCGTGAAATGAAACCCAAGACAGTACACGAGCATCTTTACCGGTTGAAGAAAATGACCAAGCGGGCTGTCAGTCAGGGTACACTCCGGCGCGACCCTTACGGGAAGCTGCACCCGGAACTGCCCCGGCGCAAGAGCCGCCATTTGAAACTCGAAGACCTCAAAAAGCTGATGGAAACTCCCGTCGATAAACCCAACCTCCAGCGGGTGCGGGACTGGTTTCTCTTCGCTACCTTCACGGGGTTGTCCTACGCCGACCTGAAACGCTTGTCCGAAAAAGACATCACGCAGTCGGACGACGGAACGTACTGGATACACATCCGGCGCCAGAAGACCGAAACGCCCTCGGCCATCCGCCTGCTGAACGTGCCGTTGCAGATCATCGAGAAATACCGCCACGAGCGTAAAAGCGACAGGATTTTCAATCTCTATTGCCGGGGGTATCTCATCAAGCTCACCAGAGAACTGGGACGGACATACGGCTTCGACATGACCTTTCACAAGGCGAGGCACAATTTCGGGACACATATCACGCTCTCGCTGGGTGTGCCTATCGAAACTGTCAGCCGCATGATGGGACACAAGAGCATTTCCACCACGCAGATTTACGCCAAAGTGACCGACCGCAAGGTGGACGAGGACATGAAACGTCTGAAAGAACAGACCAAAGGCCGGAAAATAAATCTCTACGAGGAGGACGAACCGGAAACGGCAGATATTATAACGGTAAACGGTTGAACAGTATAACAAAAATTGATAAATTTGTATGACTATGACGACAAGAGAACCTATCAGCATTGAAAACGGGCGGGTGGAAATCCACACGCCGGAGAACCGTGTATGGCTCACGCGCCACCAGATTGCCGACCTGTTCGGAGTCTTCGTTCCTGCCGTGGGGAGCAACATCCGCTCCATACTCAAAAGCGGCATACTCCGTGAGGAGCGGGTTTACCGCCGGGAGCGCAACCGTGACGGCGGTATTGTCGAGCTGTATTCGCTCGAAATGATCGCCGCGCTGGCTTTCCGCTTAAAATCCGGGAATGCCGAAGCCTTCCGACGGTGGCTTGTCCGAAGGGCCACGACGAC